>JAXLWI010000026.1:0-57985 GCA_046328575.1 Anaerolineae bacterium
CCCGCGTCCCGATCGGTGGGTGTGCGCCCGCCGAGCAGCACCTTCGCCCCGGCGTGCTGCGCACGATCGACAAAGCCTTGCACGCGTTCACGTTGCACCTGTGAAATCAGCGGCCCCATCTGCGAACCGTCTTCAAACTGCGCGCCAATCTTCACCTGCTTCATTGCTTCGACTAATGCCTCAGTCAACGGTTTCAACTTTGATTGCGCCACGTACACGCGCGTTGCCGCGGTGCAATCCTGCCCCGTGTTGAACGTCGCGGCGAGCGTCGCTTTGGCCGCGACCAATTCGGGATCGGCATCGTCGAACACGATCACCGGCGCTTTGCCGCCCAGTTCCAGATGCACGCGCTTCAACGTTTGCGCGGCGGTCGCCATCACCTTCTTGCCGCTGCCCGTCGAACCGGTGATGCTGACCATACGCACATCGGGATGTTCCACCAGCGCCTGCCCGGTGTCGTTGCCACCGCTGACGATGTTGACCACGCCCGCCGGAATACCCGCTTCCGCGATCAATTCACCCAACATCAATGTCGTAATCGGCGTGCTGGGCGCGGGCTTCAACACCACCGTGCAGCCTGCGGCCAACGCCGGGCCTAGCTTCCACACGGCCATCATCAACGGATAATTCCATGGCGTGATCGAGCCGACGACACCCACTGGTTCGCGCCGATAGATCGAGGTGTAGCCCGCCGCGAATTCGCCCGCGTGCGAGCCATGCGTATCGCGCGCCGCCGCCGCAAAGAAGCGCAGATTATCGATCATGAACGGGAAGTCCGCGCCCAGGCTGACAAACGCATAGGGCTTACCCGTATTCTCGGATTCGGCCCGCGCTAAACGTTCGGCGTTGGCTTCGATCAGATCAGCCAATTTCCACAGCGCTTTCGACCGTTCGCCCGGTGTCTTCTTCGACCAGCGGCCATCGTAGAACGCTTGCGAGGCCGCCTGCACGGCGTGATCGACATCGGCGCGGCTGCCGTCGATCACTTGCGCGATCGGTTGTTCGGTCGCCGGATTCACGATCGTGATCTGTCCACCGCCGTTGCTGGCCTGCCACTGTCCATCGATCCACAACTGGTAGTCTTGCATGATCTCCTCCCTGAAAATGATTGATTTAACCGTTCACGCGAATCGAGACCATTTGAATGTTGGTCATGTCGTCCATCGCGTACCGCACGCCTTCACGCCCCAGGCCGCTTTGCCGATTGCCGCCATACGGCATGTGATCGGCGCGAAAGACGGGCGTGTCATTGATGATCACGCCACCGAAATTCAAGCGCTTGATCGCGCGGAACACCCGCTCGATATCCCGCGTAAAGACGCCCACTTGCAAGCCAAACGGTGTGGCATCGGCCTGACGCAGCGCCTCTTCAAAATCATTACATGCAATCACGTTCGCAATCGGCGCGAAGGCTTCTTCAGCCACCACCTTCATATCCGGCTGCACATTCGTCAACACGGTCGGATAGTACACCGAGCCCTCGCGTTTACCGCCCGTCAGAATTTGTGCGCCGCCTGCCAGTGCCTCGTGCACCCAGCCGTCGATGCGTTCGACTTCATGTGGATCGATCATCGGGCCGACGTCCACGCGCTCGTCCAGTGGATCGCCGACGACCATCGCTTCACTCGCCTTCACGAATTTTTCGGTGAACGGTTCGTAGATTTCACGCTGGCCGTAAATGCGCTGCACCGAAATGCACACCTGTCCGGAGTTGTAATACGCGCCGACCGCCGCGCGCTTGGCGACCCAGTCCAGATCGGCGTCGGGCGCGATGATCACGGGCGACGTGTTGCCCAACTCCAACGTGATCTTCTTGATCCCGGCGACTTCGGTAATATGCCGTCCGATCGGCGGACTGCCCGTGAAGGTGATCTTGCTCACGCGCGGATCGGTGATCAGCCACTCCCCGACCGTGCCGCCCGACCCAACGACAAGATTGATCGCACCCGCCGGAAAGCCCGCCTCGACGAGAACTTCACACAATTTCACAGCGGTGAGGGGCGTGGTACTGGCAGGTTTCAACACCAGCGTGTTGCCCGCGGCGAGCGCGGGCGCAACTTTATGCGCGACGAGATTCAGCGGAAAATTGAAAGGACTGATCGCGGCGATGACGCCAACGGGCCGCCGTGTCCAGAAGCCAAAATAGCCTTCGCCCGCTGGCACGGCGTCGAGCGGCACTGTCTCTCCATGCAAGCGCTTGGCTTCTTCACTCGCGATCGTGAAGGTGCTGATCCCGCGATCGACTTCGGCGCGCGCATACTTCAACGCTTTGCCCGCTTCCGCCGCGATGGTGCGCGCAAATTCATCACGGCGTTCACGAATCAAGGCGGCGGTGCGCAGCAGATATTCGCTGCGTTTATACGCGGGCAACTCGGCCATGAACGGAGCCGCGCGCTGCGCGGCGGCAATAGCCGCATCGACATCTTCATGCCGGGCAGTCGATACTGCGCCAATGACTTGCTCGGTGTACTTGTTGCGCACTTCCAACAATGCACCGCCAGCAACCCATTGACCATCGATCAATAGTTTGGCTTCCATAGACGTGATCCCCTTGGTATAAAGTTGGGTTGTTCAGTGTAGCGCGGAACGCTATCCCAGATGAGGATAACGCAGGCCTCAATTTTACACGAAAACCGCCAGGCGTGGAGAAAACGATCGAGTTGTGAAGACAACTGTGAAGTGGGCGCTTACAACATCGGATGTGCGACGGTGAGGTGCCCGATTGGTTCGGCATGGCATGCTTTCAGCACTGGCACGCCCATCGCAAATCAGCAACTCTTTGACCAACGGTCACGGTTTGCTCTGTGAGCCATACCAGTCAATGCGCACGTCAGTCCGGTGATCGAATTCTGGCACATACGGCTTGATGTCGATCAGCGGCGTACCAACCAGCATATTCGCGCCCTCAAAGCGCAGCACGTTTCCTTCGCGTCCGATCAGGCGTACGATCGACAAGCCGAGGAAGTTGGGTCGCTGCGGATAACGCGTGGCGAAGACGCCGTGCAACCGATCGTCCAGAAACGGCTGAACACGCAGCGTGTAGGTCGAAGGTCGATGCAAGATGTACAACAAAATCAGATATTCAATCAACTCACAGGGAATTCATACCACACGCGATCGGCTTCCACCTGCGCTTGACTGGCGGACTCGATCGTTAGGGTGCGGGCCGACGGCCAGCGTTGCTGCGCGCGTGCCAGCAACTCCGGTCGAATCACTACAAGACCGAGTTTGTACTCGCCCGCATCAATTGCGACAAGCCCGGACAGCCAGCCTTGATTGCGTTCAAATTCCAGCACGCCCAACTCGTCGACGATCAACACGTCGCAGGGCGTGCTGTGCGCCAACAGTTCATTGCCCCAATCTAAAGCCGCAAGATCAAAGCGCCAGTACAATTCCTGTGGATAATTGGCTGCGGGATTGTACACCGCCAGTGATTGACGTTGATTGGCACGCAGATCGATCACGTCGATGGCGATCTTCTGGCCGTCCACGATTATCGCTGGTGACAAAACACCCCCGATCGATCTGCCAGCCGAGCGGGCTAGCTCGATCAATCGGGTGCAGAACGTCGTCTTGCCCGCGCCCCGATCGCCCGTCACGATAATTAACGTTGAGTCTTTCATGCTGCCAGATCATCCAACAACACCACCGGTCGATCATCGACATGCACCAGCCGAATCGGCGTGCCGTAGGTGGCGATCAAATTATCGGTGGTGAGAACATCGGTTAGCGAGCCGCTGGCGAGCGTGCGCCCGTCGCGCATCAGAATCAAGTATTGTGCAATCGCAATCGCCGCTTCGGGATCGTGCGTCGTGAAGACCACCGTCACACCGCGCGCGGCCAACTGCCGAAGCACGCGCAGCAAGCGACTCTTGTTGCTGAGATCGAGATGCGAGGTCGGCTCGTCGAGCAGCAGAATGCGCGGCTGCTGCGCCAGCGAACGCGCCAGCATCACCATCTGTCGCTCGCCGCCGCTGATCTCGGTGACGGCACGATGCTGCAAGTCCGATAGACCTAACGAGTTCAACACATCAGTGGCGACGCGATAGTCCTCTTCGCTGGGCATTTCCAACATGCCCAGATAAGGCGAACGGCCCAGCAGCGCGTATTCCAGCACCGAAAAATCAAAGGGAATGTACTCGGCTTGCGGCACTAGGCCGATGAGGCGACTCATCTCGCGGCGCGAGAGTGTCGCTTGCGTTTGACCGTCGAGCAGTACTTGACCCGCCCGTGGTGGTAATAACCCAAGGATAACGTGCAGCAGCGTGGTCTTGCCTGCGCCGTTAGGTCCGAGGATGGCCGTGATCGCGCCGGATGGTATCTCCAGCGAGAGGTCGTTCAGTACAGGACGCTGATCGCCGCCGTAACCGAAGCGTAATTTATCGAGTGAGATGATCCCGCGCTTATTCACGCGCCCGCACCTTTAAGCCTGAACTCAGCATGAAACCGATGAAGATCACTGCGCCGATCAAGGACGTGAGAATGCCCAGTGGGATTTCGCCCGCCATCAGTGTGCGTCCCTGGTCGTCGCAGATCACCGCAAACGCGCCGCCGATCAACATCGAAGCGGGGATGGTGTATTGAGCGTTCGCGCCGCAAATGCGACGCGCCAAATGCGGCACGATTAAGCCTACCCAACCGACGACACCGGCGACTGCGGTGACGGCGGCTGTGGCCGCAACAGCGCTGAACAACAAGACAGTGCGCTCGCGGCCCGGCGCGGTGCCGAGTGAGAACGCGGTTTCATCGCTGAGGGACAACAAGTTCAAGCGCCAGCGCATCAAGAAGATGACAATCAAAGCGGGGAGCACGACCGGCAGGATGTACACCACATCCGTCCACGTCACGCTCCACAAGCCGCCCAGCAGCCAGAACGTAATCTCGGGCAGCTGCGTCAACGGATCGGCCAGATACTTTAGTACGCCGTTGCCCGAGGCGAACAAGGCTGAAACAGCGATGCCCGCTAACACCAGGCGCAGCACCCAGCCACCGAAGTGTAAGTGCCGTGCCAGATAATACGACAAGGCCATGCCCAGCAGCGCAAAAAACGTGGCAGAGGCTTCGATCATCAACGGCGCGGTGCTAATCCAGAGGATGCTCAACGCCGCGCCAAAGGCCGCGCCCTGCGTCACACCGAGAAAGCCCGGCTCGACCAGCGGATTGCGGAAGATCATCTGCATCACTGCGCCCGCCGCCGACAGACTCATGCCGAGCAGCAGCGCCACGACCATACGCGGCAGACGCAAAGATAGAACCAGCTGTTGAGCCATGTCGTCTTGCCACAGCAGTTGGGGCGGCATCCAATAGGGTTTTGGATACCGCCCAGCGAACGTGGACAAGATCAACACGACCAGCAGCCCGGCGCCCAGCCACACAAACAGGCGTGTTAAAGACGGGCGAAGCCGATCGGTGGTGTGCATAAGTCTACGGGAGGTCGCCGACCAGCACCGGCGTCACTTTCGCTTGGATATCATCGGCCTTCATGCCATACAGATCGGTATAGAACCGATTGACTTCTTGCATGATGTCGATGTCTTTGGCTTGATCGGGATGCATTTTCGTCACCAGCCACAGCAGGCCCAAACCCCAGCGCGTGTCAGGCTGATCCCAACTGTAGAAGTCGCCGGCAAAGCCGAAGATCTGACGGTTTTTTACGGCCTTCAATGCCGCCCACTTGCTATCGGTCTTCAACTTAGCGACGATGTCTTTGGCATTGCCATTATACGCAATGATGTAAATTTGATCGGGATTCCACGCAGCGATTTGCTCGAGGTTCACCACTTTCCAGCCGCCCTTATCGGACGCTTCCGTCCAGACCGGCTTGCCGCCAGCCAGATCGACCATCATGGTCTGAATCCAGGTCGCGGGCGGCACACTGAACGCGACTTCGCCGCCCTTATCACTGTATTGCAGCAGCGCGACGGTCGGCTTCTGATCATCGCTCAGGCCTGCCGCGATTTGCGTCACCGTGTCGACGATGCCCTGATAGTACGCCAGAATTTGCGCGGCCCGATCGGGTGTGCCCAGAATCTGGCCTAAAAACGTGATGTCGCGCGTATACTGCTCGGGCGTTTCCAATTCGACGTAGACGACGGGAATGCCCAACTGCTCGAGCGGCTTGCCCAACTTTTCAGACGCCGAACTCTTCAAGATGACCAGATCGGGTTTCAGCGGCGCGATTTGCTCGGCGCCAACGCTCGTTTCAAACGCGGCTTTGTCGGCAGCCGATGGATCGATCACGGCAAGAAAATTCTTCGCCGATTGGGTGCTTTGCCCTACTGCGATGACGCGCGGGCCAATATTCGGGAACAGATAAGCCGCGTCGATGCTCATGAAAAAGGCCTTGCCGACAATGGCAATGTGTTCCGGTGCCTTCTCCAACATCACTTCGCGGCCCAAAGCGTCAGTCACTTTGATCGCGCCACCCGTGCTTGATTGCGCCTGAGCGGCTGCTTTAGGTGAAAGGAACCCCCACTTCAACAGCACGGCCTGACCCGCATCGGACAACACATAGTCCATAAACTTCTGGGCGAGATCGGCTTGCGGCGCGGCCTTCAATACGGCGATGGGATACGTCGCCAAGGTATTGTACTTGTCGGGGACGTCAAGCTTGACGACTTTCTCAGCCGCCGATGGTGTGACATCCGACGAATACACAATGCCCGCGTCGGCTTCGCCCAACTGCACTTTGGCGACCACTTGCTTGACGTTGTCTTCGTATGAAACGACGTTGGCCAGTACGGTCTGCGAGAACGTCGCGCCGAAGTCGGCGTTCATCTTGTCGAGCGAGGTGAGCGCGTAGCCGCCAACCGGTACACTGGCTATCGCCAACACAATCTTCAAGCCGGACTTGCTCAAGTCCTTTAACTCGTTCACGCCGCCCGGATTATCCTTCGGGACGATGATGGCCAATCGGTTGCGGACGAACGTCTTTTGCGTGTCCTTCACCACCAAGCCCGATTGAATCGCCGCGTTCATTTCTTTCGTATTGGCCGAGGCAAACACATCGGCCACTGCGCCTTGCTCCAATTGCGCGCGCAGCTGCTGCGAACCGGCGTAGTTAAACTCCAGCGTCACGCCAGGATTCTGCTGTTTGAACTGCTCGCCGATTTCGTTGAAAGCGTCGGTCAGCGAGGCCGCCGCAAACACCGTCACTTTTGTTTCACCAGCCGGGGCAGCGGGTGCAACGGTGGGGGCCGGAGCCTGCGTCGGGCCCGACGTACTCGTCGACGTGCACGCGCTCAACACCAGCCCTAACAGTACAGCCAAGATGGTCAGCGAACGACTCTTCATGACATCCTCCTTGAGTTTGACTGGTCGCTTACAACGCAACAGGCCGGCTCAACACGAGACGGCCTGAATCGATCCGCGAAGGTCGATGAGGAACCGTCTCCTTTCCAAATATGCGGAGGTCTCAGCGTTTCCACTGCGGCCCACGGGATGCAACAGCATCCCCTTCCCATCGGGAAGTACGGCCTTGCACCATAAATCAGCGATCGTTAGGCGCTGCGGCTCGGAGACTCTTGTTCAATTGACGACTGGCTAAATAACGCGTTATCTCGACAGAGGATAGCGCACTGTCACCCCTGCGGCAAGTGACATTTATCAGTAGTAACTGAGTGACTACATGCGCGAGGGACGTTATAGTCGGTATCTACTCACTTAGTGAGTAGTATATCACATGCGCTGATTGCGACACGCGACGATTTCCGCCATAATTGCTAGCGCGATCTCTTCTGGGGACTGGCTGCCAATCTCCAACCCGATCGGACTGTGCAGTCGATCAAGGTGGGCGTCGCTCAGGCCTGCCGCGCGCAGCCGCACGCGGCGCTGCGCCTGCGTAGCAGGACTGCCCAATGCGCCGACGTAAAAGGCCGCACTGGGCAGAATAATCTTCAACGCGGGATCATCCAACTTGGGATCATGTGTCAACACGGCGACCGCGCTCAAGCGCGACAATGTGATCTGGGCCAGCCCTTCATCCGGCCAAGCCTGAATCAGGCGATCGATATGCGGGAAGCGGGCGGTTGTGCCAAACACGCCGCGCGGATCGACGACCGTAGTACGATAGCCTATGACTTTTGCCAACTGCGTCAACGCAATGGCGATGTGCACTCCGCCCACGACGATCACTTCCGGCGCCGGAGCGATAACCTCAAAGAACAGTTCGATCGAATCAGACAGCGCGTGACGTTGCGACTGCCCTGCACACAACACATCAGCGGCGGCCTCAACCGCGGCCCGATCGATCTCCGCGCCCAACGTGCCGATCGCGTCACCGGTGTCGTTCACCACCATCGATCGGCCCAGCAGCTCAATCGGACCGCGAATGACCGTAACGAGCGCACTTGATCGATCATCGGCCAAGGCACAACGAACGGCTGCATAGATCGCTCGATCGAACTGCTGAACAAAAACGTCAATCGAGCCGCCGCAGGCTAAGCCCACCTCCCACGCGGTGTCATTTGCCACGCCAAAGTGCAGCAACTGCGGCTTGCCCGTCTTGATCACGCTGAAGCCGGTCTCGATTACCGCGCCTTCCACGCAACCGCCGCTGACCGATCCGCTGACTTCACCGTGAGCGGTCAGCGCCAGCTTCGCGCCGACCTGACGCGGCGACGAACCCCACGTTTGTAGCACCGTCGCCAGCGCGATTGAATCGCTTTGGGCCAACCATCGATCGATATCCGCCATCACTTCGCGCATGGGTTGCTCCTGCTGAACAAATCAAAATCGCGCTATCCTAAATCGAGATAACGCGACAAAATTGTACCTCAAAGCCTGATTATCAGGAATGTCTGGCAATTACAAATGCGGCGAGCGATGCGGGACATACTCATACGTTACCTCCGTCCCATGGGGATTGTGACCCAGCCACGACGCTAACTCATGCCGCGCTTTCAGATCTGTATAGCCTAACGCGCTTTTGATGTTCACGAATTCGCAAGCCGCCGTTGCCCGAAAACCGTGGACATCGCGTCGCCGAATATCGAGCACCGCGCACGCTTGATGCACGCGCCGCTCCAAGCCGTCCGTCCACAGCCGACCGGGGTGCCGGGTCAAGTGGACAAATCGCCGCGACAAGCCTAACGTCTTCAACGCGTCGGCGTGCAACACCAGAATCTTGCGTCCCTCGCCCACCTTATTGCCGCATCAAGTTGCGGCAGAATAAAAGCGAATGAAAATCTGCAGTCAAAGAACTTCTCGACTGTTATCGCGGTGCAGTATAAAAGTGAATACGGAGTTTGTGGTCCGAAAGGTATCCGAATTCCGTCCGAATATTCTCCAAACGATTCGAGGTCTGAGGCGCGCACCATGTGCGGCACCAGAATTGCCTTAAGAAGTGTTGGATCATTATCGCTGGGGTGTTATCGTGACCGACCGCGAATAGAGTCTCCGTCTGACAAGTCGATCGGATCAGACTGGAACGCGATCCAGCGGTAAGCATGCGATCCGCACTGCAAACAATGCACACGTTGCGCGAAGATGGAAGGCAGCCCTAAGTTCTGCCCGGAGTGTGGAGCAAAGCAAGGCTGACGCAATCGTCGAATACAAGCAATCGAGGGCGGATGATAGAATCTGGTCGCCCGCTTTTTATTGACAGCCGGTGATTGATCGAGCGGTACATTTAGTCGACTTGATCGCGCACCTTGCGTTTACGTTGTGATGAGTGGTCGCGCTGTACTGGGTGTTGCCCTCTCGCTGTGGCAATAGAAGGAACAGGTAGAACGGGTTAAGCAAAATCGGGCCACCTGACGCCGACAAAACATCTACCGTAAACTAGGGTTGTCGAGGTAGCCTGATGGCATGGGGCGGTGCGACAACTGGTGGATATTTGTTGTAAGATGGGCTTGCTCGATGTAGGTTTATACCGGCGCTTAGCGTCCGCCCTTCACACTCGGGTAAAGGTCAATCGCGGATGATGTTATGGTCTCATCGTCCGGCCACACCCAGATGAAGAAAGTATCCTCTTGACTTCATTTGCGACAGCCGCCTTATCGCAAACAAACGCTGTCACCGCTCAACTCAAGCGGCGAAACACGCGGATTTTCAGTATGTCCAAGCCGACGGCATACACGACCGTTACGACGAGTAGAACGATCAGCAGCGCCAAATCGATCAGGGTCATGAGCCAGCCTTGCGATGCAAAGAGCAGCACCAGACTTATATCGATCACAGTGCTGATCAACAACGGGCGGCCAGGCAGCGATTCCCAGAAGTGTCGGCGCTCGCGCACGAGGTAGATGTTGGCTTGACCGGTAAAAACCAGCATCGCAAACACCAGCGTTTGCAGGCTGGCTTGCGGCAGGTGAAAAACATCGCGGCCGGCAAAATACACGCCGAACGAAAATACCAGCCACGCCACCGCCAAAATCAACGAGCCGAGCACCAGCGGACGGATGTGCCAGCGTTCGGGCCGTCGCGAATACGACACCCGATCAGCGGCTAGCGACATCGTGGCGAAGTCATTAGCAAACAACAACAGCACCACCAGGCGCGGCGTGATGACAAACGTGCCCGTGAGAAACAGACCCACGCTCAAAAACAACGCGATTTGAAACGTCTTGATGATCTTGTTGTATGTGTAAGTCAATAAGCGTTGAAAAATCTGCCGCCCGATCGTGACGGCCGATTTTAAGTTGCTCAAGCCCGGCTCGGTCAACACGGCACTGGCCGCGGCGCGCGACATCGGTGGCGCTGGACACGGCCACGCCGACCTCGGCTTGCTTCAAAGCGGGTGCATCGTTTACGCCGTCACCCGTCATGCCGACGACATGACCGGCGCGTTGAAACGCCTGCACCAAGTGAAACTTGTCTTCGGGCAAAACCCCGGCAATGACGTCGCACTTCAATTCGTTGGCGGGCGATGCCTGCCGCACCGTTTCGGCCGCACAGGCTGTGCTGCCCAATCCCACTTCGGCCGCCACCGCGCGCGCCGTTTCAGCGCGTCGCCCGTGATCATCACCACGCGCAGGCCGAGTTCATGCGTAAGGTCGTGGAGGAGTTGTGCTGAATCAGCGCGTGGTGGATCATACAAGCCGACGAGGCCTGCCAACTTCAGATCGACCTCATGCCCGATTGCTACGGCCAACACCCGATAGCCCCGCGCCGCTAACTCGGCCACCGCTTGACTTGGATCACACCGTGGCTCGACCAACTCTGCTACAGTGTGCGGAAAGCCTTTGACGATGCGCCACACTTGTTGATCGACTTGCACAGTCGCCTCAGTGCGTTTGGTCGAGGGATCGAACGGCACAAAGTGCAGACGTTGACTCGCGCCGTTGAGGACGTGTCGTGCTTGCGCTCCGGCCAGAATCGCCAGATCAATCGGGTCTTGCGAAGCCGCATCGGAACCCAGCGCTGCCCAGCGCAGCACTTCATCTTCCGAGAAGGGCGCTTCGGCGTGAACGGCCGACAGCACCAGTTGATTCTGCGTGATCGTGCCGGTCTTGTCGCTGCACAGCACATCCATCGCCGCCGCTTCCTCGATTGCCGATAAGCGTGTGACGAGCACACCGTGTTCGGCCAATTCCTGCGAACCCAGCGCCGAGGCCAGTGTAAACGTCGCCGGCAGCGCCACCGGCACCGAAGCCACCAGCAGCATCAACGCGAAGGGCAGTACATCGGTGAGTGGCAAGGCCGTGATCAGCGCGTATACCAGCACTCCGATCACCAGCACCACGTCCAGACCCACCAGATATTTGACGATGCCCAGAATCGTCGTTTCCAGATGACTAACGGTCTTCGCGATGCGTACCAGTTCGGCGGTCTGGCCGAACTGTGTGCGCGAGCCGGTCGCGATCACTTCGGCGGTGGCTTCGCCGCGCTGCACCACACTGCCCGCGTAGCAGTGCCGCCGCTCTCAACTCGGCGGGTAACGTTTCGCCCGTCAACGTCGATTGGTCGACAGCCAGATGGCCATCGCTAAGTTTGAGGTCCGCGGGCACTAAATCGCCTACCCGCATTCGCACCACGTCGCCGGGCACCAGGATCACGATCGGCGGGTAGCAATCGCCACTCGTCATCGCGCCGCACGCGCGCCTGAATGGTCAACCGTTTTTGCAGCAGCGCCAGCGAGTTCTGCGCGCGATTCTCTTGAAAGAAACTGATCAACGCATTGAAGATCAACAGGCCGCCGATGATGACGAGTTTGCGTGGCGTGACCGATAGCCAGTTCCAGCACGATGCTGATCTCCAGCATCCACGGCACTGGTCCCCAAAATTTTCGTGCGAAATCCAGTAATGGTTGGCGGTGCTCCGCTGCTACGGCATTGGGGCCAAATTGCTGTAAGCGGGCTTGCGCTTCAGAAGTGGTCAGGCCAAGGGACATAAACATTTTCTCCAGCTGGCATCGCACTAAGCCAGCAAAGTAACCAACGTTAGATCTTCGCCGTATTATATACCCGCGCTGGCGCGGCGATTATTTCAGCCATCCGGACCGTTTTGAATTCAATCCGTTTGACTGGCTATTCGTCTGTCGGTTTAACCAGACTGATTAATACGTGTGTCGATTATCGAAGGCGGGCGAACAATCTCGACTGCGGCTGGCGTGTACCATGGAAGCCACTCCCCACTCGATAGGCTGATTGTGTTGTCAAGAACATGCTACAATAACGACGTTCCTTTAACCTATTTCACCGAGCCTGCTATATGATCGACCAGTATGGAGAGTTAGCCGCTCTTCAAGACGAAAATGCCGCATTGCGACACCGTATCACAGAACTAGAACTTCTTCACTCTGAACAATTCGCTCGTGCGCGATTGGAGCAACAGTCGGGATCTGCTCTGCCAGACTGTGAAGCCAATTGGCAAGCTATCTTGGATGCCACGGACGAAGCCATCATTGTGTTGGCCGTTGATGGCACAGTCCTGACGCTGAACGAGCTGGCGGTTCAAAGGCTGGGTGGCCGCCGCGACGAACTCATCGGGGCACAAGCCGCCGATCGGCTGCGGGCTGATACAATCGCGCGGTGGCGTCCGCTGTTCGCGCAGCTAATCACTGGCGACGCACCGATGATTCTTGAAGAACAGCAGCAAACGCGCTGGTTTCTAAATCGCGTTTATCCAATCAAAGATGCACAGGGACAGGTCGTGCGCCTGGTGATCTACAGTCGCGATATCACTGAGCGCAAACAACGCGAGGCCCAATTGTGCGCCAGCGAAGAGCGCTTGCGCGAAGTGCTGGAGAATTCACTAGATGCAGCCTATAAGCGAAACCTCACGACGAATACCTACGACTATCTGAGTCCGGTGTTTGCCCGGATTTCCGGTTATACGTCGGAAGAATTTCAGGCTTTGCCGATTGATGTGGTGCTGGATTTGATCCATCCCGACGATCAATCTGGAATTGGGCGGGCCATCACCGCTTCATTAGCGGGGCCAGCCGGTGTCCCCTATCAAATCGATTATCGATTCAAGCATCAGTCGGGCAACTACATTTGGTTGCGCGATCGGTTCAGCGTGCTGCGTGATGCCGCTGGTCAACCGGTGGCGCGCGTCGGCAGCGTGAGCGATATTACCGAGCAGCAGAAGGCTGAAGAGGCCCTGCGCGCGTCGGAAGCTCGCTGGCGTACCTTGCTGGAACATCTGCCCGCCTTTGTGGCCGAGGTTGATCCAGCGGGGTTGATTCTGGCGCTCAATCGCACGCAGCCTGGGTTCACGCAGGCCGATTACGTAGGGCGCTCGCTCTTCGAGGTCGTCGCGCCGGATAGCCGCGAACAATTCAAAGCCGCTTTCGCCCAAACCCTGGCCGAGCGCCGCATGGTGGAATACGAAGCGCCGGGCTTTGGACCCAATCGGGCGCGGGCCTGGTATCACCGGCAATTAGTGCCCATCAAGACCGGCGCTGAGATTTCATCAATCTTGATGGTGGCCAGCGATACCACTGCGCGCCGACTGGCCGAAGAAGACTTGCGGGCCAGTGAGGCGAAATGGCACGGCGTGTTTGAATTTCTGCCGGTGGGCGTCTCGCTGGTGGACGACCACAATCAAGTCATCGATGCCAACTCAGCGTTGTCGCGCATCTTGCGACTATCCGAGTCCGGCATGCAGATTGGGGAATACAAACAGCGCCGCTATTTCCGGGCCGATGGCAGTCTGATGCCGCCGGCAGAGTTTCCCAGCCTACGCGCCATCGTTGAGCAGCGCGTGATTCACAATGTCGAAATTGGCATCGAGACCGAAACCGGCGACATGATCTGGACCAGCGTCAGCGCCACGCCGTTACCCGATGCCGCTGGCACGGCCACCGTGACGGTCGACATCACAGAACGCAAGCAAGCCGAGGCCGCCTTACGGCAAAGTGAAGCGCGGTTCCGCAGTTACTTTGAACTGCCGTTAACGGGCCGCGCCATCACCGCGCCGGATGCCACCTGGCTGGATGTCAACTCGGTCTTGTGCGAGATGCTGGGCTACTCCAAAGCCGAATTGCTGCACAAGACCTGGCTGGAATTGACGCATCCCGCTGACATCGCTGCGAATCAGGCGCAGCTAAACCGGGTGCTCGCCAATGAAATCGACGGCTTTACGCTAGAAAAACGCTTCATTCACCGTGATGGGGCGATCATCCATGCCGAGCTGGTCGTTCAGTGTTTGCGTCATCCCGATCGGTCCGTCAACTATTTCGTGGTCTTAGTCTTTGATATCACGGCTCGCAAACGCACTGAGGCGGCTGAGCGTGAAGAACGTCGACTGGCCGAAGCCCTGCGTGATACCGCCATCGCGTTGAACAGCAGTCTGGAGTTAGACGCCGTACTCGGTCAGGTCTTGATTGCGGTTGGACAAGTGGTTCCCAATGACGGGGCCAGCATCTGGTTGATCGAGCGGGATCAGGCGCGACTCGTCCGAAGCTACGGACGTTCTTCGACGACGGCGTTGCAGGGCGAAACGTGCCCGATCGATAGTCTGTATAGATTGCGCATCATGCGCGACACAGGGCAGCCCTGCATCATCGATCGCACCGCTGCTGAGCCTCAGTGGATTATCCCACCGGGCGGCGAATGGATTCAAAGCTATGCCGGGGCGCCCATCTACATCCGAGGTGAACTGACCGGTTTTCTGGGGCTATACAGCGCCGAGCCAGGGCATTTTGCAGCGGAACAGATCGAGCGCTTGAAGATGTTTGCCCATCAGGCCGCGCTGGCGTTGCAGAACGCGCAGCTGCACGCGCAGCTGCGGCAACGAGCCGATGAACTGGAAGTCCGCGTGGCCGAACGCACCCGCCAGTTGGCCGAACGAAATCAGCAGCTGCTGGAGCTGGATCAACTCAAAGATCAATTCATCTCGCGCATCAGTCACGAACTGCGCACGCCGTTGACCAGCATCAAGATTTATCTGGAATTGCTGGATTTCGGCAAGCCGGACAAGCGCGCCATATACATGCAAACGTTGAAAGAGCAGGCCGATCGGTTGCAGCAGCTGATCGAGAGTTTGTTGGCGGTCACCCAGCAAGGCGTCAATGCGGCTGGGCTTCATCTCGCGCCGATCGATCTCAATCAATTAGCCGCGTCACTCGCGGCTGACATAGCCAGCCGGGCACATGAACGGGGCTTGACGTTGACGACGACGCTAGCGACTGATATGCCACTGGCCCTGGCCGACCCCGTCCTGCTGGCGCAAGCGTTGTCCAACCTCACCACGAACGCCCTTAACTATACGCCAGCCGGCGGCACACTCGACATCAGCACGGCCAAGATCGTTGAGCAAGACCAAACTTGGATCACCTTGGCCGTGCGCGATAGCGGACCCGGCATTGCGCCCGATGATCTGCCCCACATCTTCGAGCGGTTCTATCGGGGTCGTGCGGCTGCCGACTACACGATTCCCGGCGCAGGAGTAGGCTTGTCGCTCAGTTACGATATCCTTACCAAACTTGAGGGCCGCCTGACTGTTCACAGCGATGGCGTGGCCGGACACGGCAGCGTGTTTACGGCCTGGCTAAGACCAGCTTGAAAGTCACAGCTGGCTCAATGGCCGCTAATTCAATTTGGCGCCGGTGTAGGAACATACCCGTCTGCGTAACTTCAATTCTTAATGGACCTACTGAGTTATCGGACCAGCACCTCATGCTGCGCGATACATAGACATAGATCACCTTCGTCTGAGGTGGGTTGTATTCCACCTCCACGTCAACATTGCGCCTTATCCCGATGCGCCTGATCGGTACTGGAGTCGATCGAGATAGTTCATGTCCGCCATGATGAGCGATACCTCCCCTTCTTCGCCGAGCGGCGCCTAGGCGCACTCTCGTCCAGCGCAGTGGATTCGATAAGTAGGGTGAGCGTCGATTCTAGTGGAGAAAAGCGGTGGCGAAAACCAACATTCCGGGCGGCCAGATGTCGTCAAAAAGACCGTCTGGGCGTGCGGCGGCACATGAGAGTGAACAGCGAATTGACACCGATCGGCCGTGTCTTCTACGTCGGGGTACCGATTATTCGACTGTTCGATTAGGCCACTGCACCGTTTTTTTAATGCTTAGCGTTACATTTGCTGTTTTGTAACGTTTTTGCTATACACATTGCATGCAATTTGGACTATCATATACGCACTATATACCTGCTGGGGAGCGCCTTCCTATACGGCGGTATGGGTAATATCCACCAGCGGTTGGCAATGCTGAAAAAATATCTCAATGGCCCGGCTGCTATCTGCGGGTATAACCCTTTAGGCTGGTGCCTCTTCGCACCAGAGCAAAAGTGTCGAGCTTAGTTCACCTCAGGATGCATAACATGGTCACGAAAGCAATGCTCCAACAAGAAAACGCCGAATTACGCCAGCGTGTAGCTCATTTGGAACGGCAGTTGGCCGTTGCCCAGGAAGAAACGCACGCGGCGCCTTTTCGCAGTGTGCTTGAGCATGTCCCCGTGGCGTACCAATCTCTGGATGAGCAGGGCCGCTTTGTCGATGTGAACTCGGCGTATTGTGAACTCACCGGTTATTCAGCGGACGAATTGCTGGGCAAGAGCTTTGGCGATCTCTGGACACCGGCGATGCGGGCGGCGTTTGCTCACGCCTTTGACAGGCTCAAGCGCGACAATGAAGTTCAGGTCGACCTGCACTTGATGCATAAAACTGGCACGCTGCTCGAGGTGGCTTTGGTGGGCAGTGTCCAACGCAATGCGCAGGGTCAATTCATTCGTACGCATTGCGTCCTGCATGATGTGACCGCACGCAAACGGGCGGAAGAGGGGCTGGAGCAGGCGCGCCATACATTGGCGCAGGCGCAAAAGATTGCCCATCTGGGCAGTTTTGAATACGTCGCGGCCACGCAGACAACGGTGTGGTCCGAAGAGGAATACCGCATTTACGGGCTGGATCCGGCCGAGCCTTCACCCGCGTATGAGGTGATGCTTCAAGAATCCATTCATCCCGACGACGCCGCCCGGCTGAATGAGGTCTTTACCCAGGCAATGCAAAGCCGCTCGGTCTATGAACTCGAACACCGGATTGTGCGCCCTGATGGGAGCGTGCGGTGGGTTTACGACCGCGCGCTGCCTTACTTTGACGGCCAAGGAGAACTCGAGCGGTACATCGGCACGACACTGGATATCACCGATCGCAAGCGGGCGGAGGCCGAACGCGCCCGTTTGGCGGCGGATCGCGATCGGTATGCAGAGCGCCTGCAGTTGATCCTGGATCAAATGCCCATTGCGTGCATCATGAACGATCCGGATTTTAACGTGGTCTACTGGAATCGGGCGGCCGAAACGATTTTCGGCTTTAGCGCGACCGAGATGCTGGGACGGCAGCCTTACGGTACGTTCATTGCCGAAGAAGCGCGGGCTTATGTGGAGGATCTCCGCCAGCAGATGGCCGTGCAAAACGTGCCTACCGTAGGCTACAACCAGAACCGTACTAAAGATGGCCGCTTGATTTTATGCGAATGGCATAACACACCTCTGCGGGATGAGGCTGGACGGCTAACGGGCTTTCTGGCTATGGCGCAAGACGTGACCGAACGCAAACAGGCGGAGCAGAAACTGCGCGAGAGCGAAGTATTATTGCGGCAGGTGCTGGAGAGCATTCCAGACTCGACCTTTGCGCTGGATCGGGACTACCGCTTGTTGATCGATAATCAACGCCACCAACAAGAACTCGTCGCCAGCGGCGGCCGTCCGTTCGAGGTGGGTGAGTGGATGCTTTCCCCCGATTATCCAGCGGAGGTTCTGGAATTCTGGCGCACCGCGTATGATCGCGCACTAGCCGGCGAGACTTTCGGTTTGGAAGGTTCATGGGTAGACACCAACCGACAGCCACATGTCCATGAAAACAGGTTTTCGCCGCTGCGTGACGCGGCAGGCGCAATCATCGGCGCTCTGGTGGTGGCGCATGACATCACTGAACGGAAATGGCAAGAGATACTGCTGGCAGACCAGAAGAAGGTTCTGGAGATGGTGGCCAAGGGGAAGCCGCTGTCTCACATCCTGGCAGTTATCGCCATTGCCATCGAGGCGCATTCCCCGGATATGCGTTGTTCAATTCTATTACTAGATAGCGATGGCGTACATCTGCATCAAGGGGCTGGCCCGAGTATGCCTCAGTCTTATGTGGAGGCAATTGATGGCGTGCGGGTAGCCCCCGTCGCGGGTTCATGCGGCACCGCGGCCTATCGCCGGCAACCAGTCTATGTAGTCGATATTGCGTCTGATCCTTTATGGGTGAATTTTCGTGACGCCGCGCTGGGCCATGGATTTCGCGCCTGCTGGTCAACACCCATCTTTGCAGCAAATGGCGCCGTGCTCGGGACGTTTGCCATGTATTATCCCGAACCGCACGCCCCGGGCGCGGCGGAATTAGCCCTGATCGATATGGCTACCAGCCTGGCCAGCATCGCGATTGAGCGCCAGCAGGCTGAGCAGAAACTGCGCGAGAGCGAAGAAAAATATCGCGGGTTGATGGAAACGCTGGACAGCGTCGTGGCTACCATTGACTATGACGGCAAATTCTTGTACATGAACGAGATCGCCGCGCAGCAGTTGGGCGGCACACCCCCGACACTGATCGGCAAGACTGTACATGAACTTTTCCCCGAACCGGTGGCGTCGCAACAATTGGCGGGCGTGCGCCGGGTCATTGCGGAAGACCAGGGGCACGTAAGTGAAAGCCTTAGCTTCGTGCAAGGCCAGGCCCGCTGGTTTCGCAGTTCACTCCAGCCGATCCACGATGAGCGCGGCCGGGTTGCGTATGCGCTAATGCATGCCACCGACATTCACGAACTCAAATCCACACAGCAGGAATTACAGTCACGCAGCCGGGATATGACCCTCCTACTGGAAGCGGGTCGGGCGCTGATTGAGACGCTGGATGTCGGGCAGATTTATGCCCTGCTTTATCGGTATCTATCCCAAGCCATGCCGTGCGATATGCTGATTGCTTCTTCATATGACCCGCAGACCGAATTACTGAATTGTGAATTTCTGCAAACTCCGGAAGGGCCGCAGGATATTTCGGAATTTCCGCCCATTCCGCTGGAACCGCCTGGGCAGGGGACCCAAAGCCGGGTGATTCGCACCGGCGAGTCTCTGCTTCTGCCGGATTATGATCAAGCCTTCAAGACCGCCAATAGCAGGAACGTTTTCGACGAACATGGCCGTTTTGTCGAGATCATACCAGACGATCCCGAACGCACCCGTTCCGCCATCCTGGTGCCGCTGCGCGCCGAGGGTGCGGTGGTGGGCGTCTTGCAAATCCTCAGCACCGAGTTACATGCCCACACCCCCGACCATCTGCGTTTTGTGGAAGCACTGGCCTTTCGGGTTTCGGCGGCCATCTCGAACGCGAGATTATTTGCCGAACTCGAACAACGCGTGCAAGCGCGCACCGCCGAGGTGCAGGACCTGTACGACAACGCCCCGGCCGGCTATCACTCATTGGATGCTAACGGCTGTTTTGTCCAGATCAACCAAACCGAGTTGGACTGGTTGGGCTATGCCCGGAAAGAGGTGATCGGCCGCCCATTTGCCAACTTTGTCACCGCACAAGGTCTTGCCATCTTTAATCAGAATTACCCGGCCTTCAAGCAGCGCGGCTGGCTGCGGGATCTTGAAATGGAATTTGTGCGCAGGGATGGAACCACGTTCTATGCCCTGGTGAACGCCACGGCCATTAAAGATAAAACCGGCAACTATTTGGTGAGCCGCTCGACCGTGTTTGACATCACCGAACGCAAACGCGCGGAAGAAGCGCTCCAGGCCAGTGAAGCCAAGTATCGCCAGTTATTCGAAAACATGACCGAAGGCTTTGCCCTGAACGAGATCATCACCGATGGCAACGGCCGCGTGGTTGATTATCGAGTGCTGGATGCTAACGAAGCCTATGGCCAGCAGACTGGCCTGCGAACAAATAACGTGATCGGTAAAACAATCCGCGAAATCGCCCCCCAGGCCGATCGGCCGCTCATCGAAACGCTGGGCAAAGTGGCCCTGACTGGCGAACCCCTCGCTTACGAATTTTTCTCGAAAGTTTTCAACCGCCATTTCAGCGTACGCGCCTTTTCACCAAAGCACGGACAGTTCGCCACCATCTTTGAAGACATCACCGAACGCAAACAATCTGAAGATGCCCTGCGGCAAGTCAACGTGGAGCTGGCCCGCGCCTCGCGCGCGAAAGATGAGTTCCTGGCCAACATGAGCCACGAACTGCGCACGCCGCTCAATTCAGTTCTGGGCTTGGCCCAAAGCTTGAGCGAGCAATATATTGGCCCACTCAACGCCCGCCAACTGGAAGCCGTCACGATTGTCGAAACCAGCGGCCGGCATTTGTTGGCGCTCATCAACGACATTCTCGATCTCTCCAAGATCGAAGCTGGTAACGTAACTCTGGAGCTGGCTCGCGTCGACGTCCAAGCCGTTTGCCAGGCTAGTCTCCTATTTATCAAACAAATCGCTCACCAGAAGAACATCCAGGTGTCCAGCCAGTTTGACGAAGCGGTAACCTGGCTTCAAGCCGACGAGCGGCGGCTCAAACAGATGCTCGTCAATCTGCTGAACAATGCCGTCAAGTTCACGCCAGACGGGGGAGTGGTGGAACTCAGCGTGACAGGCGATCGTGCTCAGCACCGCGTACAGTTCAGCGTGCGTGATACGGGCATCGGCATTGCGGCTGACGATGTGCCGCGCCTGTTCCAACCCTTTATGCAGTTAGACAGCGGCCTGACCCGGCAGTATGAGGGCACCGGGTTGGGTCTGTCGATCGTGCGACGCTTGGCCGAACTGCACGGCGGCAGCGTGACGGTCACCAGCGAACCGGGCCGAGGCAGCGTGTTTATCATCAGCTTGCCGTGGACCGAAAGTCCGTCTGTGCCTGACAGCGCCACCACTGCCGCGGCAGTCACGTCGACGGTTGTGGCTGCCCCTCGCGCGGCTGAATCGGCCCCGTTGATTCTGATGGCCGAAGACAACGAAGCGAATATCATCACATTGAGAATGCAACTGGAAACCAGGGGCTTTCAGCTGGCCGTGGCCCACCATGGCGGCGAGGTGCTGGAAAAAGTCCAGACGGAACCTCCGGCGTTGATTTTGATGGATCTGCAAATGCCTGTGATGGACGGTTGGGAAACTACGCAGCGGCTGCGTGCCCACAGTGATCCCCGCTTGGCGAGTATTCCTATTATCGCGCTCACGGCGCTGGCGATGCCGGCCGATCGGGAGCGTGCGCTGGCCGCCGGTGTTAATGCGTACCTGACCAAACCGATCGTATTCAGTCAACTCGTCGAATTAATTTGGCACTTACTCAAGGAGCACTAACGATGCCCGCCAAAATACTGGTGATCGATGATGAATCGGGCGCCCGCAAGACGCTCGAGAATCTGCTCTTCAGTGAAGATTATGACGTGCGGTTTGCCGTCGACGGTCTCGATGGGCTGACTCAGGCCCAAGTATGGCTGCCAGATGTGATCGTGTTGGATGTCATGATGCCGGGCTTGGATGGCTTTGAAGTCTGCCGCCGGATTCGCGCCGATGCCCGCCTGGAGCAAGTGCCTATCATTCTGCTCACCGCGCTGGATGATCGACAGGCCAAATTGAAAGGGCTTGAAGCTGGTGCCGATGAATTCCTCACCAAACCGATCGATTCGCTCGAATTGCGCGCACGCCTGCGCACGTTAACCCGTCTTGATCGGTTTCGGCGGCTCAACGACGAGCGGCTCAAATTGGAAGACGCGCATCAAGACCTGCTGCAGGCGCATGACGCCCTGCGCGTCAGCGAGGAAAACTATCGCAGGTTGGCGGCAGAATTGGAAGAGCGCGTCGCGCAGCGCACGTACGAACTGGCAGCGGCCAACGCTTCACTGGCCGCCGTGGTCGATCGGTTACGGGATCTCGATCGGTTGAAGAGCAAATTCGTTTCAGATGTGTCGCATGAGTTGCGCACTCCAGTAACCAGTTTATCGGTGTACATCGATCTGCTGGAGCACGGCAAACCGGAGAAACGCGAACAGTACGTGGGCAAGTTGAAAGAACAAATGGCGCGATTGCACAAAATGATCAACGACATTCTGGACATGTCGCGGTTGGAACACGACATCGACGGTACCGGCCGTTCGCCAGTGGACGTCAACCCGATGGCCGAACACGTCAGCGCCATGGAGCGCGGCGCGGCGGAGGCGGCCGGTTTGACGCTAACCTGTGAGGTGACTGAGAACCTGCCGCTGGTGGTAGCCCGGCCCGATCAGCTGACGCGGGCGATCGCGAACCTCGTCGCCAACGCTATCAAATATACGCCGCGTGGCGCGGTTCGCGTGCAGACCTATCAACGCGCTGACCAGGTGTGTGTGGAAGTAGCCGATACAGGACCGGGCATTGCGCCTGAAGACCTGCCCCATTTATTCGAGCGGTTCTATCGGGGCAAGGCCGCCACCCAATCCAACATCCCCGGCACTGGGCTTGGGCTGGCTATCGTCAAAGAGATCGTCGAAGCGCACCGCGGCTCGGTGGAGGTGGACAGCCAAGCAGGTATAGGCAGCACCTTCCGCATCTGGTTGCCAGTGGCGGCGTAACTTCAGCCGCATCAATCTTAAGCCGCGCGTGATGAAGCGCTGATTCGTGACTACGTGTATCACCGGGGTGGGCAGATCAATCACCGTTGGTTGCCAGAAGTCGATGTTATCTGAAACGCGCCTACAAAGTGGGTCAAGAATACGTTACTGGCGATGAGTCGGAGCAATCGATTTGGTGTCGAGTCGTTAACAGCTTGGTCGTCATCCATTCATTACTGTCGAGAGTGCCTGTCAGATGTCATCACTAGCACATGACATTCCAACCTTGAGCGGCAACCAAAGCGGGGCTAGAATCTTATTCGGTATTATGAATATGACTTCGGGGGAACATGAGCGATTTTGAATCATCGGCCAAGCTGTTCAAAACCTTGATGCATCCCGCGCGGCTGGAAATTCTGGACGTCTTGCGCGACGGCGAGCACTGTGTCTGTCATATCGAGGCTGCTTTGGGCTATCGGCAAGCGTATATCTCTCAACACTTGATGGTGTTGCGGGAGGCCGGCCTGGTTCAGGATCGACGCGACGGATGGAACATATTCTATCGAGTAGTCCAGCCGGCGGTATATGCGGTTATCGACGCCGCACTACGGACAATGAGTGAGTCAAAGACAGCGGTACGCCGCAAATCAACCCAAGTCGTCAGCTGTACCTGCCCCACCTGTCAGCCGCTGGAAAAAATGCCGGCTTAGCGAATGCACTGGTCTGCTTTTAATAGCAAACAAATCTGAATTGATGTTTGGAGGATACATGCTGACCATCAAAGTACTGGGCTCCGGCTGCGCTAACTGTAAGCGCCTGGAGCAGAACACCAAACAGGCGCTTGAAACACTGAACGTTGAAGCGACGCTGGTCAAGGTGACCGACTACGCCAAGATCATGCAGTATCCGATTATGGCGACGCCCGGTCTAGTGATCAATGAAAAACTGGTGAGTGCCGGTCGTGTTCCGTCACAGGCTGAAGTGATGACTCTATTGACTAACGCGCTGGCCGAGCAGTCGGCCTAAGCACGGATGCCCCGCTAGCGGCGGGGCCTTTTTAAGCCTAATCATATTCATCATATCGAATGCGCCAGGTGATTCCGAAACAAAGCGCGTACAACAACTATGGAAAATCAAATCTCGACACACTCTACTGGTCTCAAGCAAGTCGATTGGCGATCCGGCGCGATCGTGACCATCGCCGCGATCGGTTGGTTGATCGCCTACAACGTGATCGAACCGTTGGCAAACTGGCTCACTTATGGCTTATTGCAGGTCGAGCAAGGTTCACATCTAGGCGAATCGATCGCCTTCTTTCTGTACGACGTGCCTAAAATTCTGCTGCTGTTGAGCGGCATGATCTTCCTGATCTCGATCATTCGCACGTTCTTCAGCCCCGAGCGCACCCGCGCGTTGTTGGGCGGCAAGCGGCAGGGCGTGGGCAATGTGCTGGCGGCGATGTTGGGGATCGTCACACCGTTCTGCTCATGCAGCGCGGTGCCGCTGTTCATCGGCTTTGTCGAGAGTGGTGTCCCGCTAGGCGTAACGTTCTCTTTCCTGATTGCTGCGCCGACGATCAACGAAGTGGCGCTCGTGATGTTGTTTGGTTTGTTCGGTTGGCAGGTGGCCGGTCTGTATATCATCTCGGGCTTGATCATCGCTATCGTGGCCGGCATCGTGATCGGACGTTTGAAGATGGAACGCTACGTCGAGGATTTCGTGTGGCAATTGCAAGTCGGCACAGGCGGACCGGAAGAAAAACTGACGTGGCACGCGCGGATCGATCGGGCGTGGGAGTCCGTTAAGGAAATCGTCGGTAAGGTGTGGCTGTATGTTGTGATCGGCATTGCGGTGGGCGCCGGTATTCACGGCTACGTGCCAGAAAGCGCGCTGGCCGACATCATGGGCCGCAATCAATGGTGGTCGGTGCCGGCGGCGGTGCTGCTCGGCATCCCGTTGTATTCCAACGCGGCGGGCGTGATTCCGATCGTGAGCGCGCTAATGGAGAAGGGCGCGGCGTTGGGCACGGTGCTGGCCTTCATGATGTCGGTGGTGGGGTTGAGCCTGCCGGAGATGATCATTCTGCGGCGCGTGCTAAAACCGCGCCTGATGGCGGTCTTCATCGGCGTGGTGGCAGTGGCCATCATCCTCACGGGTTATTTGTTCAATATCATTTTGTAGTTGATAAACCTTTGGGCAATTTTGCGGAGGAAACAGCCATGTCCGAGTTTCTCGAAGTCAGCGTCGATAAGTTCACGTTCAAAGTCGCCGCCGATCGATTCTACACGCGTGAAGGCGTGTGGGTGCAGATCGAGGCCGATCGGGTGCGGGTTGGCCTATCGGACTTCTTGCAACAGCGCAGTGGCGACCTTGCCTTCGCGGAGGTGAAGCCAATTGGCACGACGCTGGCTGTTGGCGATGAGGTGGCCTCAATCGAAACGATCAAGGTTAACGTCGCGCTGGGCTCGCCCATCACGGGTGAAGTGATCGAAGTCAACCCGGCGATGGATACCACGCCTGAGGTGATCAATCAAGATCCGTATGGCGCGGGCTGGCTGGCGGTGATTGCGGCATCCGATTGGGAAGCCGATCGATCGCAGCTGCTCGACGCGGCGGCGTATTTTGAAGTGGTCAAGCGTGAAGCCGAGGAGGAAATGAAGTGACCAACGGCAAACGAGTCGTCATCGTGCCGTGCAGTGGCATCGGCAAGACCTATGGCAGCGTGAGCCGCGAGGCCGCGTATGATGTGACGCAAGACCTGCGGCCTGAATCGACCGAACTGGTCGCGCTGTCATTATTGGTGTTAGGCGATGAAGCGGCACGGGCGGCCGTAGCCGATGCGTCGGCAATTACCATCGATGGCTGTAAGCTGGCGTGCGCCACGAAGATGGTGAAGGAAAGTGGTGGTAACGTAGCGAAAGACTACGCCGTGCTGGACGTGTATCGCCGTTACAAACAATTCAAGCCGCAGGGCATCGCCGAGTTGAACGAGGGCGGACAACAACTGGCTCAGGCGTTGGCGCAGGAGATCGCCGTGGTTGTCGATGAATTGCAGAGAGGTCAACATGGTTGATCTGCCGCAGAAGAAAGTGGGCATTGTCGCCTGTTCGGGTGAAGAGATGGTCGAAGGCACCGTAACGCGCTTGGCCGCCCTGAAGGTGCTAGAACAACTGCGCCCCAAAGACACCGTGACGATTTGCTTGCCGCTGTTTTTAGCAGGCGGCGAAGGCGATCGCGCCTTTGCGCGCTTTTATCCGACCATTGCGCTCGACGGCTGTGACAAGCGTTGCGCAGCTAAAGCCACCGAGCTGTATTCGGGCAAACCCGCGGCGAGTGTGCTGGTCACCGATTTGATGACCACTCACGAGATTGGCACGTTGCGACGCTTGAATGACAACGGGCGTGAGTTGGTTACTGCCACGGCCGATCGAACCGCGCACCTCGTCGATGAATTGCTGGGCAGAAAATGGGATCGTCGGGCCGGTGAGTTTATCGAAGAAGCGCCCCACGTCGAAACGAGTGAACCAAGCATTGCGACCTGCGCGTGTGGATCGGGTATTCCCGTACAGACCGTCAACATCGACGGGCAGGCGGTCACGCTCATCGCCCTTCCCGCGATTTTTCAGCAGTTTCATAATCTGGGCAAAACGCCGTCCAGTGATGTCGCGCGCGAACTGTTGGACATGGTGAAGATCTACAACGCCGTGCCGGTTGAACAGGAAGCATGCTACTTGTCCATGTTGGAACGCGAATACGCTTTGTACTGTGCGAAGGTAAAAGCATGAGTCAAACCGCCACGTATCACACCACCGTCAACTGGACAGGCGAACATTGGGGACACATCGTGATGGGCAACGGCCCGGAGATGGATTTCTCCGCGCCGCCCGATGCGCAGGGACATCCCGGCGTCTTCACGCCTGAAGATGCCTTTGTCGCCGCGGCTAACACGTGCATCATGATGATGTTTATCTGGGCGGCGGAACGCTTCAAGTTGAAGCTCATTTCATACGATTGTCGCGCGGAAGGCACGAAGTTGATTGAACTCGACCGCACGGAAATCTTCACCCATCTGCGCTTCTGGCCGCAGATCAAGATCGCGGCGAAGGGCGAAGATCGATCGGTGGTAGAAGGCCGCGCGCGCCGTGCCTTACAATCGGCGCAGAAGTACAGCCTTGTCGCCAATTCAGTGAAGTCACACATCATCATCGAGCCGACGATTGAGATCGTCGGTTCGTAATCTGAGGAGATCAGTATGCTGGACATCAAAGTGCTAGGCCCCGGCTGCGACAACTGCAAGAAGGTCGAAGCGCTGGCGAAACAAGCGGTTGCCAACCTCGGCGTAGAAGCCGCGATCGAGAAGATCGTCGATCGGGCGGAGTACCCCAAATATGGTTTGCTCTACACGCCGGGGCTCGTCATCAACAACAAACTGGTCTGCGGCGGACGCATCCCATCCGAGGCCGAAGTGATGACGTGGGTGGCCGACGCGCTGAATTGACAGCGCCGCATGACCGTCAATCATCTTGAACTTCGCCAGCATCTGGAAAATCGTCTGGCGCAATTTGGCCGATCCTATGACGGGTTGTGCTCGACTGCGCATAAGCCGTGGCCGACGACACGTTGAGTGCGACGGTAGAATCGATGATGGCGCTGGCGGTGCTTCAGGATTCATCTGAATAGCACATGCTTAGGATAGGGCTGAGACGATTGTTCAGTTTGATCAAGCGGGTGGCTGTAAACACAGTCGCCCGCTTTTCATTACGGGGCACGCTCGTGCCGCCCAATGTTGTTAACGCGTAGCGCGTTTGGCGATTCTGGACTTATAATGAAGCCAATAGATCCGTACCCGGAACATGTCGTCGATGGAGTAGGCCATGAGCTCAACTTCGCGTACAACCAGGCACCCGCGTCGCCGCAAGATCGACTTTGAACTGGTGGCTGAAACGACCTCTGTCGCCATCTTTATCGTTCAGAATCAGCGGATTGTCTATGCCAACCCTGCTGCTGTCGCCAACACGGGTTATGCCGGTGAAGAATTGACCGAGTTGGCATTCTGGCAAATCGCGCATCCCAGCTATCAACCAGCGTTGAAACAGAAAGGCATTACCGCCAATTGGCTCGAAGACATTCCCGGGCGATATGAACTGAAGATCGTGACTAAAGGCGGCGAGGAGCGCTGGTTGGATCTGACAATGAGCGCAATCGATTATGACGGCCAACCCGCTGTCGCGATTACAGCTTTTGACATCACCGAGCGCGATCGGGCTGAGCGCGACTTACGCGCCGTGCAGCGTGAACTTGAAGCTCGCGTCCAGGCTCGCACCGCCGAATTGGCCGCTGCTAACGATCGGCTTAATTCGATCTTGGCCAGCATTACGGAGGCCTACGTCTCATTCGACACGGATTGGCGCTTCCTTGTAGTCAGTCCCGTCGCTGAACGCAGCATCTTTGGCCGTCCGGCTAGTGAATTGATCGGCAAGGTTGTCTGGCACGAATACCCTCAAACCGAAGGGCAAGAAGTTTATCGGCAGTATCACCTTGCCATTGAGCGCGGGCGACCTACCCATTTTGAGACAGTCTCACGGATTGTGCCGGGGCGCTGGTTTGAAGTGCACGCCTATCCGAATCCCAACGGTTTAGAGGCCTACTTTCATGATATTACCGAGCGCAAGCGGGCCGAAGCCGCGCTGCGTGAAAGCGAAGAACGCTATCGACTGCTGTTTGATAATAGCCTAGATGGTATCCTGCTGACGACCCCCGACGGGGGCATCGAAGCGGCGAATGCGGCGGCGTGTCAAATGTTCGGACGATCTGAAGCCGATATATGCCGAACTGGCCGGAACGGCATCGTCGATCTGTCTGATCCCCGCCTGCCGTCCGCGTTGGAAGAACGCCGCCAGACGGGACGCTTTCGTAGCGAACTGACACTGATTCGGGCCGATGGTACGCGTTTCACAGGCGAAGTGTCTTCAACCATTTTCAAAGGTAGTGATGGTCGCTTGCGCACCAGCATGATTGTCCGCGATGTCACCGAACAACAGCGAGCCGAAACTCAACGAGAGGCTGCGCTTGAAGCGCTGCGCTTGAGCGAAGCGCGCTTTCGCGTGGCGCTGCAGAACGCGCCGATTACGGTGGCGACCCTCGATCGCGATCTGCGCTACACCTGGGTGCATAATACACGGCATGGCTTCAAGCCCGAACAGGTATTGGGTAAACGGCCCGATGATCTGATCTCGCCCGACGAGGCGGCGGAACTCATGGCGCTGCTGACTGAGGCGCTGACTACTGGGGTTACTGTGCGGCGCGAAGTGTCGGGGTATACCCGCGGGGTGCGCTGGGTCTACGACGTGACCGCCGAGCCGATACGCAATACAGACGGCAGCGTGATCGGGTTGACGATCGCTAACATCGATACTACCGAGCGCAAGCAGATGGAAGACGCGTTACGGAACGCTCAGGCTGAGCTGGAGTGCCGGGTGCAAGATCGTACGCGGCAACTGGCACAGGCCAACGCGGACCTCAACACCGAGATCGTCGAGCGCACACGGGTCGAGCATCAATTGCGGCTGCAAATGACGGCTGTGCGGGCCGCGGCCAACGGCATCGTCATCACCGATCGGCAGGGCATTATTCAATGGTGCAATCCGGCTTTCACGCGGATGACCGGTTATGAAGCTGAGGAAGTCCTGGGGCAGAGCTTACGGCTGCTCAATTCGGGCCGCCAAAGTGCCGAGTTTTATCGGCAGTTGTGGGCCACGATCCTTAACGGAGAAATCTGGCGAGGCGAGTTGACCAATCGGCGCAAAGATGCGGGCCTGTATATCGAAGAGCAAACAATTTCGCCCGTGATGGACGACGACGGCGTCATCACCCACTTCATCGCCATCAAGCGTGACATCACCGAGCGCAAACAGGCAGAGGCGCGGCTTGAACGTTACACGCAAGACCTGTTAGCCGTTAGTCAGGCCGAACGCGCGCACCGTCAGTTGGCTGAGACCTTAAGCGCGGCCAGTTTGGCGCTGACGCGAAGCCTTAACCTGGACACAGTGATGGAAACCTTGCTCGATTACGTTGGGCAACTGGTACCCTACGACAGCGGTAACGTGATGCTGCTGGAAACGGAATCGCGGTTGGCCGCGCGTGTCACGCGTGGCTATGAGCGCTGGAGCGATCCAGCTTTGGTACGCGCCATCACATTTGATATTCACAGTAATTCAGTTTTGGAGACGCTGGTCACCACGCAGCGTAGTTGCCGGGTGGCGGACACGCACACGTATCCCGGGTGGGAAATACAACCTGGCGTTGAGCATGTGCGCAGCTGGCTGGGCGTGCCACTCATTGCGGGCGGACACGTCATCGGCCTCTATTCACTGGATAAAACTGAGCCGGATTTCTATACAGCCGATCATCAACGCGTTGCCGAAATGCTGGTAGGGCAGGCGGCTGTCGCGATTCAAAATGCCTGGTTGTTCGAGCAAGTGCGCGCTGGGCGAGAGCGGCTTCAGTCGCTGTCAAGAAGTCTCGTTGAAGCGCAGGAAGCCGAGCGCCACTACGTGGCGCGTGAACTACACGATGAAGCCGGGCAGGCCTTGACGTCTTTGCTGTTTGGTTTGCGCCAACTGGAGGTGCAGTTAAGCGATCCTGTGCAGCTGGCGCAAGTCAATGACTTGAAGCACATGATCAATGGGTTGTCGGAGGGGCTGCACCAGCTGGCCGCCGACTTGCGACCGGCAAGCCTCGATCATCTGGGCTTGGTGCCTGTGCTGCAGCAGTACGTGAAAGTGATGGGTGAACGCTACGGCTTGATCGCGCAGTTCAAGGCGGTCGGCTTTAACGGCGAACGGTTATCGCCTGAATTGGAAACAGCGCTGTATCGGATTGTGCAGGAAGCGTTGACGAATATCGGCCGCCACGCGCGCGCGACCCGGGCCGATGTCTTGCTGGAGCGGCGCGGCGATCGCGTGGTCGTAGTGGTTGAAGACAACGGGCATGGCTTTGATCGTGAGATCAGTCGATATGCGCAGAATGGACATCTGGGACTCGTCGGCATGCAAGAGCGGGTCGAGATGTTAGGCGGTTCGCTCATTATCGAGAGCGCCGCAGACGCCGGTACAACGCTCGTAGTGGAGGTTCCGAATGACCGTTCGAATCTTGATCGCCGATGATCATAACTTGATCCGAACCGGCTTGCGCACGATCCTCAACGCGCAGCCCGGCTTGGAAATCGTCGGTGAGGCCGCCGATGGCAATGAGGCGCTGCGCCTGGCGCAGCTGTTGCGGCCTGACGTGGTCTTGACCGATATTAGTATGCCAGGACCAGTGGGTGGCGGCATCACGGTGACCAAACGGCTGAAAGAGCTGCTGCCCGATACGCGAGTCCTCATTCTTACCGTCCACGAAGATGAAAGTTTGCTGCGCGAGGCGGTGCGGGTTGGCGCGGCGGGCTATATCGTCAAACGCGCGGCCGAGACGGAACTGGTCAGCGCCATTGAAGCCGCAATGCGGGGTGATTTATACATTCATCCCGCTATGACCCGGTTGCTATTCAAAGAAACAGCCGCGGCGGCGCCGCCTAGCCGCCCTTTGACTGAAGCTTTGACGCAGCGCGAAATCGATGTGCTGCGATTGCTGGCCAAAGGCTACACGAATCGTCAAATCGCCGATGTGCTGAGTCTCAGCATGCGGACTGTGGAAGGCCACCGCTCGAACTTAATGAGCAAGCTCAACTTGCATAGTCGAGTGGAATTAACCAGTTTCGCCGAAGATCACGGGCTGCTCGAATAATTCACATCGTTAGTCGTTGTAACCACCGGTTTCCCCGTAAGTTCTACGCAGCCGAAGCCCGATTGCGTAGTTTTCCGCTAGCTGGATTGCCCGTCAAAAACGTCATTTGTTACGCTTCCAACCTATCCTCTCAAAGTGTATAGTGACCATGTGAACGAAGTTCAAGTCGGTCGGCTTCAGTCTCGGGGTAGACAACCCATATCAAAAATGCCTGGGCGATTCCCGCCCATTCCGAGGGATACGGCTTATATAGCGGCGACTGTGTTTAGCAGCGAGAGTGTCTGTTTAGCGATAGGTGATCATGCGGACCAGCTGGTAGCCGGGCTGGACTTCACGCCGATCGATGTGGTGAATAGCCACGCGGCGTGGGCGGGAATCGTTTGCCTGTTTGTAACTGTCTTGCAGTATGTTGATAACTTGCCGGATCATCGCGCGGTCGATGCAACTCGTACCCGACCGGATTGGAAATACGCGCTGCACTTACCGGCAGGTTATCCCGGGTTTGACGGCGGGCGGCTGTGTGAGTTTCGTCATCAGTTGTGGCAGCGGCCAGCCGCCCGCCAAATTTTGCAGCAAGTCCTTGATCGATTAACCGGGTTCGGTCTGCCCGCTACGCGCGCTGAGGACGTCTTGAACGCGGTGTGTGCGATCAGCCGCTTGGAACGTTTGATTGAGGCGCTGCATGTTGTGCTGGAGGCGGTAGCGTCTACGGCCCCGGAATGGCTGCTGACAATCACGCGGCCGCATTGGTACGAACGATATCATCGGCTGCAGATGACCTACACTTTGCCGCGAACGCGTGTGGAACAGATCAATTTGGCGCGGGCCATCGATGCGGATGCGGTATATCTACTCCAAGCGCTCGCCAAGATCGAGCCGATGCCGGAAGTGGTGCTGGAAGTAGAGAGAATGTGGCAGGAGTGGGATCGACAATTCAGTCAAACGACCGCGCACTTGGAATGGCGCGATACCCAGGTTGTGTGCAGTGCGGGTTGTGGAACGCACTGTTCATGGCGAGGAGCAAACCGGGCACAGCTCCGTTTCGTAAGTTGAGATGGCATCCCGTCTGGCGATATAACTTGGCAGCTGGCAGGGAGGCTCAATTATCGGGGGGGACGGGATGTCATCTCAACCTACGAGGGGTGGGTTGGAGTTGCGGCTTTCGCGGGTGCCTGCTTACTGGGTTCGGCAGGCTGGGTGTTGGCAGAGTGACGCCAGGTTTGTGTCTGTTAATCGCGGTCCGAGGCGGCGATTAGATATGAACCTCGGCGTCACTCCCCGGCGATCGGAACACAAAATCGTCGGTCAAACCGATCGGGTTCGCTGACGATTGAGGGGCAAGATTGGTCGGAGGTCGATCACATGATCGGCCTCCGACCTTTCGTTGAAAGATCAGTCGCCGCGCGTTAGCGCAGCACCAGCGGCAGATAGATGTAGGCTTCGGGGTTCACCACTTGAATGGTCACCGTAGTCCACTCGGACAAATCCAGACCATCATAGCCCTGATATTCAAAGGTGTCCGTGCCAACAAAGTTCAGCGTCGGCGTGTAGACGAACGACCCATCATTATACAGCGTCAGATCACCGTGGCTGGGCGGAATGTACCACTCCAGCCAGAACGGATCGCCGTCGATGTCGATGTCGTTGGCCGTAGCACCGGGCGCCGAAACGTGCAGCACGGTGTTCTTCTTACCCAGGTATTGATCGGCTATGACGGTGGGCGCGTGATTGGCCGAGCTCGCTGTAACGGTGGGTAACGGCGTATTCGCGTCCCGCTTCAAGTAGCCATAGCCTTCCAGATCGATGTCGCTGAGTGCCAACACCGAATCTGTGTTGTCGAAGGTGATGAGCGTGCCACTGGTCCGCTGTTTAAGGCGGAAGCGCAGCGTCGCCAGATCGAACGTACCTGTCACCGGCACACTGCCCAGTGTGCGATTGACCACCAGATCGATATGACCCAGCTCGTTATCGACCTGATTGACGATGACGAGCGGCAGCGTGGAAGCCACCACCACCCGATCGGTTGAGGCACCGTCCGCGTCCACCACTTCCAGATAGTTAGGATCGAAATTCAAGAACGCCGTGACGCTGTCCAGACCCCGATCGGGCGAGCGGACACCGACCGTGACAGTGAAGATCTCGCCGACAGCCAGATTCTGCGCCGCAGCCGACGTTAACAGGAATCGGCCATGAACCGAGGCTGGCACGTTGGCCTGATGAGCGGTATCGCTATAGACACCGAGGCGCGATCGGAGTGTGACACTATCCAACGCGGGCGTCGACTTGGTGGTCACAGACGTAGAAGCCGTCTGGCCGCCGATGCCGAAGTTGGTGGTCAACAGCGAAGCATCGTAACCCCACACGCAGCCGCTATCGTCAATGTCGGCGAGCGGGTTGAAGTTGGCATCGCCCACGCAAGTGGCATAAGCGTTTTGCAGTGCGCTGAAGTCCTCGTACCAGATGCCGTCGTCGTCGTTGACATCGCCTTCAGGCAAGATGGTGAAGCGCACCAGTTGATGGGCGTTCACGGTCACGTTGAGTTTCTTCTGGCTGAGGCTGTGATGATTCTTGATGCGGACATCATAGACGCCCGGCGCGATGCCCGGCACCACGAAGTAACCCCACGAATCGATCTTGACTTCCTGCGTGGCGACGGGCGTCGTGCCACCCGGTTCAAACAGTTCCACCGTCAGCGGATACCCAAACCACCATTGATCGTTAGGCGCGTCGTAGTGGCCTTGCAGCTGCGCCTGGCCCACCATGAAGTCGGCAATCTGCGTGCCAGTGATGACCAGGTCAGTCACATCGCTGGTGATATTCGACAACGTATAACCAAAGGAGAAGTCGTAGCCTAGATGATACGCGCCGACAAAGGAATACGACGTCCCCGCCGGAACACCCTGCACGATGTACAGGCCGCTCGGGCCGCTGGTACCCAGGTAAATCTTGTCTGCGCCATTTTGATAGTAGATCATCGCGCCGGGTACGCCGTTGCCGCCTTCATCGCGCACGTAACCGACGAGGGCATGCGTGGCCGCCGTCGGCGCGTTGACGTTCACCGGCGTCGCCGTGAACACCAGATCCGCCTTGTCGGTGCCATCGGCTTTAACGGTGATCGATGACGGGGTGAACGTATAGCCAGCCCGTTTGGGCACAAAGGTCACATCGGTGAAGTTACGTAGTCATCAAACCGCCCCGTGCCATCTGTGACATTATCATAGCCCCACTCCACCACATTGATGGTCACATTGGGCATGGGGTTGCCCAGCTCGTCGAGAACCTGACCAGATATGTTAAAGTAATCCGTCCAGCCCCCCGTATCGATGTTGCTCAGATCGCGGATCGCAACGACTTCCTGTACGTCCGGGTGGAAGTAGATATTAGGCGCGCTGAAACTGATCGCTTGACTGCCATACGGAACATCGCAGCGTTGTTAGCATTGGCTGATGAAGCGCATGATCCGGCCCGGCGTGCCGAGGCTTTGTTGTGGCAGTTGAGGCTGTTGAACGCGCTTGGCGATCACACGGGGAAGCTGTCTCTGGCCGATGAGGTGATCCAAACTGCACGCGTGGTCAAACAGATCGGGTTGGAAGCCCAGGCGCTTTGTCTTAAGGCGGCGGCGTTGACTCGCCTAGGCGAAGCTGCAGCACAACAAACAGTTGAAGAAGCCATTGCCTGTGGTCGTGTCGCGGCCGATGAATGGGTTATCGCGTATGCCAGCGGCATGTTGGCGCTGCATGAATCTTATGCCGGCGATTACGCTCGAGCCGCTCAGCTTTGGACCGAAGTGTTTGACATGGTCAAACGCAGCGGCGATCGGACTTTGGAATCTCGCGCTTTGAGCAATTTGGGGGCCGCTTATCAATACCTGGGCCAATACGTTCAGGCGCGGACCTATCTCGAACAAGGGATTGCGTTGTGCGAACTCATCGGCGATCGGCGCAGTCATGCCTATAACGTCGTGAATCTCGGGGGCGTCATGCTGTTAAGCGGTGACCCGCAATCGGCCAAGAAGATGTTTGAACAAGGCTTGGCTGAAGCGATCGAACTCAACGACGAAAATTTGCGCGCCGGTGAGTTTGGCGAACTGGGTGGGCTAGCCGTCATGATAGGCGACTATGCCGCGGCTACGCAACTTTTGGAAGAGGCGCGTCAAGCGCACGCGCAGATGGAACTGGTCGCCCATGTCATGGAGAACACTGCGCTCCTCGCCAAATGTGCGCTGGCGGAGGGTCGGCAAGAGGAGGCCCGGGAGTCAGGTGGACAAGTCTGGAATTATTTGCAAGTACATGGCGCGACAGCGATGTACGAAGCGGTGCCCACTTATTTGACTTTGATAGAAGTCTTTGAAGCACTGGCCGAATCCAGCCGGGCTAGCGAAGATGTCTCTACCGTAAAGTCTATGGTCGAAGTGGCGTATGAACTCGTGGCGGCACGCGCCGAAAAGATCAGTGAGCCGATTTGGCGGCAATCGTTCCTTCAAAACGTTCCGTCGAATCGGGCAGTGGTGGAGCGCTGGCAGCGGCTTACGCATGGATGTGAGGCGCTTAACAAGGCGTCCGAAGATCACACCTTCGCCAACAAGTATCAAACGCGAGTCTGCCTTGGCTCTGCGACTCAACACGCTTAGAGAAGCGAGAGGCACTTTGTCCGCGCGTGCCATTCGACGCGGCCATTGGATTGTTTGATCGTGACCGGTGTGGTATTATCGCAACCGTCTACGGGTAGGTTGCTGATCGGATTGATCGATTGGAGCGGACCGAAACACGCTCCAGTAGTGATCATGGCGCGGTTTGCGCCGTTAGCGATGTAGGCGACGTACGAAGTGGATGGATGACGCCTGTAGGAACCTACAAAGCGGCCTGTGCTTCGATTGTGCGTCTGATCTCGAAGCCGAACACTCGACAGCGTAGACTGAAATCTATGTTCAGCCAGCGTGGGGATCAAAGAGGAGCTCCGGAGTATGGGCGAAGCAAAGCTAACGCAATCGTCGAGCACAAGTGATTCAAAGTGGGTGATCAGGGAATCTGGCCATCCGCTTTTTATTGATAGGCGTTGATTGATCGCTCAATGGACTCACTCAACTCGACAGATCACATTTCATTTCTGTTGTGATGTATGGCTGTGCTATTTGCACTATGATCGTTGCACTAGAGTAGAACTTAAATTACAATAAAAAGGTGGGCGGATTGAAGATTTAGTACCTGTTTGAAGACGAAAATCTACCAGTTGTTGAGTCTGAGTCGTTTAAGACCATCTTTATTATAGGCGCTTATGTTTCAAGCATATTATTGAGGAGTGCTATGAACCTTAATAAAGGAATCCTCGTAAGGATTTTAAGATCAATATCGATCGCTGCATTTGGTTTGGTAAGTCTGTTGTTGCCCGTGCTGGCCGATGCAAGTCTTCCATCAGCCTCATTCGCAGTTGCTGCTGAGGATTATCCCAATTGCCGCTTTGGTGTTGGGGTCGCTAATAACCCGATCACAACTTACAACTACACGCAAACGCGAGCCGGTTGGTATATCAATTGGGGCGCAAATGCCACGCCACCGAACGACCTCGATTTTTACCATACGCTCCGAGTCAGACAGGATAAATTAGGATCGACCTATTTGCCGACGTATGTCATTACGCCGGCATTGAACTACGATTCAAATGGACTCGGTGCTATTGTGGAAACTAATCCCGGCCATATATGGATCATTGGCAATGAGCCAGAACGCAGTTACTATCAGGACGAGACACTACCGGATATGTATGCCCAGGTTTACCATGATGCTTACGTCTTTATCAAGGCGATAGATCCTACGGCGCGAGTGGCCATCGGGGGTGTGATCCAACCCACTCCGCTCCGCCTGCAGTATTTGGACAAAGTGCTTACTGCTTATCAATTGAAATTTGGCGGCGCAATGCCCATTGATGTTTGGAATGTGCATATGTATATTTTGCAGGAAGTGGCCGGCTCATGGGGCGCGTCCATACCTGTAGGGATTTCGGCAACGCTCGGTGTGACGTATACTCCGCCTCAGAGCCTTGATATTGGGATCTTTTCGTCTCTTGTGCTGGACATGCGCCGCTGGATGAAGGCGCGCGGCTATCAAGACACGCCGCTGGTGATCACGGAGTATGGTGTACTATTCCCACTGCGGATGTTAAATGAGGGGTATGGATTGACTCAGACTGACATCGATCGTTTTATCAATGACTCAATCACGTATTTGGATATTGCCACTGATACAAGTCTAGGCTATCCGCCCGATGGGTATCGCTTGGTGCAGCAGGCGGCGTTTTACAGCTTGGATGACGATAGTGTAGACGATTTCGGAGACTATCGATGGGGAAGTTTCATCTATAACTCAACACCGCCTTACAACTCGACTTCGTCTGGGACTCGATATATCAGTACCCTGAAGGGTATGCCCGCTAGGGTCGATTTATTGCCGGCTTATGCGGCAAGCGAGCCAGCTACTTTACTTACTCGGAATTTAGAGCCAATTACGGCGACCCTAAAAGTCGCGATTGCTAACGCTGGAAATTCCCGTCTTTCATCCTCAATCACGGTGAGATTTTGGGAAGTCATCTCTGGCGGATATAGCCAGCTTTATCCGGACTCGGTAATAACCCAAATGATGAATGGCTGTGGTACTATGGAAACTGTAAGCCTGACTATGCCAAATCTATCGATCGGGGCACATTCGATTCGTGTTGAAGTCGACCCGGATCATCTGATTTCTGAATTACGCGAGACAAACAATATAATGACCGTGACTTTAGTAGTGGGTAGTCATGCTTCGTATTTACCTGTCATCCGAAGATGAGCGGACGTCAGTGGCTGGTAAGAAAGTACGTTGGCACAAGCAATTCAAACACGATCCAGCAGTTAACTATTACTAGGCCTAAAGTTGGTCCAATTAAAACTAGTTGATGGTAACGAGTTGAACTGATCCAACGGGTGTACCCAATCGCTGACAAAGCACTTAATACCGGTAGCGTAGCCAGCATGAAACGAAACTGTGGTTGAAATCGATTGAAATTCAGTTTTACATATGCCGCCAGCACTGCTAAAACCCATACTCCGATCAAGATCAAGCGTATAATATCTGGACGCTCGCGAGCGGTGCGAGCCAATGTAATCGCGCCGATAATGCCTGTCAGGCCGATGAGCAACCACCACATGATGATCTGCCAATCAGGTGCAGGTACATTCATCCAGCCGAAACGTGCATATCCCGAGCTGAAGGTCAAGCTTAACCATTGTAGCCAATAGCTCGCTGTAAACGCGGCTGGGTTAGGCGCATTGAAAGCAAATAGGTCGGAGACAGCATGTTGGCGCAGAGTCGGTTGCAAAGCAATCAGCCCTACAAGGCCAGTGGTAATTAGTATGCTAACTGTGCTCGATCGCAGATACGCAGGCCGTCGGTCGTGCCAAGCTGCCCCTTCAATCATATATGCCACCGCGATTACACCCAAAATGAATACCATGTTAATCTTAGCCAGAATCGCTGTGCACGCAGTTAGGGTGGCGATAATCAATCGGCGTGGTTGACCCACTGGCAAGATTATTACTAACGCAATCATAGCTAGCGCTGTGGCCAACGCATCATTGTTGATCGCGCGACTCAGATATAAAAACTGTGGCCAGCCTGCGACTAGAGTGGATGCAATGATCGCCGTTATGTGGTTGTCTGGTAGAATTGCCATAGTCACACGATAGGTGGCCCACACAGTTAATAGGCCTAGCACTATTGATAGAATGCGCAGCACCAGAATGGTAGTCGGCTCGGTCAGGCTGAAAAACGAGGCTTTGTTGACAGGTTGAAACATTACAGGTTGTGGGCCATCTGGATAGCTAGGTGGAAACTCAAAATGAAGCGATGCACCGGTTACTTGATGCGTCGCCTGTTGCATTAGCCCACCTAACAAATAGTATAGCGGTAAGTGATGACACAAATAACCAGATATGACAGTGGTACGTGACCACCAGACGCCAGTTGGGCGCGGATCAACTTCTGGCAGACGTCCAAGCTGGGAGACTTGTTCAATACATTGCAAATGAGATGGTTCGTCTGGTGATTCACCGATAGGTACTGCAAATAGATACAGAATGGACAAGCTCAGATATACTACAATAGGTAACCAACGCCAACGCTTCATCAATTGCGAGGTGGATTTCATGGTAATTCATCAAACTCCAATGGGCGTTTGGTACTAAGTTAAGCTGATGCGATTGTACCACGATCTTTATGAAGCTTATCGTTCAAATTCCTGCCTTTAACGAAGAAGCCACGATTGCGGCCGTCATCCGCGACGTGCCGCGTTCGGTGCCTGGGTTCGAGCGAGTAGAGGTGCTCGTCATCGACGACGGCTCGCGTGATCGTACTGTGCCTGAGGCGCGAGCCGCCGGTGCAGATCACATCTTGTCACTTAATCATAATCGCGGGTTGGCCTTTGCGTTTCAGGCTGGGCTAGATGCGAGCTTGCGCGCTGGCGCTGACGTAATCGTCAATACCGATGGCGATCATCAGTATCCGGGTGAGTTCATCCCGGCACTGGTGCAGCCCATTCTCGCTCGGCATGCAGACATCGTCATCGGTGATCGTCAAGTCGATCAGATTGCCCACTTTTCGGCGCAAAAACGCACGCTGGAACGTTTCGGCAGTTGGATTGTACGGATGGCAAGCGGCACGACCGTGCCCGATGCGCCCAGCGGTTTTCGAGCCTACAGTAGAGAATCTGCCCTGCGCTTGTTCGTGACCTCCGACTTTTCTTATACGCTCGACAATCTCATTCAGGCTGGCAAACGCGGCTTGTGGGTGGCGCATGTACCGATCACAACTCAGCCGACGCGGCCGTCTAAACTGCATCGTGGAACTTGGCACTTTGTTAAGCGTCAGGCGGCTACCATCGTCCGCGCCTATGCTACGTACGAGCCATTGAAGACGTTCTTCTATTTATCTGTGCCGTTTTTCCTCTTAGGTGCGGTTTTATTTGTGCGGCTAGCGATTATCTTCATCAGTCAGTCGTTTAGCTTGCCTGGCAATGTGCAATCTCTCATCGTTTCGGTACTGGCGCTACTGGTCGGCTTTCTGGTTATGATTGTTGGTCTGCTAGCCGATCGTATCAGCGATAGTCGACGCCTGATGGAAGAAATCCTATATCGTCTGCGGCGCGACGAACTTGCTCGGCAGGTTAAGGTCGGACAGCATCCAAACTTTACGTCAGATGATCGTGATTTGCCACTTGATTAGGCAGACAACTGACTAGCAGCCCTACTTCAGAGCATTTCATGATATTCGGTCATGGATGCAGATGCGTTATAATTACACCCCGTAACATCAACTATCCATTCTGGGAGCAAGTTCAGCATGACAGTGTTCATTACAGGCGGCGCGGGGTTCATCGGCTGCAACCTCGCTGATTATCATCTGCGACGTGGGGAGACGGTTGTTATCTTCGATAATCTCTCACGACGCGGTACCGACAAGAATTTGGCGTGGCTACAGCAGAATCACGGTGAACGCGTGTCGGTTGTACGCGGCGATGTCCGCGACTATGCCGCGCTGCAAGCCGCGTTGCCCACCGAAACCGATCGAGTTTATCACATGGCCGGGCAAGTAGCGGTAACAACCTCGGTCGTCAATCCGCGCGAAGATTTTGAGATCAACGCGTTGGGAACGTTCAACATGCTAGAAGCTGTACGCGCCAACGCGCCAAAAGCAATTACGTTCTATGCCTCGACTAACAAAGTATATGGTGGCATGGAAGATGTTGCAATTGAGGAAGGCGAGCAACGCTACTACTATCGCGATTTGCCACTGGGTATCCCTGAAGATCGCCTGTTGGATTTTCACTCGCCCTATGGCTGCTCTAAGGGCACAGGCGATCAATACGTGCGCGATTATGCCCGTATCTATGGCCTGAAAACCGTGGTGTTCCGACAGTCATGTATCTATGGCTTGCGCCAATTTGGCGTGGAAGATCAAGGCTGGGTGGCGCACTTCTGCATCGCGGCGCGTCTGGGCAAGCCCATCTCGATCTATGGCAATGGTAAGCAAGTGCGCGATGTGTTATGGATCGATGATCTGGTGGCGGCTTATCAGGCTGCCGCCGCGCACATTGATGTAGCTGCAGGACAGATATACAACATTGGCGGCGGGTCAGACATTACGATGTCGATCTGGACAGAGTTTGGCCCGTTATTGGCCGAATTGGCTGGGCATCCTATCCCAGTGATCTATGGCGACTGGCGGCCAGGAGATCAGCCAGTCTATATCAGCGACATTCGCAAAGCTAAACATGAATTAGGCTGGCAGCCGCAGGTCTCTATGCGCGAGGGTGTGTCGCGTTTATGGAATTGGATCAATACAAATCCAAACTTATTTGACTAGGTCTAAGGACGTTGTTCTATGACACGAGTTTTAGTAACAGGTGTGGCAGGATTTATCGGATCACATGTGGCCGAGCATTGTTTGCGCTCGGGCTTTGAAGTAGTGGGTGTTGATGATTTATCTGGTGGCTTTATCGAAAACATTCCGCCGGGCGTTGACTTTCAGCAGGGCAGCGTGGGCAATAACGACTGGGTTGCTAAGCTGTGGGCCGACTATCGTTTTGACTACGTGTATCATCTGGCCGCGTATGCAGCGGAAGGTCTAAGTCATTTCATCCGGCGGTTCAATTATCAAACTAATCTCATTGGTTCAATTAATCTGATCAATCAGGCGATTATTCACCGGGCAAAGTGTTTCGTTTTTACGTCGTCGATTGCGGTTTATGGCGCGAATCAAAATCCGCTGACGGAAACGCTGCTTCCACAACCTGAAGATCCGTATGGCATTTCAAAATATGCTATTGAATTAGATCTTGCTGCGGCCAACCGTTTGTTCGGCCTCCCGTATATCATCTTCCGTCCACATAACGTGTATGGTGAGCGACAGAATATTGCTGATAAATACCGCAACGTAATTGGTATCTTTATGAATCAAGCATTGCATGGTCAGCCCATGACTATCTTTGGTGACGGTCTACAAACGCGTGCCTTTTCATACATCGATGATGTGGCGCCAATCATTGCACGCGCGCCTCTCACTTCAGCTGCCTATCAACAAGTGTTTAACATCGGCGCGGATCAGCCGTACTCTGTGCTGTCTCTTGCTCAGGCGATAGCACATGTTATGGGAGTTGAACCTCGCTTGATCCACCTGCCGCCACGTCAGGAAGTAGTGCATGCCTACGCTTCGCATGCGCGGGCTCAGATAGTCTTTGAATCACCCAAGCCGGTTGCTCTTGATGAGGGTCTATGGCGGATGGCACAATGGGTGCGAGCACGTGGACCAATGACGCCGGTCGAGTTTAAGGAAATTGAAGTCTCGCTTAACTTGCCGCCAGCGTGGTCTAAGTGAAGGAAATTCGCCTTGACGCCAGTTATTCAGTTCGAACATATTTCTAAGAGATTTAATCTGGACATCGCGCGGCCCCGTTCGCTTATGGAGATGGTGATTGAGCGACGAGTGCGTGGCAAATCTGAAGAGTTTTGGGCGCTACGCGATATTTCGTTTGGGATCGAGCCCGGCGAACACGTTGCCCTCATTGGCTCAAATGGCTCTGGCAAAAGCACGATACTTAAGTTGGTTAACAAAGTTATTGAGCCAACACAAGGTGTAATTAGAACGCGCGGTCGCATTACCGGCTTGCTGGAACTTGGTACAGGTTTTCACCCCGATCTAACTGGGCGCGAGAATATCTTTCTCAACGCGTCTATTCTCGGCATTTCACGTAGTGAAATTGGCAGGCAACTGGATGACATTATTGACTTTGCTGATATTGGGCCATTTGTTGACGTTCAAGTGCACAACTATTCATCAGGCATGATGGTTCGCCTTGGGTTTTCTATTACCACGGCTTTGCGGCCTGATATCCTGTTGATCGATGAAGTTTTAGCAGTCGGTGACGCTGCGTTTCAGCGCAAATGCATTACTCGGTTGGAAGATCTGCAGCGGCAAGGTGTGACTCTCTTGTTTGTTTCGCATGGACTCGATCAGGTTCAGCGCCTCTGTAAGCGGGCGATCTGGCTCTCACATGGCGAGTTACGCGCTGATGGCGACGTTGTGGCGGTCGGTGGGACATATTTAGATGCGCAATCGTCGGCTACAGGCAAACACGTTCAGCAATCCAGGATCGCTGTAACGAACCGGTGGGGTAACTATTTGGCCGAAGTGACCAAGGTCGAGTTTCTTGATCGTAATGGAGCCTGTCCGCCTTATTTCAAGACCGGTGATTTCATGACCATGCGCATTCATTATGTGGCTCATACGCGCATCGAGCGGCCAACGATCGGCTTAGCGATATATCGCCATGATGGTGTTCACGTGACGGGGCCAAACGCCACGCGCGATGGCTATGAACTGGAGGCTATTGAAGGGGCAGGGTATATTGACTACACCCTTGACTCCCTGCCGCTAACGCAAGGCGTGTATGAGTTCAGCGCCGTAATCTACGATCATGATTCAACTCAAGCCTATGATCATCAGCATCGCATGTTCCCGCTCGAAGTACGTGCGCGTGGTGGGCAATCGCAGGAAGGTCTAGTGCATTTTCGCGCTGAATGGCGGCATCAACCACATACTTCACGTGACGGTACAGTTTGAAACGCTCGTCCATCGGCTAGGCCAGTAAATGGTCGGTATGGAGTTCCTTGATTACTTTTTCGTGTATCTTTCCAATCTTAAATGGTGCCAATCTAATTGGTACTTGTCTACGGTCACTTGAGCCGCAACTCCTCGCTGACGATGAGGTCATCGTTGTTGATAACGGTTCAACTGATGGCACACCTGACTTGATTGCACGCGAATTTCCGCGCGTCAAATTGATTCGTGCTGGCGAGAACTTGGGTTATGGTGGTGGCGCAAACCTGGGACTACAGGTAATGCAGTGCCAAGCTGCGCTAATAATGAACCACGACATTACACTCTTGGATGGTTGTCTAACAGCACTGCGGCATCGTCTGGAGCTAAGTGGCCCGGCCATTGTGGGCTGCAAGCTGTTGTATCCTGACGGTCAGACTATTCAACATGCTGGTGGAATTATCCACCCACCGCGGGCGGTTGCCGACCATCATGGTTATCGGCAGATTGACGACGGCCGTTGGGATACATTGTCCTATCCCGATTATGTAACCGGTGCTATGTTTGTGATCGACAGAGCCGTGCTATTTGCCTGTGGGCTAATCGATGATCAGTTCTTCCCGCTTTACTATGAAGAATCAGATTATTGCTATCGGGCGCGCAGAGCTGGCTTCCCAGTAATTTATGAACCGCAGGCAGTTGCCATTCATCATGAAACTGTGACCTATGCCTCTCGGTCAGCTGCCTACCATCGCACCATGGAACGCAGTCGGCTACGATTTGTGTTAAAGAATTATCTGCTTGAACAACGGCTTGATGAGTTCTTTCGCGCCGAACTCGCTTTCGTTCAGCAAGTTGACGCTGCCTTTGCGCGGGAGGTATGCGCGCCTGTATACGATGATGTTTTGATGAATCTGCCGCCGCTGCCACCCGAACAGGCCGTGGCTATTATTGAATCACTCCGCCAATTGCGTGCCGCGGCGCGTCGCGCGGCCGCTGTCTACGAGGTGACTATGTCCACACCCCTTTCGCCGTTGGATGTGCCGGCGCTGCGCGAGCACGAATTTCATTCGAACTTGCCGCTCGTTGGCCCACTCGTCGTCAAAGTACGGCAAACGCTGTATTCGCTGACTGCCAAGTGGCCGTTGCGTGTGGCACTCGATCAGCAAACGCGCATCAATCAGCAATTGGTACAACGCCTGCAGCAACATGAGGCTTTACTGCGCGAATATGAAGTGAGGCTGCGTGAGTACGACGAGCGTCTGATCGATCAAGATCACGATCTGGCGCACTTGAGTAGGGTTGTGGCCGAAACTGAGGTGCGACAGCGACATCTGGCTAAAGCTATATCGGCCCAATCGACAAAGTCGCAGTTATGATGCAGTTGGCAGTTGTCACACCTCTGGATGCGGCTCAGACCGGCGTGGCTGATTACAGCCGTGATCTGTTGCCGTTTTTGGCCGAAGCCGCCAGGCACGACATCAGCGTGTTTACCGATCAGACCAGCTCAACCCAATCGGGCGCGGGGTGGTCAGCTCGCCCGATCGACGATCTCGCCGAACTATACCGTGACTTTGATCTCATCGTTTATCAGTTGGGCAACAGCCCCGCCCACGATTTTATGGCGAAGGCAGTCCGAGACTATCCCGGCTTGATTGTACTGCACGATATTTCATTGCACTATTTTTGTGCGCGGCAACCGCATAGTCGCTATCTGCAAGCGATGGGTTATGGTTATGGCTCGGCGGGCACGACGCTGGGTCGGCAGTACTTGCGCAAGTTTGTGCCTGTCGATTACCCGGCGTATTTGGTCAGTGAATCGTTCGTTGATCGCAATCTGGGCGTCATTGTGCACAGCCGTCACGCGCTTGAGCTAGTGTATGCACGCTGTCCGACAGCCCGGTTGCATCAGGTGCCAATGCCGGTTCCACTACCAGTGGCTCGCTCAAGTTCAACTGCGCGAACGCAGCTGAACTTGAATGCGGCTGATTTCCTTATCGGCGTATTTGGCGTGCTGAATGAAAGCAAACAGCCGCGCCTCATCTTGACAGCGCTGCGGCAACTGCTTGATGAGGGCGTGCCGATCAAAGCCGTGTTCATTGGCCGCGAGAACGACACTTTCCATTTAACCGATGAAGCTCTGCGCTTGAATTTAGGCGACCAGATCATCGGCTTGGGTTTTGTCGACGATCTGGCGATTATCAATGATTGGCTAGCTGCCTGTGACGTGGCGATCAATTTGCGCGCGCCATACTGGGGTGAAACATCGGCCTCCGCCTTGCGACTTCTGGCGGTAGGCGTACCGGTCATAGTGAACACTGTTGGTGCTTTTGCGGAACTGCCAGAAGCGGCATGTGTCAAATTGCCGCTAGCCGGGCCGGAACTGCCTCGACAGTTGACAGACGCTTTGCGGGATTTATACAGTCAATCTGACCAGCGCGCGGCTATGCGCTTGGCCGCGCGGCAGTACATCGCGGCTGAGCACGATCCGCGTCACGTAGCAGCTCAATACCTCGAAGTGGCGTGCTCGATCTTGGAGACGATTTGAAGCGTCTGAATCTCGCCTTTGTCACGCCGCTCAATCCCATTCCAAACGGCCTGTCCGACTACAGCGAGCTGTTGTTGCCCGCGTTGGCCGAGCAAGCGGACATTACCCTCTACAGCGAGTGCGGTACGCCCACCAATCCACAGATCGCCGATCGGTTTGAAGTGCGCCCGGTGCGACAATTGTTGCGTCATCACGCAGAGCATGATTTGCGCCTGTATCAGATCGGCAACAGTCCCGATCACGCGGCGGCGCTTGAGATGTTGCGATGTCTACCCGGCATCGTGGTCTTGCACGAACCTTTCTTGCATCATGGCTTGCGAGGCGTGTCGGGGCTGCGCCATTGGCGTGAACTCGCCTATGAATTAGGCCCGGTCAAGCGCGAATTCCTTCACCGTTGGGCGGTGGAAAATGATCGAGTGGAGTTAGCCAGTGCGCCGGTGATTAGGCGGATTGTCGATTCCAGCCTGGGACTAATCGTTCACAGTGAGGCGGCCCGACACCTGATCCTCGACAGTCAGAGCCGCAACGGAGGTAATCGGTCGCCTGAGATAGCCGTGATTCCGCATTTGATGCCGATATTGCCTACCTACGATCGATTGGCATGCCGAGATCAATTGGGTTTGCCACAGGAAGCGGTGGTCTTTGGCGTTCCGGGGACGGTCGATCCGACGAAGGAACCAGCGTTGATTTTGCACGCTTTCGCGCAGGTGCGTGATCAACTGCCAACAGCCCGGCTGGCGTTTGCGGGCGATCGGCCAGCCGATTATGGCCTGGATCAGCTCGTTCGTGAGCTCAACTTGCCTGATCGGGTGCATTTCCTAGGCCGCGTTGAACCGCTGGAACAGTTGCATCAGGCCATCGCTGCTTGCGACGCCGTCATCAATTTGCGCCAGCCGACGATCGGCGAAACGTCTGGCACAGCTTTGCGAGCGCTGTCGCTTGGGCGTGCTTTGATTGTGCGAAATGTGGGCTGGTATGGCGAATTGCCGAATGAGGCGTGTGTTAAAATTGGCGCTCAATCGCAAGCCGATGAATTAGCGAGGGCCATGTTGGCTGTGGCAAATTCGCCGGCTTATCGGCTGCAATTGGAACAAGCCGGTCGGTCCTACATCCAAACTGCATGTGATCCGGCGGCTGTGGCGCGCCAGTACAGTGACTTTGGGTGCGACCTGTTTCATCGGATCATTTCTCTTGATAGAGTATCAAGCCCACTTGCTCGCCATTCGCTGATGCTGATGTCAGAGCGAAAGATTTGATACAGATTCATTCTAAGGAGGGCTAATGAACATTGAAGAGATCCGGCAAGAAGCGGCCAAAATTCAATGGTTTCATAACTTCGAATTGGTACCAGGTGTGATGACCGGCGGACCAAGTGGAATGGATGAACGCGCCCCGTACTTTGAGATTCCACAAGATTTGAGCGGTAAACGCGTCTTAGATATTGGCTGTGCCGACGGCTATTTTACGTTTCTTGCAGAAAAGCGCGGTGCGACAGTCGTGTCTATTGATGCCTGGCCACGGCGCGGATTCTTTTTTGCACGGGAATTGTTAAACTCGACAGCCGAGTTTCATCATATGAATATATATGACATTAGTCCGGAAAGTTTGGGCATTTTCGATATAGTGTTCTTTTTCGGAGTATATTATCACCTTAAGCATCCCCTGTTGGCACTAGAACGAATTGCCAGCGTGACACGTGAATTTGCTCTCATCGAGTCAGAAAGTATGGTGCCATATACGTCAGACAGCGTTGCGCTGGCCCGCTTTTATGAACTCGATGAGTTAGGTGGCGATCCTACTAACTGGTGGGTCCCCAACATTCAATGTCTCTTGCAGACAGTCCGCGCTTCAGGTTTCCCACGCGTAGAGTTTGTGAACCGTTATCATACCCGTCGTGGCATTGTGCGCGCGTACAAAGGGCCGCGCACGACCTGTAAGCCGCTCACTGAGGATTTTTTTGTCGCTATCGACACGCCCAGTCCGAACTCAATTGTTCAGGGTAACATCACGCTCACCGGCTGGGCCGTTAGCCAACTTAACCCACATGACGGAATTAAGTCCATTACGGCTTATCTAGATCATCTCGACGATCCATCTAGTGAATTGGGGCAAGCTGAATATGGCATTTGGAGATCGGACCTTACCAGACCTTTTGGAGACACCTATGGACCGTCAGGGTTCAAACTAACGGGATACACATGGCGTTGCGTCTGGGCCTCACACATTGTATGTCCTAGTAGAGGGCGACCGTGGATGGCATTATCGTTCTACTTCAATTACGATCAAATCCGCATCTGACAATGAGAATGCGACTGATTCGAACACGGCAATTCTTAACACGACAGAAGAGGGAGAAGATCAACTGGGGTCCTTCACTGATCGGCAGATCAATCAATCATTGATTCAGAAGGATGCTGAGATAGCGCGCCTACAAGAACTAGTAAGCGGATATGAGCGAGGTCGATTTATGCGGGTCATGAAAGCATTGACTCAGTTGCGGCGCACTGGAAGACACCTCCGATGAAAATGGATGGTTAATGCGTGTTTTGCATGTCTCTCATCAATATCCGCCCGCTATTGGCGGATCAGAACGATACATCGCCGACCTGTCGGAAGAATTGGCCGCACGTGGTCATCAGGTTGATGTCTTCACCAGCCGGGCGGTCGACTTTCACACCTGGCAAAACAAGCTGCCCAGCTTCGATCGGCAGCAGGGTGTTAACGTTTATCGCTTTCGCAGTCTGCAGCGCCGCGCCTACGTCTGGCAAATACTGCACTTTGGCCTGAATCGTTACTGGCACAAGCGGGAGCGCTGTTACGAGCCGTTTATTTTTCTGGGCGGCGGTCCGATTTCGCCGGGGATGTTGGCGGCGTTGTTGCGGCGCGGTCGGCAATATGATCTGATCCATTTGAATTGCCTTGTCTATTCGCACGTGGCTTACGGCTATTGGGCCGCGCAACGCTTGAAGGTGCCTACCATCGTTACCCCGCACGCGCATGCGGAGCAGCCGGTGACGTATGATGTGGGTTATCAGCACCGGATCTTGGCGGGCTGCGATCATATTCTGGCTGACACGCCGATTGAGCGCGACTTTTTGATTGGGCTTGGACTGCCGACTCCAAAAGTCAGCCTGGGCGGCGTTGGCCTACGGCCAGAACTGTACCCGATCGGCGATCAGGCGACCGCGCGCCAGAAGTTGGGCCTGCCGCAGACCGGATCCGTGGCTTTGTTTTTGGGGCGCAAAGACAAATACAAAGGGCTGGAAATTAGTCTGCAAGCGTTTGAGCAGATGCAAGGCCGTTATCCCGATCTGCACTTCCTGGCTGTCGGCCCCGAAACTGATGAGTCACAAGCCATGTGGCCGCGCTATCAAGGCTTGAAGCAGCTGCACAATCGCGGCGCGGTGTCGGATGAAGAAAAGCTGCTGGCACTACAAGCCTGCGATGTGTTGATGTTACCGTCAGTCGGTGAAGCTTTTGGCATTGTGTTTCTGGAGGCGTGGCTGGCTGGTAAGCCCGTCATCGGGGCGCGTACGCTGGCGGTCAGCACGGTGATCGACGAATATCGAGACGGACTGCTGGCTGAGCCTGAAGATGTGGGTAGTCTGGCGCGCCAAATCGCGTTTCTATTGGATCGACCCGAGCGGCGCGTGGCCATGGGCGAACGCGGTCGAGCCAAAGTGCTGGCCAATTACACCGTCGCACGTGTGACCGATCGAGTGGAAGCGATCTACCAGCAAGTGCTCGCTCAACGACGCGGAACGATCAGGACTATACCGATGAGTTCTTCACAACCTCTTGAATCGACTGAAGCCCAAACGAGAATTGCTCCCGCCGCAATTGCGCGGATTGAAAACCTGATCGATCTCTCGGCCGATCAAGCGGCCCTGGCAGACGTGATTGAAGTGCGTGATCCTGAGATCGATCAACAAGCGATCCGCCAGCAGATTGGAGCGCAGGTCGCGCGGCGACGAGCCGCAGGCGGCTATGGTCCTGAGCCAGCCCGATTTGGCCCACCGAGCCAACCGACAGCACCTAAAACGACGGCAACGTCGGTGCCGTCTAATCTGGCCGAGATCGATCGGGAACTGGCAATCTTAACGGCCAGTCAAACTGTGCATGAACCGGCGTTTCAGTCATCAGCGCCAGTGATCGGGCCGTTAATTGTCGCGGTGCGGCGGGCCTGGAATTGGATGTCGACCAAATGGTATGTGCGTCCAATTGTGGCGCAGCAAAATCGCATCAACCAACAGAGCGTCTCAGTTATCTCGGCTGTGGCCCGGCAGCAAGAAATCTATGAACAGCGATTGAGTGAACTACAAGCGCGCGTTGCCGAACTAGAACAACAATTGGCGCGGCAGGACAGGACTCCGTAAGCGTGCGCGTGCATCAAATGACCTACGGCATGATGATGGGTGACGCCATCTCTAACCACGTGTTGGAGATCGATGCGCGCCTGCGCACCTGGGGTTTTGATACCGCTCTCTATGCTCAACATATCGCGCCAGAGATGCGCGGGCGTGTTCAGCCCGATAGTCATTTCGCCGCGTATCTGGACGCAACCGACGATCTACTGATTTATCATTATTCCATTTATAGCCCTAATCTGCGCTTGTGTCGGGCCGCGCGAGGTCGGCGGCTGGTGATCTATCACAACATCACACCACCTGAATTCTTTCGGGGTTGGGACGACGAGCAGGCGCAAGCCTGTGAGCTGGGACGTCAGGCGCTGCAAACGCTAAATGAATGTGATCTGGCATTGGGCGATTCCGAATTCAATCGACAGGAATTGATCGCGGCGGGTTTCCAACCCGATCGAACCGGAGTGTTACCGATCTTCTGGTCGCCGCGTCAAATTGAACCGTCGTCACACACGGATCTGTTGCGTGCAACTTTGCGCGAGTCAGAGATCGTCAATTGGTTGACGGTCGGCCGGGTCGTGCCGAACAAAAGACTTGAAGATGTCATTCGGTTGTTTGCCGTCTATCAGCGGGCCATCAACCCGCAGTCCCGATTGTACATTGTCGGTTCGCGGTATATCCGCTCTTATGACGCGGCCCTGAATGAGCTCATCGCTGAACTGGATTTGTTCGAGCACGTGCGATTTGCCGGACGTGTATCTGATGCTGATTTGGTGGCCTATTATCAAGCCGCCGATCTGTATGTTTGTGCCAGTCAGCATGAAGGGTTCTGTGTGCCGCTCGTCGAGAGTATGCTGCATGGCGTACCAATTATCGCTCGGCAGGCTACGGCTGTGCCAGAAACTTTGGGCACAGCCGGCGTGTTGTTCTCGGAGTTAGGCTACAACCCCGTCGCCGAGATAGCCCATCGGTTGATTACAGACACCACCTTACGGACGCGTGTAATCCAGCACCAACGCGAGCGTCTGCAAGAACTTAGTCCGCACCAATCGGAAGGGGTGTTGAAATCGGCGTTGGTGCGGCTGGGGCTGCCGCCAGCCTAATCGATCAAGACTCAAGGCGTACATGACGATGACCCAACTGGAAGCAAATGTACCTTCACAACTTGAGGCGAATATTGCCTCGGCCGCGCAGCAATTGCGCTTGATCATTGATGAGGCGCGCCGCCGGCACGCCAGCAATTTGTCCGGCGCTGAACTCCCACCAGCGTCAGCCGCGGCTTTCTATGATGTTCAACGCCACATGTTTGTACAGGCGCACGAGGATATTACGCTGCCGCCGGGCCTGCTGCCCAAAGCCATCGCGCTGTATCACAAAATCATGCGCCGTTTATTGCGGTGGTATCTCTATCCCATGGTCGAACAGCAAAATCATTTCAACCTGGCTACGCTGCGGGCAATTCAGGCCATTTTGAACGAACTGCAGTCCGCTCGCGTTGAGCAACACTCGCAGTTGTCGGCTCTGTCCGATCGGTTAGCGGCGATTGAACGGACGCTGGCGGGCAAATAATCATGCGGATTGCTTTCTTTACACCTCTCTCGCCGCAGCGTTCGGCCCTGGCGGATTTTGGCGAGGGCCTGGCCGTCGGCCTTGCTCGTCAACCGGATGTGGTGGTCGACCTCTTCATCGACGATAAGCTAACGCCGGATAATGCCGTCATCACGCAGCAATTCCGCGTGCAGCCGTATCAGGCTTTTGAGGCGCAGGCCGCTCAGTATGATATTTGCCTGTACTCGATGGGCGATCACGCGGACTACCACGGTTACATGTTGGATTTGATCGAGCGGCATCCGGGCGTTGTGATCCTGAACGATCTGGTGGTCCATCGCTGTATCTTACAGCACGCACTGAAACAGAATAAGCTTGCCCTGTATCTAGATGAACTTGAGCATGCCTATGGCGTTCGCGATCGACACGTTATGGCTCAAATTCAAGCCGGTCTGGGCGAGTTTGCGATTCTGGATTATCCGCTGTTTGAGGGGCTCGTCGATCGGAGTCTGGGCGTCATCGTGCAGAACCAGTATGCGCGTGATCGTATTCTGGCTAAGCGCCCGGCCGCGAACATCACCTGTCTGCCCTATCCGTTTTTCATGCCGCCGGGTTTCTCTGAATTGGACCTGTCCACTACACGCGCGACAATGCGCGGCGAACTAGGCTGGAGTGATCAACTGATTATTGGGTCATTCGGCATTTTTGTGCCTAGCAAACACTTGGACGCCTGTCTGCTCGCTTTCGCGCGATTGGTTCAGGAACATCCCAACGCGCGCTACTTGCTCGGCGGGGCGCCGATTGAAGGCTACGATCTACAGCAACAAATTCGCGATCTGGGTCTCGAAGATAAGGTCTTTGTCTCCGGCTGGCTGCCACCCTGGCAATTTGTCCGGTACATGCTGGCACTGGATGTGGGCATCCATCTGCGCTACCCGCATATCGGAGGCACGCCTTACACGCCGATCCGGTTGATGGGCCTGGGCATCTGCACGATCGTTTCCGACATTGAGCCACTAGCCGAACTGCCGCTGGGTGCCTGCATCAAAATCGCACCCGATAGTTATCAGGCCCCGACGCTGGCCGCTTTGCTCAAAACTCTGGCGGCTCAACCCGAACTTCGGCGACTCATCAGCGCTAACGGCCAGCAAGTCATCGACGCCCAGTATCGACTCGATCATGTTGCGCAAGCGACGGCGGAGTTTGTGCGGCGTGTGGCCAAAACGCGCTGACGATTCAGCGGCCGCGTTGCATTCCGGCAAACTGAGATTGAACTTCAGTGTGGTGCCGCGCTGTCTGATAGGCACGTCGATCTTGGAGGTGGCATGACCCGCTTAAACATCGCGTTTGTCACGCCGCTCAATCCTGTCCCCAATGGCCTGTCGGATTACAGCGAATTGCTGTTACCTGCGCTGGCAGAACGGGTCGATATCACCGTCTATAGCGACTGCGGCGCACCGGCGAACTCGTCCATTGCCCGACAATTTGACGTGCGTCCGGTGCGCCACTTATTGCGCCACCACGCCGAGCATGATTTGCGCCTGTATCAAATCGGCAATAGTGCCGATCACTCAGCGGCGTTTGAGATGTTGCGCTCGTTGCCCGGGATTGTGGTGCTGCACGAACCGTTTCTGCATACCGGCTATCGGTACATGTCGTCCAATACTCCTTATCAAAGAGAATTGCTGTATGAGTTAGGCGCGGTTGAACCGGTGGATCGCGCACGTTGGGCCGCCGAACCCGATCGGACGGTGTTGCAGGCCGTGCCCTTGACGCGCCGCCTGATCGATTCGAGTCTCGGCGTAATCGTGCACAGTCAGGCGGCGCGCCGGTTGGTGTTGGCGACGACATCACCGCGCGCTCACGTGGTGCCGCTTGCGGTAATTCCACATTTGATGGATCTGCCGCCGCGCGTCGAACCGCGCACGTGCCGATCGGATTTTGGCTGGCCTGCCGACGCGCTGTTGATCGGCGTGCCCGGCACTATCGATCCAACAAAGGAACCAGCTCTGACCTTGCGCGCCTTCGCTACTGTGAGCCGCCAGCGGCCGGATGCGCGCTTGATCTTTATGGGCGATTGGCCGCTGGATTATGGTCTGAGCGATTTGGTGCGCGAGTTGGAACTGAGTGGACGCGTGGAATTTATGGGGCGCGTGGAGCCTCTAGCGCGCTTGGAACAGGCGCTGGGGGCTTGCGATATAATAATCAACTTGCGCCGCCCGACGATTGGGGAAACGTCTGGTACGGCGCTGCGCGCGTTAGCGCTGGGACGCGCGATAGTCGTGCGCGATGTCGGTTGGTTTAGTGAGATTCCAACCGGGTGCTGCCTGAAGATCGCTGCGACCGCAGAAGCGGACGAGCTGACTCAGGCCGTGCAGCAACTGGCCGCACAGCCAGAACTCAGGCAGCAACTTGGCGATGCGGCCCGTGCGCACATTCAAATGACCTATAATGCCGCGCAAGTGGCTCAACACTATCAGCTATTTTTGCAGTCGATTTATGCAGGGGTTGGATAACTCGATCGAGCGGGCAGATCATGCGGGTTTTGTTTATCACCAATGTGTTCCTACCGGCCTATACCGGCGGGGCGGAAGTGTCGAATTATCATACGCTGCGCGGCTTGATTCGGCGCGGCGTGACGTGCGAGATGCTGTTTGTCAACAACCGCATGGCGCGTACCACCGAAGATTGGTATGAGTTGGATGGCATCCCCGTGCATCGCTTCGATTTTTTTACGCGGCGGCGGACGGCGCTTGGTGATGTGTTCGATCCGCGCATATATCGGACTGTACAGGCAGAGCTGAAGCGGTTCAGGCCGGATATCGTTCATGTGCAAAATGTGTCGGGCGCAACTCTGGCGCCGTATGTCGCATGTCACGCCGCCGGAGTGCCCGTGGTCAATACGCTGCACGATCACTGGCTGTTATGCCCCAACAATATGCTCTATCGTGAAGATGCATCGTTGTGTGACGTGACTGAGAGTCGTGGCCGCTGCGCGCATTGCTTCCGACGATATGATTTTTGGGGCGACGTGCCCTATCGGCGAGCCGTGTTGGCCGCTCTGACTCGCAACGTCGATGCCTTTATTTCACCCAGTCAGGCAACCATCGAATTGCACGTCCGGGCTGGCTATGCACGCTCGCGTTTTCGCCACGTGCCGCACGCCTTCCCCGATGGGCCACTTCCGCCTCTGGCTCAGTACACAAGCGAGACTGGTGATCAGGCGCGCACGGTGGTCTTCTTTGGTGGCGGCTTAGAGATCAAAGGTGCGGGCGTCCTACTGGCCGCCTTGCCCGAACTCTTGCGGCAGATTCCTAATCTGCGCGTGATCGTTGCCGGTAGCGGTGAGGACCTTGTGCAAGCGGAATTCAAGCGGTTCGCTCCGGCAGTGGACGTTATCGGATTTGTTCCGTTTGATGAGACGCGCGCTCTGATGAATGCGGCCGACTTGACGCTGGTGCCGTCGACGTGTCACGAGTCGTTTTCTTTAGTTACGCTGGAAAGTCTGCTGTCTGGTACACCTGTGGTAGGCTCGGCGTTTGGCGGGATTGCCGAGATCATTCGTGAAGGTGAGGATGGCTATCTGATCCCGGTCGGCGATGCGGCTGCATTAGTCGAGAAGGTTGTGGCGCATTTCGCGCAATCCCCCGCTCAACGCCGTCAACTGCGGCAGCGTTGCCGGCGCGATGCGCTGGCCCGGTTTTCGATGGACCTGTATCTCGATCGTGTTCAAGCCGTGTATCGCGAGGTGCTGGGCTGATCATGCGGATTCTGAACGTAACCCATCTTTATCGACCCGTCATCGGAGGGGCCGAGCAACACATTACGGACCTTTCGGAAGAGTTGGCGCGTCGAGGTCATCAAGTCGACGTCTACACGATCCGATCGAGCCAATATCAAACCTGGGAGAGGGATGAGCAGTTAGTTTCGCGCGAAATGTTGGGGGGCGTCAACGTTCATCGGTTCAATGCGTTCAAACGCGGCCCGATCACGTGGAAAGTGCTCAGCCGTGGACTGAATGGCTATTGGCGTTCGCGGGCGGCATACACCACGCCGCTGATCATATGGGGCAACGGACCGGTCAGCCTAGGTCTGACACGCGCTTTGTTGCGGTATGGTCGGCAGTACGACGTGATTCACGTCAATAGTTTGCATTACGCGACAGTGTCCTATACGTATTGGTTGGCCAAACACCTGGGTGTGCCGTTTGCGATTACGCCGTTTGTGCACATCGATCAACCGACCGTGTTTGATATTCGATTCCAGAATGCGGTGATGCGCGGCGCCGATCAGGTGTTGACGATGACCGATAAGGAACAGGAATATCTGGAAGCCCGCGGTGTTGCTCGGGAAAGGATTGCCATTTCGGGTATCGGCCTGCATCTCGATCGATACCCCCAGGCCAATCGGGACGAATCCCGGCGCCGATTGAATTTGCCGCTTGACGCGTTTATTGTTTTGTTCATGGCGCGCAAGGAAAGTTATAAAGGCCTGGCAACGGTAATGGCTGCGTGTGAGCGCTTGCAGGCTAAGCATCCGAACATCTATTTGATCGCGGCTGGTTCAGAGACTGAAGACTCACGACGGTTGCGACAGCAGTATGCGCATTTGCCGAACATCGTTTATTATGAAGGTGTGCCCAACCAGCTAAAATTGGATATTTTCAGCGCTTGCGATGTCTTCATGATGCCGTCGGCCGGCGAATCGTTTGGAATTGTTTATACGGAAGCGTGGGCCATGAGCAAGCCCGTCATCGGTTCAACACGTGGCGCCATCCCCAGTTTGATTAACGCGGGTGTGGACGGTTATATGATCGATCCGAACGACGTGGACGCCGGGGTCATGTATCTTACTGAGCTGTATCAAGATCCCGCGCTGCGCCAACGTATGGGGGCGGCCGGCTACCGCAAGGTCAGCATGCGGTATACCGTGTCGCACGTGGCCGACGTCGTCGAGGCCGCGTATGTGCGCATGTTGCGCCGCCGTCGCACCGTGCTGGCAAGGAGTTAGCGTTCATGCGGATCAGTATGATTAATCTCAACCTGGTAGGGACGGACGCTATCGGGCAATGCATTCTGCAGCAGGCGCGGTTTTGTGTGCGGCGCGGCGATCAGGTGGGCATTTATACACTTCATCCACCGCAATCTGT
>JAXLWI010000027.1:0-57070 GCA_046328575.1 Anaerolineae bacterium
TCCATCTTTGGTGCGGATGTCACCGCTGACCGATTGATCTTCGACGTTGACGGTGGGTTTGGGCATAGAAATTCTCCTATAGGCCTCGGACGTTATTACCAAGTGGTCTCTGGTCGATCGCTCTGACTTTAGGGCTTACCATGAGCCATGATGACGATCAAATGAAACCTCCGAGGTCTGGGCGCAGTTACCTGATCACCAACGGCAGATACAACAGCAGCCCGTAGATCGGATCGCTCGCTTGCCGCTCGACCGATCCGACGTCGGCCCCACCGCCGATCGAGCGGGTGACGCCGCGCTGATCGGTGACGGGGAAGTCGCTGCCGATTACCATATCAACTAACGGACTGTTTGGTAAAGGCAAGTGCACCTTAGTTAGGCCGCCCACCAATCCCAGCGGATTGAGTTTGGCGGCCACGCCGTTTTGATTGCCCGTACCGCTTAGCGAACAAGTATTGTCACTGCTGAGTGAGTACTTGGACGACGAGAAGGCTTTGCCGCTGCAATTGCCCGCACTGGTGCTGTCGGCGATGACCGTGTTCTTGAGGTACGCGGTGGTGTCGACATCGTTGAAGTTGAAGAAGCCGCCACCTGCGGTTGTCGCGCCGTTGTCTTTGATGGTTACGTTGGTCATGGTAATGATCGAGGCATAGGCGCTGCCCGCTTCATTGTAGAGGCCGCCGCCTTGATCGGTCGCGCTATTGCCACTCACCGTCACGTTGATCAATTGTAGCGTGCCGTTGTCGTTGTGGATGCCGCCGCCATCCTGCGAGGCGTTGTGATCGAACGTGGCGCGCTGAATGGTGAGGGTCGATCGGTAGGCGTGCAGGCCGCCGCCATTCCGATCGCCCACATTGCCGCTAACGGCCACGTTCTGCCATGAGCCCTGACAGTCATAGCAGTCGATGCCCGCTCCATCGGAAGCGCCACTGTCATGATCCCTGACTGTGATTTGGTTTAAATTCACCGTACTGTGCAGGGCACGAATGCCTCCACCAACCGCACTGGCTGCGTTGCGCAGCAAAGTGGCATTCGATAGGTTCAAGGTCGCGTTCTGAAGTTCGATGCCTCCTCCGCTGTACAGACCGGTGTTGCCGCTGGCCGTCAGTCCGTTGATGGTGGCTGATCCATTCTGAAGGTACAGCCCGCCACCTGCCGCCGCATTGGTCGCCTTGTTGTTATTGAGCGTGACGTTGTTCAGCGTGGCCGTCGTGCCGTAGAGATGCACGCCGCCGCCGTTTCCCAAATAATCGATCTGGTTGCGATCGATCTGCGCGTTGCTTAGTGTCAGCTTGGATGTACCCGTGATGTACAGTCCGCCGCCACTGCTGTAGTCGTCAGTACCGTCCACTTTGTTGTCGGTGACTGCGCCACTGTTGATTAGGATCGTCGCGTCGCGGGCGTACAAGCCCGCCCCGTCATGCTTCACTTGATTGCCATCGACGGTGGCGCGATAGAGCGAGACGGTGACATTGCTGCGCGCGAACAGGCCGCCGCCGTAGCCGTTGGTGGCCTTGTTGTCGAGAAAGACCACGTCGGTCATATAGGTGCGATTGCTGCCCGCTGCATACGAATAAAATGCGCCACCATCATAGGTGGCCGTGTTTAGCGTGAAGGTCAGGTTCATGCCGTAATCGATGCGGCCTTCGGTGCGCAGCGCGCCGCCATACGCGCCGGTGTTCTGATCGAAGGTAGTGTGGTAGATCTGCATCACGCCGGTATCTTCGTTGTAAATACCGCCGCCGTAGTAACTGTGATTCTTGACGAATTGGTTGTAGCCGGTGTTAAGGTTGCCTTCGTTATACAGTCCGCCGCCGTAGGGATAACTGGTGTTGCCGTAGAACAGATTGGTGTAGATCGAGCCGAAATAGTTGGTCCCGCGGAAATCGACGCCGCCGCCACCGAAGTCGCTGGTGGTGTTGTCCGAGATGACGCTGTGATACAGCGCCAGCGCGCTGTTCTCGCTGTACAAGCCGCCACCACTTTTTTCAGCGATGTTGCCGATGAAATAAGCCTGATCGATGTAGGGCACGCTGGCCGTGAAGTATGCGCCGCCGCCGAAGCTGTCGGCGAGATCGGTGGTGCGGTTAAATTCCACGTGCGTGTTGTTTTGCAGATTCAACGTGGGAACTTGCGTGGCGTACAAGCCGCCGCCACGATAACGCGCCGTGTTGCTGGTGAACGTGGTGGCATCAAACGTCACACTGCCCAGGCGTTGATAGTAACCGCCGCCGTAATTGTCGGCTTGATTGCTGTCGAAGCGCGATCGGCTGGCCGACATTGTGGAGTTATAGGCGTACACACCGCCGCCATCGCCCACGGCTGTGTTGGAATAGAATGTCGTGTTCGTCAGTGTCACTCGGGCGGTGTTAGCATAGATCGCGCCGCCGTCAGGATAGGTGATGAACGGCGTAGTCCGGCAATACCGTAACGTTGTGGTCAAGGCCGTCAATGCGCCGAATACTTGCAGACAGCCGCCGCTGCTGGTGCTGGATCCGTGCTCGATAGTTATGTTCGTCAGTGTGAGCGTCTTGCCTGCGTTCACCACAAACAGGCGCGTGGCATCACCGCCGCTTAACCGATTGACGCCCGAGACCTGATGGGTGCCCAAAATGGTGATCGATTTGCTGATGATCTTTTGCGCGCTAAATGTCAGGGCGCTCGGTACAATCGGAAACGAGACCGCACAGCGCACATGGATCACATCGCCGTCATTGGCCGAGGTCAGCGCCGCGTTGAAGTTGGCCTCATTGCACGTGTCGATGACGATGGTGGTCTGCGGCGCTTCAGGTTCGGCGCGGGCCAGGGTCTGAGTGGCAAACAGCGCGAGGAACACCGCCGTACCCGATAGCACCAGCGCGGCAACCAAAGTTGTTGAGTGGCGCATAGTTCATTCTCCTTCGAGCAAAATCGAGTGCGACCTCAGTGGTCAAGCACACCCAACCACCGAGGTCGCCACTCGATTACTTCCTCACCAACGGCAAATACACCTTCGCGTTGGCTTTGACGAGATAGAGGTCCAGATCGGTCACGGCCGGCGGCACGCCAACCGCCGGACTGATCTTCTGAATATAACCCGGCGCATCAACAACGACGAACCAGCAGCCCAACGCCACATCCCAACCATAGTGGCCTTGATCGTCCGTCAATTGCGGATTGACCGGTGGATCGATGCGGGCCGGTGACAACCCCGCGTCTTCAAACAACCCGGTTGACACACTCGCAGGCGGCAGCGCATCCCACGTGCCACTGATACCACCGGGCCGCGTCTCGATGGTGCGGCAATCGCGCGTCAACTGCGCCGTGTCCGGCAAGGCATACGGCATTCGATATAACGACACAGTCGCATTCGTGATCGGCTGATTGGTGCTGAGGTCGCGCACGTAGCCGCTGGGATCATACAGTGAGCCGCATGCGATCAACTCTTCGGTCGTTGAGCCGTCCGACCAGTGCACCACCACCACGATCGGGATGGGACAATCTGGCGTCCGATAGGGATTATCCGGCCCCGGATCGCAGCGGTCCGCTGGCAATTGTTGATCGCAGGGGATGCCCGGCGTCCAGTGATGATACGGCGGTGGATCAGCCCAGGTGGGTTTTTGCGGCGCGCTTTGCGACGCGCTCTCCGTCCGCGTCCTCGCGGACGGTCCAACCGCGAGGACGCGGTTGGTAAGCGAAGATGCCATCAGCGTCGGCGTAATGGGCGCAGTGCCGGCCGTCATGGTGTACGCATAACCCGCGATCTTCAACGTGACCGAGAACAGATCGGTGTTGGGATCGTTGCAGGTCTTGCCCGGCGGACAACCGATGCGCGTCTCCACCAAAAACCAATCAGACGCCACGCCACGCCGGATGGTAATCGCAGGCGGTAAATTCTCGCGCGTGATCACACTGCCCGCCGTCACAAAGCTATTCGATTCAGTGGTGGGCTGTTGCACCAACAATGCGGCGATCCCATTCACGGTTACATCATTCGCGCTGGCGTTGGTGCGCACGGCAATCGTCGAGGTGTACGTGCCAATCGGCGTGGAGATGTTCGCCGTGGCGCGGAACTTGAACTGCGCCTGGCTGGTCGCGTTGATCGTCGTGCCCGGACTCCAGCGCAACACCTGTCGATTATTGATCACGGCGATGGTTGGGTCGCCAATTCCGAACGGACTGGAGCCGGGTTTGTACGTGAAGCTAATCGGCAGCGTGTGGGTCAACGCTTGCAGCGTAACCGCTTGCGTATACGGATTCTCCATCGCAATCGTATAGCCGACTTCAGCGCCGGGATAGATCGCGTATTGATCGGACTTGGCCCGCAACCCGATCGCTAAGCTGCTCCCTTCGATCAGTGCCGCGTACTGGGCAAAGGCGGCCGGGACGAAGGCTGGTGAGAAAGCGTTGTTGACAGTGCTGAAGAATCCGTTGCGCGTGTTGAACGTCATGAAGCGGATGTCATCGCCACTCTGCGGCGTGAAGCCGTTGAGCGCGTTGAGGTTCAACCCGCCGTTCAATTCGGCGCGGCCCGGATAAAACGACTCCACGCCCGAGTTGATCACCTTGAGTTGATCATACGTGCCGGTAATTGCCCCGCCTACGTCGATGCTTAGTGTGGCCGTAGGACTTTGCCGATAGTAGTTCTCGATCGCGAGCGTACCAACCTGATTCGATCCGCCGGGCGACACCACGCCGCCGACGTTATCGACTGAATCAGAAATCACACCCGTGCCGTTGAGTGAGCCACTGTACAGCGTCACGGCATAAAAGTTCGTCGTGCGCGTGATGGTGCCGTTCAAGTTGATCGCGCCGCTGTACTGTGTGATCGGCACAATCCGATTGGTGCCCGTGATGTTGAGGGTGCCGCGGTTGGTGAAGACGCCGCCCGATGTAGAGCAGCAATACACATTGCCGGTGAAGTTCATCACGCCGCCGCTTTCGTTGCTCCACTGCGTGCCCATGTCGGCCGTGTTCATGGTGAAGGTCCCGTAGTTACGGATGCGAGCGTTCACCACATTAACAACGGCGGATGATGTGCTTTGCACCGTGCCTACCGCACCCGGTTGAATGACCACATAGCCTGTGCCGTCCAGATAGCCCAGCGTCCACGTCAGCCGCTGCGTCACCGTCAAAAACGCCGGACTGATCACAAAGAAGCGGAAGTTGTTGACGTTGAGATTGGGATTGAGATTTGCGATGTTGTCGTCGAAGACGGCATTGGCCGTGCCCTGCCCGTACAGATTAAACGAGCCGATCACGCGCAAGCGATTGATCGTCATCGTCGTCGTGGCATACATCTGCGGCACAACACCCGATGTGCTTGGCCGCCCGATCACGACATTGTCACCCGCCTGCGGCACGGTGCCGCCGCAGTTGCTCCAGTTGCGAGTGTTGGCCCAATCGTCGCCAAAGGCCGAAGTGAAGATACATTCATCGGGCACGCCCAACACCGTGCGCGGCGAGGAGGAACTGATTAAGGAGTAGCCCGTACCGAGCGCTGCGCCCGCGCCCCAGCACTTCATCAGGCCCGAAGCCAACAGCGCGCACGTCGAGCTATTGGTGGCCGCATTGCCGCCCGCCGCAATCGCCACCACGCCGCTCGACAAGCCGAGTACGTCCGTTGGCACCACCGTGTCCGTGATGTTGCCGGTGCCTAATTGGCCTACGTTGTTGCGCCCCCAACACTTGACGCCGCCGTTCAGCAAAGCACACGTGTGAGATCCGCCCGTGGCGATCGATGTGACACTGCCCGCCAAACCGATCACCTCGATCGGCGTGTTGGTATTCGTGAGGGTGCCCGTGCCCAACTGCCCGAACTGATTGCTGCCCCAGCACTTCACCGCGCCATTGGCGAGCGCGCACGAATGAGCCGCTCCGTTCCCGATCGCAGTGACGTTGCTGCCCGCCAGTAAGCCGCTCACATCCACCGGCACTGGCGACGGGAAAGTGTCGCCGCGTCCAAGTTGACCGCTGCCATTCGCGCCCCAACACTTGACGCCGCCGTCCACCAGCGCGCAGGTATGATTCTGCCGCGCCGCGATTGCCGTAACGCCACTCGACAAGCCCACTACGTCCGTCGGCACGCTGCTGGGTTGATTGGAGTTATTGCCAAGTTGACCGTTATCGTTGAGACCCCAGCATTTTGCGCCGCCGTTGATAATCGCGCACGCATAATTCACGCCCGCTGCGATCGACGTAACGCCGCTCGCTAGACCCACGACATTGGTGGGCACATTGCTAATCGTGTTATTCCCTGTGCCCAGCTGGCCGCGATCGTTCCCCCCCCAGCACTTGACGGCGCCGCTGATGAGCGCACAAGTCACCGTGCCGCCCGCGGCCACTTGTGTTGCGCCGTTAGTGATGCTGACCACATCCACCGGCATCAGCCGCTGCGTCGCTGTGCCATCGCCCAGCACCGGCGTTGTGCCACCCTGCGCCCCCCAGCACAACACGCGCCCATTGCTCATCGTCGCACAGGCGTGATCACCACCTACGCTGAAGTTGAGCACCGTCGCGCCGCCGTTGCCGCCGGGCGCCGCCACGGTCGATTCAGCTTGAGCAGGCGTCAACCCGATCGACAACACGGCGGCCACGGCCACCAACCCGATCGCCCCACACGCGATCACGCGCCACACTCTTGAAGTGAACATGCTTCCTCCCTTTCATTGCGTAGGGGCGAACCTATGTGTTCGCCCGGGCAGACACACAGGTCTGCCCCTACACCACGATCACATCTTCTGGCTTGTTCGGATCGAACTTCACCCGTACGCCATCACCCGGCCTTGGAATCGCCACGCGAGACGCTAGCGTCTTGACTTCGGTCTCGTAGGCGGCGAGGCCGATCGGTTCCACGCGCAGGCGCAGCTTCACATAGGGATTCTTGTTGATGGTCACACCCGTGTCGCGGATGGATAAGATCGTCGCCGCGGCTTCAACGCCGTTCGCTTTGATGCGGCGATAGCTGCCCGGCGTTGTCAAGAAGCCGCTGAACATACTCCACAAGAACAAACCGCTGCCCGCCGCCAGCAGCACCAAATACAAGGCCGTGTTGTTGCGCGGCTCCGCAATCGCGATGATGGCGAAAATGTACGCAGTGTATAATGCTATGCCAAAGAAGATGCGTCGTAAAGAAATCATCGTTGCTCCATCATTTCTGAAACCACGGAGGACACGCGTTCACAGAGAAATCTCCAAGAGACTCAGCAGATCCAAATTTGCTCCCGCTGGATAAAAATCCAGCGGTGAACGCGGCGGATTTTCATCCGCCTTGAGCTTTAAACTAGATCTACTATGCCTCCGTGTTCTCCGCGCCCTCCGTGGTTAGATTACCGCCGAATCAGCGGCAGATACAGATGCTTCACATCTAGCACATCCACCATTTGCGACTCATTGCCGTACCCATCGCGCGCAGATGACACCAAACGCGATCGGGGTACCATCCAGCCAAGTCGATCGATCGGTCGACTAGCAACTGCCGTCAGGCTAACTACGACCGCACTCAGGAAGACGGAGTCGTCCTGAGCGAGTCCCTGCTGCACATCGATGTTAAAGCGATAACTGCCCACGGCGCGAGCCTGTTCCAAAGCACTGCACTGCAACTCGTCGGGCGAGGATAGCTGAGCCGCAGACTCGCACCAGGCAATGCGAATAGGTCAATGCGAGTATATCGAACTCGCGCATTGTTGTCTGTATCAAAAGTCGCTAAATTCGGTAAGAACTGCGTTTGTATACGACTTATTAACATGATCTGTGAGTAACTGAACGAATCAGGCTATAGAGAGCCACTGAGTCTCTTGTATGCGATGAGCGTTTGTTGATCGTGTTCGGCGATTTCGAGGGAGCATGGGCGATGATCAACCGCTGCAGTGACAATCACCATGATCGACGTGCGCCGGAGCCGCGTTCCGCTCAGCACGCGACTTGCGAAAACTTCCACATGCTATAATCGCCGGGCATGCGAGATTGATCCCCTGTTACTTTAACGAAAGGACTGACTCTCATGACTCCCCGTGTCACAGACTACTACACCGGCTACGTGCGCAAAGAATGGCGGCGATTGATCAGAGATCCCTATCATCGGCTGGAGTTTGATACGACGCTGCATTTCTTAAAGAAGCATTTCCCGAAGAAAGGCTTGCTGCTCGATGCGGGCGGCGGGCCGGGACGCTATACCGTGACCTTAGCGAGCCAAGGCTACGACTTGATCCTGCTCGACCTGACGCCGGCTAATTTGGAGTTCGCCAAACGACAGATCAAACGCTCGGGCGTTGGGGATCGCGTGAAGGACGTTGTCGAAGGCTCGATCGTTGACCTGTCGCGATTCGACGATAATACGTTCAACGGGGTACTATGTCTCGGTAAAGACGCTCTCTCGCATGCTGATCTCTGATAGCGCCAGCGTGCTAAACCCTTCGAGAGTTGGTGCGCGTGGCAAAGCCGGGCGCACCGGCATCGCGGTGTCGGTGATGAGCCGTTTGAGCGTGTTGGTGGTCGAGTTGACGATGTTCCCAGAGGAAGTGACGTGCCGCATTATCAGCAGCTGCTCAACACGGGCGATTATCTGGGCCAATATGGTTTTACCGCGTGCCATTTCTTTTGCCAGAAGAATTCCGCGCAGCCTTCGATGATAAGGGTGTTGGTGCTGGCGATGGCGGGGTTGGAGGGGATCAGTTCTCATCATCGCAAGGAACTGAATCGTATTGCGCGAAATGAGCCGCAGTGGCAAGCCCTGTCAGACACATTTCAAAACCTGTACGCATCCCTCGGTCGTGGGCTTGGAAGTGAACATATGCTCCTGGTTGCGAGGAAAGGATGGCTACAATTATGCCGAAGATTTTGAGTTTTAGCGATCCGGTGTTGACGGGCCGTGCGAAGTTGATCGCGGTCACCAGCTTGGGGCTGATGCTGGCTGCTGGGCGTTGGTGTTACGGCCAGTGGCTGATCGGCGGTGACCTGGAAGGCATCACGGTTGTGGCAGCGCTGATCTTTAGTGGTGTGATGACAGGCTTGCTGGCATAGCGCAGCGAAGCGCATGCGCGGCGGCGTGGCTGCTGGTGGGATTGCTGTGTGGTGATTCTGGCCGACACCGCCGATTATGGCAGGCTCGCCGGCCATTATCGGTTTCGTCGTGCCGATCGTGCTGGCAGCGTGCACGTTAGGCTTCGCTGCATCGATCGGCGTGGCCGCGTTTGGTTCTGGTGCGATCTGGCTAATCGCGATTTCGCTGTCGGCAGGCTGGTGTCAGGCGGCGCCGTTCCAGATCGATCACCTGACCTTTAACGCGCCTGTCCTGACGGTGATCTTTTTGCTGGTGGCCAGTATCGTCGGCTGGTGGAGTCGGTACCTCACCACATTGATAACCCGCTCGCGCGATGATCAATCGAGCGGCAGATACACGCTGAAGGCCGTTTCTTGCTCGGTTTGTCGCGCCACTTCGATGTGTCCACCGTGGCTTCGACAATCAATCTTGGCGATCAGCAGGCCCAGACCACTAGCCGCATACCCCAGGCGGCGAGCGGCATCAGCCCGATAGTAATTCTGAAAGAGTTCGGCCAACTGTTCCTGATTGAGTGCGCGACCGCTGTAGGTGATGCGCACACCGCCTGTCGGCGCTCACTACTGAGGCGAATGTCAACGCGGCTGCCGGTGGTAGCGTTGCGCGTAGCGCCAGCTGAACGGAGTCGTAGATCATGCGCTGCACCGGTCCGTGTCGGCCTGAAAGCGCGGAAGTTGGCACTTCCGGCAGATTCAGTGCGACATCGATCTGATGGAGATCGAACAGTGCGTCGAGCATATCCACCGACTTGCGGATCAGATCGTTTAAGTCGCAATTGGTCATGTTCAACGCCAGTTGACCATCATAATCTGATCGAAGTCAAACAGCCCGTGATCATGTGACTGACTTTGTCGACTTGCGCGGATGACGCTGGCATATTTACGCTGATCGTTGGTAAGTACGGGCGCGCAGCAGCAAGTCGGCATACAAGCGGACAACGGCTAACGGCGATTGCAGGTCTTGCGCCGCGATCGAGAGCACAGCCGTCTTGAAGCGACTGAGCCGCTGCAATTCCAGGTTGGCCTGCGCCAGTTGTTCCTGCACCAGGCGAAGTTCATTTCGATCTTGTGTTAGCCGTTGCTCCAATTGGCTGGCGCTGGTGGTGTCTTCGATCATCAACAGCAGCCCCGAACTAAATTGGCCGTCGTCGTACGGGACGACTTGAAAATGGAGGTAGGCATTTGAGCCGTCGGGCTGGCGGCGATTGACGCGGCGGATGACGTATGGCGGCGCTTCACCGCGCATGATGGCCGACGGTGTATCGGCGCCAACGAATTCCCAGAACAGTTCGGCCAGTGTCCGGCCTTCCACGGGCAGCGCGGGGGTGATGGTGAGCGTCCGCAAGTTTTCTGAAGCGCGGATGATTTTCAAATCGGCGGCGATGTGGGCAAAAGCGATCCGATGATTGCGATTGAGTAGTTGCGCGACGCGCGCAGCTAATAAAATGTCTTCGAGTTGAGCGGTGGTAGCGGCATGATCACCTCCAGTACTTGTTCAGCGAGCAGGGTGAAGGCTTGCTCGACATTTCGCCGGTTTTGGCACTGGTTAATACCGCTGGCGCTTCCCCCGCCGATTGGCAGATGGCATTCAGTTCAGCCTGATTGATTTTGCGGGCCTCGGCTAGATCAGCTTTGTTACCGACGATGCCAGTCGGGCGTTGGCATTGACAGCATGAACTTGGCCAATGTGGCGCTCCAGCACCAGCAGTGTATCGCGCCGCGTTAAGTCACGAACGATCAGTGCACCAGCCAGACAGCAAATAACTGTTTTCCGAGCGGATAAATTCGTCGCTGCCCGCCAAGTCCCAGATGAATAATTCAATGTTGCCGGTGGGCCGCGTCAAGGAATTGCGATGGGAGATCTTGACCCCGATTGTGCTGAGATACTGATCGTTGTAGATACCTTTCCACGTAACGTCGCACTAAACTGGTTTTGCCAGCGGCAAACGCCAAGCAGGCGTTTTCTTTTGCACGGTTCGCATATCGTACTCCTCAAAATCAAGGCGTCGCGGTCGGAGTGATGCGCTCCGGCGCGATCGGCCTTCACGCAATGTGATCAGCGGCTGGGCACTTAACCGCGTTGCCAGCAAAACTTGTCAACCCATTCAACTTCCAGCCCGATCGCCATACGCGGCGAGCACGGTAACTGGTGTGTCTTGCAAAAGCACGATCTGAAGCGGCGCCATTCTCATCGAGGCTCAGGCCGAGCCCACACATGGCCGGCTGCGCAAGGCTGGTAACAGGCGTGGCCGTCGGGCCAGACGTACTGGTCTGGGATATGGCGTCGCAGTGGGTACCGGCTCTGACGTCGCCGAGGGTTCCGGCGTCGGCGTCGATGTCGCTGGTGGCGCAATGGGCAGCGGTGCCGCCTGTGTCGGCTCTGGCGACGGTGTAGGCGGTAAGCGTCACGGTCGGCGTGGCCGTCGGGCCAGGATAAGCGATCGGCCACAAGACGATACGGTGAATTGCAGATAGAAACGCGACGGCAGTCGCCAGCAAGCCAGGCGTCCGCATTCGCGATCAGCCGTGTTTCGCGGCGCATGTGGGCCTGGGCAGATCGATCGATTCGATTGGTGTGGCCGTGCTGGCCATGAAACGTGCCAGATCAGCCTGCCGTCCGGCGCGGTGTTAAGATCGCCTTCGTAGGCGCGCAGCGCCATGCGTGCCGCACGTGCAGTTCAGACCAAAGTCGCGCATCTGGGCACTATGCGAAAACCGGCCGGCTCATTACCCATGATCACGACTGCCAGGTATGCTGCCTGATCGCTCTGCAGCAAAATACTTTGGTTACCATACTGGATCGTGTTGAGTTCTTGATCGGGCAGTCCGCCCCAAATGAATCGTGCGCAAAACTGCGGATCGCCGTCAAAGCATGCGCTGATCAAACCCGAATCAACGGTGGAACTGTCACCCGCGTGGCGGTGCGCAATCAATAGCTCGGTGCGTCGCTGAATGACAAACACGTCCTGAACGTCGGCAGGATCGAATCGCGCGAACAATTGCGCGGTCGACACTCCGCGCAGCCGCGCCACAGCGAGCGCAACGTCGCTTTGACCGACGATGACGCTGAGCCGGGCATCGATATTGCGTCCAGTTCGCGCTTCAGCTCGACGATAGCGCATGCCGTGGAACCGGACAGCCCGGGATCCCGTTGCCTCGATCATGTCTTCGCGCAGGTGCGGATCTGCACACGAATCGCTTCACCCATGACCGAAGCCTAACGCTTCCGCCATCTCATCGCGTGAGTCGTGCACGGTGCGGCGTATCATCTCGCCCATCACGGGCGTGACGCGCGCCATCAGGCCGTCAGCATCGGCCTGCGACTTGTACTGCAAGATGCCAGCTGCATTTTACCGATCGCGCGTCAGATTCTCACTGTCGCCCAGGCCGCCTGCCGCAGCCGCTCGATTTCGAGCCGCAGTTCGCGGACCTCGATCTGAGCGGCATCGTTTTGAGATTGATGTTGAAACTGAATGGATTTGAGCTGGCGCTCAACCGTCACCAGCCGATCGTGATCTTCGTCTTTCAGGGCCAGCTGTAAGGCGGCGAGCAGCGGCTCGACACTGTCACCAGACTGGCCCAATCGGGCGGCGTGGCGCCTGCGAAGACGAAGCCATGCACCATCTCTTTGCTTAACGATTCCAGAGATTAAGCTGCATCGCCATCATTGCGGAGTCGTTGACCCAGTTCGACCAGCATCTGGCTGAGATCCTGCCGTGAGGTCTTCTTGGTATCCAACGAAGTCGCCAGCGTCAGCAGTTCCTGCGCAGACTATCATCACGCTGGCGGGTCTCGGCCTGCACAAACTGCGCACGCGCTCGATCTGTTCGCGCCAAAGCGATCGATCCGATCCATCAGATCCTTCCTGAATAGCCCTTAATTGCGCGAGCAGATCGGCGTAGACATTCTCAACCCGATCGGACAACTCGCGCTGAGCGGTGCGGAGCTGCGCGGCGATCCGGCGCTCTGCTTGTCGAGCCGGTCGATCGGATCACTTTTGTGCGGCGCGGAGTTGGGCCGTCTGCGCGGCTGCTGCTCATCGATTCGGCCGCCGAGGCTCTGCTGGGCCGCGCGGGTGCGCTGCCTGCTCGGTGCTCTGCCGCTCCAGTCGATCGGTCAGTTCCTTGCGCGTATTGATCAGCTGGCTCACCGTGGACTCCGACAGACCGTTGACCTTCTCCAGCAAGGCATCTGATAGTTCGCGGCTTGGACCATTTCTACCCGAGACATCCAGATCGCTTAACCGCTTCTCAGTGGTACGCGATTGTGAGCCGTATAAAATCTCGCGCAAGCGATCGAGTTCGTTGCCAAGTCGGTTCGGCAACCGGTGCGGCGGTCGGCACGGGCGTAGGCTCGACGACTTCTTGAGGAGTGTGAACAACTGGGATGGCTTCGGACAGACTTGGCGGCAGCGAAGGTTTGCGGAACATCTCTTTCGCTCCTGATGGATGAGTGTAGATTAGGCAGGCTGAGCTGAATTCGCAGTCAGAAGGTACGCTAAGAAATTATCTAGTCCATTCAGGGATAATGCTCGAACGTAACTTAGTATACAAGCCGACTTCATATCCAATACTTTTATTCGCAATGTTATAAATTGGGGGTTTTAGCCGATTTGTGAGTCTGAATCCGATTATGGATGAGCGTACCACATGGAGGTTGGTTTCAAGTTGGTAACACCGCCAAATTGCGGCGAAATTGGCTAGAGATCGGTTGCAGGATCGGCACGTGGATGATTGCCGATTAATGCACTCGGAATGGAGTGCGCGTGGGCGCGGGTGTGTAAATCGAGCCGGGCCATGGCGTTGAATTACCAGGTGTGATCCAGGCCGTGGGCCATGATGCAGGCGTTGCTTGCGGTGGTCGCGTAGCTGAGTGGGTGGTGGCGGGAAGGTAGGCCATGCCGGTGGGCGCAGCGTCGGCAATAGTAGGCAACCAGGTCGGCAGTAATGTCGGCCGGCGAGCCAGCCAGTAGTGTTGGCCAGGCAGTGGGCACGTAAGTCCGCCAGCGCGTAGGGATCGGTGTGGGCGGCAAAGTTGGCAGCACGCTCGGGTGCAGCGACGACGTTGCTTCAGGAGAGGCCGCACGTGCGCGGGTCGGCTTGACCTAGCGGCGGTCGGTATGGGCGTGCGCATCGCCGCTGGCGTGGCCGAAGGTGCGGCGTCGGCGCGGGCAGTTCGACGGGCGGAGTTTCGACCGGCGGTTGGCGCAGTGCTTCATGCGCACGTTGCAGCGCAGGCTGAGCCGAGGGTGGCAGTTGCGGCTCAGTAGTCGCCTTCAAGATCGCCTCGGAACGATCGGGTAGAGAATACAACCGTGAGCAGCGCCTGCGTTCAGCGCTGTCGAACGCTCGGCAGCCAGCATCAGCGCCGATTCGATTTGGTCGGCAAAGCCCGTTAACGCTTGAGGTGCTTCAGCGGCTCGGCCACGATCGATCAAGCGTTGAACTTCCGCCAATCGCTCTGAAGCAAAGCAAACTCAATTCACACTGCGATACCAACCGATCGGGCAGCCCGGCGATCTGGAATTGTTCGACGGCCAGTTTGACGGGATACAACGGATCATTAGGCAGAGCCTGAGCGGAAGGCAGGCACGCCTGCTACTCAGCGCCACCAGCACGATCAGCGCAGCCAGCCGCGCAGCCGGGTTTCGACCCCGGCTCAGTGACCATTGCGGCCAGTGGAAACGCCGTGAGTGAGGGCGCTGCTCTGGCAAACGCGTGATCAAACGGCGGCGCGCATCGACCCTGAAATCCAGCAGGGCGTAACGATCGGGGCGGCCGTGAGTCGCTGCGCCAGCGGCACTAAATCGGCCAACTGCGCGCGGTGTTCAGGCTGGCGTTCGACGTAATCAGCGAACGAGACTTCACCGCGTTCAAGGGCCGCGAGACGGTTGGCTAGGGCAAAGGCCGGATCGTTACTCATCGGGTTTCAGGCTTCCGATTAAGCACTTGACGCAGGGCGTTCAAGGCTCGATATTGCAAAACGCGCCACCGCTTCTTCGCTGCGATTGAGCACGCGGCCGGTTTCAACATGGCTAAGGCCGCTGATGAAGCGCAGGTGAGTACACCTGTTGATGATCAGCTCCCGACAGTTGCGACAGCGCCCGCGCTAATGTTTCGATGTTCTCCAAGGCATCGAGTTGATCTTCGGGACCATGGTTTCATCGGGCGGCAACGGGACGCTCCAGTGAGACAGCCGCTTTTGTGGGTGCGATGCCGATCGATGACGACGTTGTGGGCATCCGATAGAGCCACGCGCTGAACGGCACCTCGCGCACTTCGTATTTGTCGAGCGCTTCCCACGCTTTGAAACACCATCTCAGTCAAATCTTCGGCTTCGGCCACGTCGCCGACGCGATAGAACACATAGCGATAGATCGCGGTGAGATAGTGCTCGTACAGATCACCAAACGCGTTGGCATCGCCACGACAGGCGCACGCGCAATCAGGGCATCTAAATTGGGACCTGACTTCTGGGCTGGCATCGCGATCCTATGTGTAATGAAGAACGAAGCAGCTAACGAAGCGTTACAGTTGAAACAACGACGTCGCGCCCGGCACACTGGCCGGACGCGACGTATTCGCTCCTGACGCATCAACCCCTGTGGTTTTACCGCGTTAGGGTGGGCAGGAGAAGACGGAGTACGGAAACACAATCGCCGACAGCTCGGCCAGCGGATCGACGCCGCTTTGCGGCAGAACCGCATCGTAAGTCAGATCGTCGGTCTTGGCAGATGGGGCGCTGGGCGCAATCAGGCGATTGATCGAGCCTGGATCTGACGTCGCCGTCATCGACCACCACGGCCACGGCACGCGCGGGCCACCGGCCGCTCGATGGTGAGATCGTGATGCGGATGTACATAGCCGCGCACGACGAACAGGTGAACGCCGGCGCGTTGGGTCGTGAACGTAATCAGGTCGGTACCCGAGGATCGGATGGGTACTCTTGAAATCAGGCCCAAAGTGATTGTTGGGCCGCCACGAATAGAATCGGCATCGCCGGTAGCGTGGTCAACGTCGCGGTGACGTTCACGCCCTGATCGTAGTACACCAGATATGGCACGAGACCGCGCTGAATACGCTCGCGCCCGGTTGAACCAGGCTGGCAAAGTCGAAGGCGCGTCGTTCGAGGCGCGAGATGTTGTGAGCGGCATCCTGTACCCACACGCCGACGAAGTGTGTGCCGTCACGTGAGCCAGTACCCAATCGTAATCTGCCTGGTAAGGCACCCAGCCGCTGGAGCGCGTCACTTCCCAATGCAGGTGCGGTGACGATATTGTACCATTCGCGAATGAACATCTGGCTAACACTGACGTTATCGGTCGCCGGGATATGCGGCGTAACGGTCAGGCTGAATCGCGCGTCTGATCGTCGATCGTCAGCTTCATTACCACCGGCGGCAAAACATCCGCCGTTGATGCCGCTTGGCACGAGCTGCACGTGGGCCTCGCGGTGGAGGACGATTCCGGCAGCGTCGTCGTCATCGGATTAGCTACCGTGATCGTCGCCGTATTCTCGACGGGTGTCGGCCGCGTGATATCGGTGGTGGCACTGGCGACAAGGTAAGCGGCAGGCTGGTCAGCTTCGGGCACTGTGATGGCATTCCACGACACGATCTGGTCCGCCGAATCGTAGACGCCGCCATTAGAGCTGAATCGAAAACGTACGTCAGCTGATCAGGCAGGGGATCACTCCGCATCGGCGATTGCGTCTTCGGTTCACCGCCAGCCAGTCAGATTGATGGTATACGTGAAGCTATTTCCGGCGACGACGATACGCTGCGAAGCCGCCTTGTACTGATCCGCCCAGTATTGGGTGTGGTGGCGGCACCGGCCGATCAAAGATCACCACGCCGGCGCGCAGCGCTCGAACGAGTGTGAGCCGGACGAGATCATCGCGACATTGGCGATCAGCGTCGGTGAGACGATAGTCAGCGCGGTGGCCACCAAGAGCGATAGCGCCACATGCCCCGAACGGCGGCACATTAATCGCACTCCAGCTGAGCGTCTGGCTGCCAGCATCGTACACGCCGCCACCTGTCGCCGAGCCTGTCACGTAGGTGAGTTGGCTTGGCACGGGATCGGTGACATTGGCTGTGACTGCGAGTGGGCTGGAGTTGATCAGTTTGATCGTGTAAGTCACCAGATCGCCCGGCGCGACGACAGGACGCGCTGCCATCTTGAATGATCGGCACTAAACTGGAGGAAAGCCCATCTCGGGAACGATCATCACCCAGGCAGGTACTTCAAATTTGTAGTTGCTAACGGCGATCTTTGCCACGTTGAGGATGGTGAGTGGCATATTGACGGTATCTGCCGTCACATCGAACACAAGCCGCCACATCGCCATTCGCGCTGGCACAGTGACGTCGGCCCAGACCAGGTGCGAGTTCCGGCATCGTAGGATGGGTGAACCCGTCGCTGAGCCGGTAACATAGGTCACGTGCAGGGGCAATGGATCGAAGTAATAGTCACGGTCGCGGACACGTTACTCATATTGTGCAGCGCGATCGTGTACGAGAAAGTCTGACCGCTCGCTACGATGCTGGATGACGCCATTTCCGCGCGCCCAAATTCGGGCCGGGCATGGGCGGGCCACCGTTCAATTCGGCATGATTTGCGTTTGGCCAATGTATAAAGCCGCGAGAAAAGTGGCCGTCAAAGTCAACACCAAGAGTAAGGTGCGTTTCAAAACTGCAGGCCGCGGGTCGGTAAATGGCTGCATAGCTATTCTCCTTAAATTATTCTTCAGTGATCAGTTTCAACCTTGGCAGACCGTAACCTGTAGTATAGCGTAACTTGCGGTTACGGTTGCGCAATTAAACAGAAGCCTGCCGTGTTTCGTGCAGATTCGCGCCCGCTTGTGGTAGGACATTGGTCATGCCTTTGGACGATGACGATTCGTTCTACCCGATTGGGTGAGTGAAGCGCGGAGATTTCTGAGTTCAGGGTGAAGTAGTTTATACTAAAGGCTGGCAAGGTAATGACGCAGCATTTTTCAAGTAAACGTTCACGGTTTTTTTGACGGAATATACCTTGAAAAATCAACGGTACAAAGACCTTAAGCGCCAATAGATTCGCAGTTACATCAGTGCTGGTTTTCGATCGGCGATGTTAACGGAGGAGACATATGTCTCATCACTTTCGACAACGACTCATTGCGGGTGAGCGACTGCTCGGCACAATGATCTCACTCGGTTCGACGGAGATCGCTGAGGTCTTGGCTCATGTCGGCTTCGACTGGTTCTTCCTCGACGCCGAACACAGTCCGATGGATGCGGCCGCGCTTCGGCGGCCGTGATGCAAGGTGCGGGCGACGCCGTGCATCGTGCGCTTGTCGGACGGCGGCGAAGTGTCGATCAGAAAGCTGGATGTTGGCGCGGCAGGCATCATCGCGCCGATGGTGAGACTCGGCGGAACAAGCCGCGCAAGTTGTGCGCTGGGCCAAGTACGCGCCGCTTGGCACACGCGGCGTTGGCATTGGCCGCGCGCACGGTTACGGATTGAATTTTCAGGCGTACGTTGATCACGCCAATGAAAATACGGCCGCGATCGTGCGGTAAGCCGACACATTGATGCGGTGAACAACATCGATGCGATCGTGCGGGTACCCGGCGTTGATGCTGGTGCTGATCGGCCCATACGATCTATCGGCGAGTTTGGGTCGGTTGGGCGAAGTGAAACATCGAAGTTGTCGCCGCGATCGAGCGGGTAACGGCGGCCTGTCGGTCCGTCAATATGCCGTTAGGGATTTTCGGCCTATCGGCAGAAGCTGTGCGACCATATATCGAGCGCGGTTACACGTTGATCGTAGCGGGTATTGATTTGACACTGCTCGGCACGGCCGCTGGGGTACGTGCGCAATTGAGCGCGATGTGAAATGACGGACGTTGTCGCGTCGACGATTGGCGAAGTCGATCGCATTGCGCAACTGACCGAGCCGGTGATGCGCAACTTGCAAATCACGCAGTGCTATCACGAATTGTCGGCCGTTATCGCGGCGCGCGCGGGTCTCAATGCCAATTGGTGCACCTTTGCGACCTGGGCGTCGAAGCAGGCCGGACGGACGATTCGTAAAGAGGATCTGGCAGGCACGTTGGAGATGCTGCTGAACGCGTCGACGGCGACGACCGCCGCGCAGGGTATCGTCGTTTCGAACCAACGCTTTGGCACAAAGCACGAACCGCGCAAGATTCGTGAGTTGGTGTGGAATGTGTTGAATCCCGCAGCGGCGATCGATCGCGCAAGCGTAGCCGTGGCGCGTGGCAATCAAAAAGTCTTTGAAGAGATTGGTCGCGAGTTTGCGCGCTTTATAGTGAGCTGCGTGAATGATGCTGACTACAACGCCGAGCGCATCGCGCGTTTCATCGACGGACTACGCCCTGGCGATCCGCCGAAGGGCCAGCGCTATTTGAAGCAGGCGTTTACGCGCTACTATCGGGCGTTTTTCGAGGCGGATTTCAAGGCGCGTTTGGAGTTATTGTTGCTGGCAAATCTGGAGATTGGCTTTCATGAGCAGACGCGTCTGCAGCCTGAGATCGCTGCCGCGCTTGATGCGGCTTTCATCAAGCCCAAAGACTTCACGCGCCGATTGCTTCGGGCGTTGTTTCCGTATCGCGGCTGGCAGGCACGCTTGCGCTTGTGGCTGACGCGGCTGTTCACTGGCCCTACGCCGTTCGATGCGGCTGTCAACGCGCTGTTGATCGAAGTGCGACACCTGGCGCGGTTGTTCATCACTGAGCACATGATGACGATCGATCTGGCGGGGACGCGTTTGAAATTGGGCGACGATTTGCGTGCGGAGTTTCCGTTGGAATTACGCACCATCACCAACCTTGATCTGCGCGCCCTGCTCGATAGGATCGATCCGACGCCAGACAACCTCGACGGTTCGGGCGCAACCGATTGGGCCGCGTTAACCGATCGGATTCATTTCATCGCCGATATGTTTCGATGCTATCAAACAACGCCAGCGTTGTTCGATCCCCCGTTCACGGCCGAGCAAGTGATCGCTCTTAAAGCAGGGCAAGTGCCGATCGGGCCGTTGTAAAACCCGGCGCGCTACAACAAAAAGCCGCCTCGTTTTTTACGAGACGGCTCCAACTTCTAGCCCCTAACATCCAAATCTACTTCGCTTGGATCTTGATCGTGCGCGGCTTGACGGCCTCGGCCTTGGGCACGCGGACGGTCAAAATGCCGTTTTCCAAATTCGCCTCGATCTTGTCGGCTTCGATTTCCTCGGGTAGTTCGAACGCGCGGTTGAACTTGCCGTAGGCGATCTCGTTGCGCAGCGTGCGCACCTTCTCATCGGCTGAGACGGCGGGCGCGATCACTTCGCCGCTGAACTTGACCACGCTGCCTTCCGCCTCGATGCTCAACTCGTCGGCCTTGACGCCGGGCACAACCGCCACGAAAGTGTAGCCTTCAGCATCCGCATAGATGTTGACGGGCAAGCGCGAACCCACACCCCACACAGTCGCCCAGTCGCGGCTTTGCGGGCTGACCCACGCGTCATTGAACAGCCGATCCACTGCCTCACTCAGCGGCGTATAAAACGGGTTGGTACGAACAATCAAATTGCGAGCCATGGTAAAACCCTCCCAGTATTGAAGTTTGATTTTGGATTTTGAGTGGCGTCTCTGCGCCAGAACTGTGGATAGAATACCCGAGGCGTGTTAGAGCGATGCTGGCGATGTGTTAGCGTTGTATTAGAGCGCAACATACAAGTGGCAGGAGGCAGGAACATAAGTGCTATAATCCCAGCGTCGTCCAGCCTGCATCGTGCATCTCAGATCATGTCTTTAGAAGCCCTACTACTCCAACTCCGTGCCGATCGATCGTTCATGCGTGACGTGGCGGCATGGGAGCGCGTGCCCGCTCGACCCGCACGCTATGCGCCCTTCCCAACCAGTCTCGATCGACGATTGAGTACAGCGTTACGCGCGCGCGGCATCGATCAACTTTACACGCATCAGGCCGCAGCGATAGAGGCTGTGGCGCGCGGGCAGCATCCTGTCGTCGTCACTTCAACGGCATCGGGCAAGACATTGTGCTACAACTTGCCCGTGCTGAACACACTGTTGAACGATCCTAAAGCGACGGCGCTCTATTTGTTTCCGACGAAGGCACTGGCGCACGATCAGCTGGTGACCGTTAACGAACTCATCGCGGATCTCGGCCAACCGATCGCGGCACAAGCCTATGATGGCGACACCTCGCGCGAGCGGCGCAAATCGGCCCGCAGCGCGGGCGGCATCCTCATCACCAATCCCGATATGCTGCACACGGGCATCCTGCCTCATCACACACAGTGGGCGGCGTTTTTTCAGGCGCTGCGCTACATCGTGATCGACGAACTGCATACCTATCGCGGCATCTTTGGCAGTCACTTCGCCAACGTGATTCGGCGGCTCAAGCGCATCGCTCGATTTTATGGCGCAGCGCCACAGTTCGTGTTGGCTTCCGCTACGATTGCGAATCCACGGCAATTAGCGCAGCGTTTGATCGAAGAAGATGTGGCGCTGATCGACGACGACGGCGCGCCGCGTGGCGAAAAACATTGGATTTTGATCAATCCGCCGTTGATCGATCCCGCTATCGGCCAACGCCGATCGGTGGTGCTGCAAGCGAAGGATCTCGCCGCACGCTGTCTCCAAGCCGATGTGCAAACGATCGTATTTGCCCGCGCCCGATCGACGACCGAAGTCCTGTTGACGTACTTGCGTGAGGCCATCGCAGCTGACGGTGGCGATCCTTCACGCATTCACGGTTATCGAGGCGGCTATCTGGCCGAAGAACGACGGGCGATTGAGAAAGGCCTGCGTGACGGCTCGATTCGCGGCGTGGTGTCCACCAACGCGCTCGAACTCGGCGTGGACATCGGTCAACTTGATGCGGCAGTACTGGCCGGATATCCTGGCACGATTGCATCGACGCTGCAACAGGCAGGCCGCGCCGGACGGCGCACTAACGTGTCCGCGGCATTGATCGTCGCCAGTGCCTCGCCGCTCGATCAGTTTATCGTCACGCATCCGCGCTATTTCTTTGAGCGTTCGCCCGAGCACGGCCTCGTCGCGCCCGATAACTTGATCATCCTCAGTAATCATCTGAAGTGCGCGTCGTTTGAACTCCCGTTTGAGGTCGGCGAAAAGTTCGGCCGCTTCGAGCAGACCGATGAATTGCTGGAAGCGCTGGTGGAAGAAGGTGTATTGCATAAGCAGGCGGCCGCGCGGCCCAACCTGCCCGATCGGTATTTCTGGATGTCCGATCAGTATCCGGCCAATGGCTTATCATTACGAACAGGCACGGCAGACACGATCGTCATCCTCGATCGATCGAGCACGCCCCACCGATCGATCGGGCAGATCGATCGCGAGTCGGCGCAGACGCACGTGCATGCGGGCGCGATCTACATCCATGAAGGTCAATCGTTTTTAGTGGAGAAACTGGATTGGGACAACGGTCAAGCGTTAGTCACGCCCACACATGTAGACTATTACACTGAAGCGAGCACTTCAACCAGCGTGGACGTAGAGAGTGAAGATCAGCGCGTCGAAACCGGCTCAACCATCAAGAGCCTTGGCGAAGTGCGTGTATCGTCGTTGACGACAGGCTTTCGCAAAATCAAACTCTACACACACGAGACACTAGGCTGGGGCGAGATCACGTTGCCTGAGCAGGAAATGCACACGACCGCATATTGGTTCTGCGTCGAACCCGACGTCGCCGATCAACTCATTGATGCCGGGGTGATCTTTGCACCCAACGACTACGGTCCCGATTGGGAGCGCATTCGGAGCGAGATTCTGGAGCGCGATCAACATCGCTGTCGCAAGTGCGGCGCGGCTGAACCGCCTGGTCGCTCACACGATGTACATCACTTGCGGCCCTTCCGCGAGTTCGGTTATCGGCGCGGTGCGAATCACAACGATCAACTGGCGAATGTGCCCGAAAATCTGATCACGTTGTGCCGTGCTTGTCATCATCGCGTGGAGACGGCCGTCGGGGTGCGTGGCGCGTTGAGCGGCTTGGGGCATGTACTGGGCGAGATCGCGCCGCTGTACCTGATGTGCGATCCACGCGACATCGGCGTGATCGCCGAGGCTCGATCGGCGTTCACCGAACTCCCCACAGTCACGATCTATGATCGCGTTCCGGCCGGTATCGGCTTCAGCGACGAGTTATTTGAACTCCACACTCAACTGTTGACTGCGGCACGCGACATCGTCGCCAATTGCGGATGTGAATCGGGTTGCCCGGCCTGTGTCGGCCCTATGTCGCCGCAAGCCGCTGACGCCGATGTTGACGGCAATTCGAGTCTGAATGTCAAAGTTCTGACACTTAAATTGCTACAATCCCTTACACAATAGAAAAGCCGGACACCAATTTTGGTGTCCGGCCTAATAAACGGCCAGCCCCCCTAGCAGCGGGGGGTTGCTAGGGGGGCGGCAGCCAAGGGAGGAGACTCAGTCTCATGCGTTGACCTTTGAGGTCAGCATAGACTCGTTGCGGTTGCTTCGTGCGTTATATTACTCCTACATAGGTTTACACCCAAGTGACAAAGGTCATGATTCGCGTATGACGCTTAGCGGTGAGCATGACAATTATGCATGATGACCTTTGTGTAATTAACAAGATCGATTGGCCGTAGGCAAAACGGAGGTTGCAGGGGTAGTCGGGACTTAGTAGCCTTTGTTATAATCGTGTTTACAGCCGTACCATTCCGGTAAGGAGAAGGATCATGCGCTTCATCACTCCACAGCGTCAGTTATCAATCGTTCTCGTCGGATTGCTGATCAGCACTTTAGCTTGTTCGCTTAGCACCAGCAGCGCTGTTCAATCGACAGCCTCCCCCGCCACTCAGCCGGCGCAGACATTGCCACCTGTCGCGCGCGTGTCGCCGACGATTCCAGCGTCGCCTACCGCCAGCCCAACTCCGACTGAGACGCCGCTGAGTGGCACTGGCCCGGGCGGCTGTGTCCTGAAAGAAGAATTTGTGGCGGATGTAACCATTCCCGATAATACCGTGCAGGCCCCAGGTTCAGCGTTCGTGAAAACGTGGCGAGTCAAGAATACTGGCACTTGCGCCTGGGACGCCAGTTATCAGTTGGTCTTCGCTGAAGGCACCCAGATGGGTGGACCCGCGGGTGTGAACATCGTGACGACCGCCCCGAATGCCACACTCGATGTATCTGTGAATCTCACCGCCCCGACCGCACCCGGTAACTATACTGGCCGCTGGCGTTTCAAAGCCAGTAACGGCATCATCTTTGGCGGCGTGATTGTGGTGATCGTCGTACCGGCCACCCCGACACCGACAGTGACGACCACGCCGGTGCCAACCGTCAACGCCGGTGTCTGGAGTGGCAAGTGGGAAACGAACTGTGGCGCGGCCAATTGTGGCAACATGAAGCTCTTCCAGACGGGCAACGTCGTTACCGGCACTTATGGAACAAATGGCACGATCAACGCGACGGTGAACGGCAATCGCTTGACCGGAACGTGGTCGCGCAACGGGTCAGCTGGCTCGATCGACTGGTGGATGGGCGGTACAGGCCTCAAGTGGCGCGGCAACTACAATGCCACCAATGGCTGGTGCGGTCATCGCGCTGGTGAAACTGATCCGGCGCCATGCGGCGTGGGAACTTTCGAGGGTAATTGGAACGTCTTGTGTGTGACATGCGATGGCCCCATGTCAATTTCTCAAGATGGCCGCACGTTTACTGGCACGTACGTGAACGGCACCGTCGAAGGTACGATCGATGGCGTCACTGCGACTGGCACATGGAAGACGACCGGCGGGACATCGGGCCCGTTCACTTGGTATTTGCTGAACGGTCTGCAGTTCAATGGCAACTACGGCGGCACCAATCAATGGTGCGGCTATCGCAGTGGGTCAGGCGCACCCAGTCCGTGTTTGAAATAGCGAGGTCGATATGAAGCAGCACATGGCGATCGGAATGTTGATCCTGATGATGAGCGCGGCGTGCAGCAGCCCGATTGCGCCGCCTGCGCCAACGACCCCAGCCAACTCGATCGAGCCGGTGGCGGCGACCAAAGCCCCCGCCGCAAATGCTCAAGCCACGCTGCCGCCGATCGCCTCGCCCACCTTACCGCCAATGCAGCCAACGCCGACGCCAACCGCATGCGTCAACGATTCGAAATTTGTGGAAGATCTCTCCGTGCCGGATGGCACGCACTTTGCGCCGGGTGTGGCCTTCGATAAAACTTGGCGGCTTCAGAATACCGGTACGTGTCCGTGGGATACGACGTACCAATATCGCCTGATCAACGGCGTTTCGCTGGTGGGACAGAACATCACTTTGCATAGAGTCGTGCCGCCCGGCGAAACGATCGACATTACGATCAAGATGGTGTCGCCTATGACGGCCGGTACCTATCGCGGACAATGGCGTCTCTTCGCACCGGGCGATGTGCCATTTGGGCAAAGGCCGTTTGTTGAGATTATCGTGCCATAAAGTCTGACGAGTAACGAGTAATGGATAACTTGCCGTTACTCATTACTCGTTACTCATTAGATTAAGGTTTCCAAGCAGGTTTCGGCACAAGCGCCGGAACCGCAAATGGGCCATTCGCCAAATCGTCCCAGAAATTCCCCGCGTTGAGGCCGCTGTATGAAAAGATCGCCACGCCGGGCGCGCCCATCGATCGAGCCGCATTGATGCGATCGAATAACGGCGTGGTCTCCGTGTATGCTCCACTAATACCAGGGATCACCCAACGTCCATGCGCATCGTTGAGGAAGCCCTGCGTGCGCGTAATCCACTTGTCGAGATCGTTGAGGATGTCACTGGTGTACAGCATGGGCATATTTGCGTCCATGTAACCATCCGCCAGCCACGCTTTTGAGTCTTGATAGAAGCCGCTATAACCGTCGGCGTAATTGGGCCATACGGCGGCGCTGACCAACAGATCGGGTTTGAGCGCGGTGACGGCTGAATAGACCTGCAAGACAAGCTGATTGATCTGTGCGCGTTGGAAGCCGGGCCGCCAATCGGTAATGGTCAGCGACGGCGAAATTTGCAGTGCTTCACTGAAGGCCGCCATCGTAAATGGATCGTACGAGTAGCCGGAACCGGGGTAGCGAATCAGATCGATGTGCAAGCCGTCTACGTCATAACGATTGACGATGTCGGCGGCGACGGCGGTGATGTGATCGCGCGTGAGTGAGAGCGCTGGCGTAGCCCACAAATAGTCGCTGCACGTGGCGATGCTTTGCGGTGTATCCGGCGCGCTGTGAACACGCCACGCGCTCCAAGTCGTTGAATGCGACAGAGTCCAAAACAGATGTGACGGAACGGTGGTCGTCGGGGCGCCGACATTGCATAACCACGTCGGCAGCATGTTGACGTAGGCGTGAACTTGCAGACCACTGGCATGTGCGCGGGTGATCATGTAAGTTAACGGATCCCAGCCGGGATCAACGCCGAGGGTCTTTGTCGTCTGGCCGGTCAAGCGCGCTGCCCACGGTTCCAGCGCGGACGAATAAAACGCGTCGGCGGTACCGCGCACTTGAAACAGCAGCGCGTTGAAGTGAGCCGAAGCGGCATTGTTCACGATCGTATCGAGATCGGTTGTGGTAACCGATCGGCCAAAGAAGGTCCAATCGAAACGCGTGACCCACAGGCCGCGAAACTCGGTCACGTTGGGATAGTGGCGGCTGACGAGCGGTAGATAAGTCGTGTAGGCGAGCGTATCGGTCAGCGGAGCGGAAGTAATGAGACGCTGATCAACGCTGATCAACGCTGATGATGGGGTAACGTCAGTGGTCGCTTGCGCCAGCGACCACCGCACTCCAAAGCCAAGTGCCAACGTTAGTATCATCACCAGGGCAAGGCGTTTGAGTTGGAATTGAAGGGTAGTCATGCGTCAAGTATAGCATTCCTTCACTCGTTCCTCAGCGCTTTTCACTTTTCGCTTGCTTGACACTCCCGCGTCAATCGGGTACAATCTCGCTCGCAGTCCGGGCCTGTAGCGCAGTTGGGAGCGCGCCTCAATCGCACTGAGGAGGTCGGGGGTTCGAATCCCCCCAGGTCCACTGCCGCACTTTCATGGGCCTATAGCGCAGTTGGGAGCGCGTCTCAATGGCATTGAGAAGGTCGTGGGTTCGAATCCCACTAGGTCCACACAACAGGGCAGGTCTTGCGCCTGCCCTTATACATCGTAGCGTTAAACCGGAGTAGTAGATCATCTGTCAGAGAGCGAGGTGCAAGGGTGCAAGCCTCGCAGGCACCGTGCAGAGTGCCAGCAAGATCGAACTCGCCGGAGAATTCAGATAGGACGTCGATTCACGCGGATTCTCGCTGATTTTGAGCCTGTTTGAATTGCGCTCTGTAGATGAACCGATTGAGCCACTAGTCTACAGCGGGTCAGCCCGATACAGCGACACGAGCGGCTTCGACGCAAGTTGAGGCAAGCAGGGTGGTACCACGGAGTCCCCTTCGTCCCTGATCGGATGAGGGGGATTTGTATTTGTGTTAACGAATCTCGAATCGGCTAGTTTTCTGTACGAGAAGATGATCCGTGACAGAGTTGCCGCGTCCTCCAAAAGATGGTAAGCCGGGATTGATGTCGCTGGCGCGAGATCGAGATGGCCGATTATTCTTGGCATTCTTGTTATGGGTAGTCTTCGTAGCAGCATATTCCTTTTTCGAGAAAGCGAATCAACCGATATTATCAGGCTTGGCGCTTTTCATAAGTGCTTTGGTAATCTTATACATTGGCCTGAGTCGTTTGATTGCTCCGCGCCCATCTCGTTGGGTGTGGCCGAATAATCGTTTGCTTACACGCCTGAGTGGTGTGTTATTTATCGGTTTCAGCCTGATGGTAGGTTGGAGTGCGATACAGAGATTGTTGGCATCTTTCCAATAGCGACACTTCTGCAAGAGGAGTGTTCATCAAACTATCAAATCCAAAGCAGTGTTCGTTGTGTCTGGCAACGTGGACAAGGAGAAGAATCATGGCAACTACATCGAAGAAGACAACGCCTAAGAAAACGACTACGGCCAAACCCGCGCCAAAGGCTAAACCGGCGGCTAAAGCCAAGGCTGCACCTAAGCCAGCCGCACCGAAAAAGGCAGCTCGCTAAGCCTAAGGCCGCACCGAAGGCTAAGGCTGTTTCCAAACCAGCCGCTAAGCCGATGGCCAAGAAACCGGCTGCGAAAAACCCGGCCGTTAAGCGCACGCGCAAGGTAGAGGCGGTTGCGCCCGTGATTGAAGTAGCGCCTATCGCCGCACCGATCAAGACCGTGCCTGCGCCTTCGCCGATCAAAGAATACAAGCCCGACATGATCGAGGGGAAGTGGCAGGCGCAGTGGGAGCAGGACGAGCTGTATCGCGCCGTGATCGATCCGTCGCGCCAGAAGTATTACGCGCTGGCGATGCTGCCCTATCCCAGCGGTGATCTGCACATCGGTCACTGGTACGCCATGACGCCGTCGGATGCGCGCGCCCGCTACATGCGCATGAACGGCTACAACGTCATGTTCCCCATCGGCTTTGATGCGTTTGGTCTGCCCGCCGAAAATGCGGCCATCAAGCGCGGCGTGCATCCCAAGACGTGGACGTATGCCAACGTCGATCGCATGCGGAAGCAGCTGCGCTCAATGGGCGCGATGTGGGACTGGGAACGCGAGGCGGTTTCGGCGGATCCCGAATACTACAAGTGGACCGAGTGGTTCTTCGCGCAGTTCTTCAAGCACGGGCTGGCTTACAAGAAACTGTCGCCCGTCGATTGGTGTCCCAACTGCAACACCACGCTGGCCCGCGAGCAAGTGTGGGGCGATGATCGCCACTGCGAACGCTGCGGCACGCCCGTGATCAAGAAAGACCTGGATCAGTGGTACTTTAAGATCACCAATTACGCCGAAGAACTGCTGGACTTCACGACCATCGATTGGCCGGAGCGTGTGAAGACGCTGCAAACCAACTGGATCGGCAAGAGCGAAGGCGCGCACGTCACCTTCAAGACGGAGCGCGGCGATGACATCGTGGTGTTCACGACGCGGCCTGATACGCTGTGGGGCGCGACGTTCATGGTGCTGGCCCCGGAGCATCCGCTGGTCGATCAGCTGACCACGCCCGATCAGCGCGGCGAAGTCGACGAGTACATCGCCACGGCCACGCGCCAGACGGACATTCAACGCGAGGCGACCGACAAGGAAAAGAGCGGTGTGTTCATCGGCGCGTATGCGATCAATCCCGTGAATGGTGCGCGCATCCCGATCTGGATTGCCGACTATGTGCTGATGACGTATGGCACCGGCGCGATCATGGCCGTGCCCGGTCACGATAAGCGCGACTTCGATTTCGCGCTGAAATTTGGCCTGCCGGTGCTGCCCGTGATCGATCGCAACGACGGGCTGACCAAGTCCTTTGCGCTGGGCGGCACGATGAACGAAGGCTTCGCGCAGGCGCTGAAAGACGCGGAGATTCCGTTCTTCGATCGGATGGGGTCGCTGTACATCACCATCCCGTTTGAGAAGGTCGATCGCTACATTGAGATCGCCAGGCACTTCGTGCGGCCTGACTCGTGGAATGAGATCGTCGGCACGCGCTGGCTGTTCATCTTTGCGGACGGTGTCAAAGAGTGGAACTCGGTCGAGGCGGGCCGCGGCATCTTTGCGCGCTGCAAGGAACTGGAGCCCGATGTGCGCGGCAAGCGCACCATCATGGAAATGCTGTGGAGTGTGGAGTTCTATCACGACGCGCTGTATCATGATGAATACGGCACAATCATCAACTCGAATGAATTCACGGGCACGCCGGGTGATGTTGCCAAGTCGAAGGTCATCAAGTGGCTGGAAGAAAAGGGGATTGGTAAGGGTGCGGTGAACTATCGGCTGCGCGATTGGCTGATCTCGCGTCAACGGTACTGGGGCGCGCCCATCCCGATAGTGTATTGTCCCGAACACGGCCAGGTCGCCGTGCCGGATGATCAACTGCCGGTGCTGCTGCCCGATGATGTCGAATGGAAGCCCACGGGCGAGAGTCCGCTGAAGCTGCATCCGACGTGGAAGCACACGACGTGCCCGATCTGCGGTCAGCCCGCTGAGCGCGATACGGACACGATGGACACATTCATGTGTTCGTCGTGGTATCACCTGCGCTATCTGAGCCCGAAGTACGACAAAGGTCCGTTCGATCCGGCTGAGTACAACTACTGGATGCCGGTCGATTGCTACACGGGCGGCATCGAGCATGCGACGATGCATCTGATCTACACACGCTTCTTCCACAAAGCGCTGCGCGACATCGGCGTGACGGAAGGGCCTGAGCCGATGCTGCAGCTGCGCAATCAGGGCATGGTGCTGGGCGAAGACAACGAGAAGATGAGCAAGAGCCGCGGCAACGTCGTCGCGCCCGATGAACTGGTGAACAAATACGGTGCGGATGTCGTGCGCGCTTATTTGATGTTCATCGCGCAGTGGTCGCAGGGCGGGCCGTGGAACAGTAAGGGCATCGAAGGTCCCGCACGCTGGCTGAATCGCGTGTGGAATGTGGCGATGCCGAGCGAACGGCCGGCGGCAGCCTCTGAGCCGTCGGCCGAGAAAGCGCTGCGCCGCGCGGTGCATCAGGCGATCAAGAAAGTCACCGACGACATGAACGCGTTTGAGTTCAACACCATCATCGCGGCCATGATGTCGTTGACCAACAAACTGTATGATTATCGTGCGGCGACGGAAGGCTCGGCGGCGTGGAACGAAGCGATCGAGACGTATCTGAAGCTGCTGGCCCCGATCGTGCCGCACATCGCCGAGGAACTGTGGGCGCAGCGTGGGCTGGGCTATTCGATCCATCAACAAACGTGGCCGCAGTATGATCCCGCCGCCGCCGCCGAAGATCTGATCACGCTGGTAGTGCAGATCAACGGCAAGGTACGCGATCGCATCGAGGCTGCGGCCGACATCAGCGAGGATGAGGCGAAGGCCAAAGCGCTGGCATCCGAGACGGTACAAAAGTTCATGGACGGCAAAGAGCCGCGCCTGATCAAGTACGTGCCGGGCAAGCTGGTGAGTATCGTCGTGTAAAGCCGCAAGCGTTTGCGAAGATATGAAGTCCCCTGTATCTTGTGTTATGATGCAGGGGACTTTTGCATACGGGTGATGGGATGTCAGACTATCGCTGGAAGGTGACTGAAAAAGAACAGGCCCTGCCTAAAGCTCTGCCACCGCTGTTAACTGAGTGGCAGGCTGGCTCGTTATGGGCGGCGGTGACAACGTTCGGATTGGTGACGGGCATGTTGTTCAACGCCATCACCACCGAACTGCTGTTAGGCTTGATCGCTGCGGGTGTCATCATCGGCTGGACGCAAATGCTGATCCTCAAATTGCAGCGAGCGCGCGGCCGTTGGACGTGGATCTTCAACACGACGTTGGCCTTTGCGACGTGGGGGGCAGCACTGCCCGGCTTCGGGGGCTTCAACGTGTGGTCAGGTCTGACGCTTGGACTCTTGCTGGGTTTGCTTCAATACCTGATGCTGCGCTTTAGAGTCGAACGTGCCAGTTGGTGGATACTCGTCAATCTAATCGCCTGGACAATCGGGATTACGCTGTACGCCATCCTCACCCCGATCGTTGGTACCTGGCTGATCGGGTTTACGGTGAGCGGGCTGATCGCCGGGGGGCTGACGGGCGCCGTGCTGGTTTGGCTGTTGCGCCGCCCCGTCATCGAACTACCGGCCGAAACACCGCTGAAAGATGATTATCAAAGTTAGGCTTCAGTAAGAAGTCTGTGTCTTTGCGTCAACAGACCTGTTCAGGGCGGGTGAATCCGGTAAAATAAGCTTAGCCAAGCGAGGAGATAAGCCATGTCTGCCGACCCCCAGAATGCCGCTCAGCCCAAACTGTTGAAATGCCCGGCCTGCGGAGCCACCGTCGAAGTGATCGATGCGCCATCGGTGCAGTGCCGCTATTGCGGCAGTGCCGTACCGATCCCGGCCGAATATCGGCCGCAGAAACCACAGCCGGTCATCATCCAGCAGATTACCACGCCCGATTACACGCAGTACGCCCAACAGATGACGCGCGCCAGTTCGCGCCTCGGCTGCATCATCACCGTGATCGTGTTGGTGTTCACGCTGGGCATCGTCGGCTTTGCGTTTTTCTCGGCCACATCGAGTGTGCAAACGGTCATCGATACCGTCCAGACGGGCTTGCAGGATTCCGGTGTCAATGTGCAAATCCCCGGTAGCGATCAATCGAAAGCGGCGAATGCGTTCGCGTCGATCGTGCTGGAGTTCGGCGACAAGGGCAGCGGCCCCGGCTTGATGGATGATCCGCGCTACGTGGCGCTCGACAAGGATGGCAACATCTGGACGGCGGACTATCAAGATGGCCGCGTGCAGAAGTTCGATGCGAGTGGCAAGTTTCAACTGCTCGTGCAGGTCGAAGCCGATAAGAACGACAACACCATCATCGAAGGTTTAGCGGCGGATTCTCTGGGTAACGTATACGTGAGTCGTGGCAGCGACATTCTCAAGTTCAGCGCGGCCGATGGTTCGCTGCTAAAAACCTTCCCCGGCAAGTTCCCTAGCACGCGCTATCAGGCCTTAGCCGTCGATGCGACCAACACGCTGTATGCGATTCATAGCACGGCCAGTGACAACTCGCTGATCAAGTTGGATGCGAACGGCAAAGTCCTAAAGCGCTGGGATAAGATCGTCACGAACGTCAACAAGAAAGATGCCGCGATGGACTTGGACGTGGCCGTCGACGGCCTGGGCGGCATCTACATTGCCAGCAGCTTCGGCAATCAAGTCTACGTGTTTGACAAGAACGGCCAGTTCGTCGATCGCTTCGGCCAGGAAGGCACTGAACCTGGCCAGTTCAGCAGCCCCGGCCAAGTCGTGGTGGACGGCAAAAATCAGGTGTACGTGCACAATTTCGGTAAGATCGATCAGTTCGACACGGGCGGGCGCTATCTGGGCAGCCTGCCAAGCGATTACACCAAAGGCACGCCGATGGGCGTGACGGTCGATCGCGAAGGGTTCATCTACGTCGTCACCAATGGCGGCAAAGTGCTGAAGTATCAACTCACCGGCAAATAACCCGCGCCCGATAGGCCGTACAGCCTATCGGGTGTTCCATCTCCGACTTTAGTCTGAGTTGGGCTTTCCAACATCTGCCCCATGACAGTCCGGGCGTGTTTCCATACAATGAAATCAATCTAAACTCATTGGGCAAAGGACAACACGCCATGACACCTTCAACTCCGCGACGCGGCCCCGATCTGTTCTGGCCGATCATCCTGATCGGCGTGGGCGTTATCTTCCTATTGGCGAACCTGGGCGTCATCCCCAGTAACCCCTGGCCGGTGATTTGGAACTTGTGGCCAGTGATCTTGATCGTGATCGGCCTCGACATCCTCTTTGGACGCCGATCGGTTTTGGGCGGCCTCGTCGGCGCTGTGCTGGGTGTGGTGCTGATCGTCGGCCTGATTTTTCTGCTGATCGCGCGACCCAATCTGCCGGGCTTCAACTTCAACATCGATAACGCGCAACTGCAGAATCGGCACATTGAAGCGCCGTTGGCCAACATTCAGACGGTCAACGCCACCTTCGATTTCGACAGCGGTGACTATCAGCTGCACGCGCTGAACGATTCCGATAAATTGATCGACGGCGACGTGAACTACTACGGCACCCTCACGTTCGACGTGAATGCTTCGAACGACCGCGCCAACGTCCGGCTCGATTCTGGGTTCAGTGGCATGTTCTTCGGCTTTATGACGCCGGACGAGCGCTGGGACGTGGGCTTGAATCCCAAGCCCGTCTACGATCTTGATCTGAATTTCGGTTCGGGCGGTGGTCGCGCCGATTTGAGTCAGTTGACGCTATCGGGCGGTCAGATCAACGCGGGTTCCGGTCATGTAGAAGTAAGTCTGCCAGCGGCGGGCAAAGGCACACTGCGGGTCGATTCAGGTTCGGGCGGCATGACGTTCCGCGTGCCGGGTAAACTGGCGCTGCGCGTCGAATACGATCATGGCAGCGGCGGCATCAACCCGAGTTCGCGTGTGCGGCTTGTCAGCGGTGATCGCAATCGCGACAGTATCTACGAAACCGAGAGTTTCGGTTCAGCCGATAACGCGCTCACCCTGATCATTAACGGTGGATCGGGCTCGATCAACATTGTAGATGGGGAATGAATTCTAACGAGTAACAGGTAGCGAGTAAACTCGATTTGTTACTCTCTACTTGTTACTCGTAACAGTCATAAGGAGTTAATCATGTATAGAACTAATCCACGTTTCTTTTGGCCGATTGTGTTGATTGGGGCGGGTGTGATTTTCCTGCTCAACAATCTCGGCGTGATTCAGGGCAATCCCTGGTCGGTGATCTGGCGCTTATGGCCGGTGCTGCTCATCGCGTTGGGACTGGAGATTCTGATCGGGCGCAGTGGTGCCGCCGGTTCGATCATCAGCGCAGTGCTGGGGCTGTTGGTTGTGGGCGGTGTGCTGTGGATCTTAATCGCGCGGCCGGCCCTGCCTGGCTTGAACGTCAACTTCAACGGCGAGTTGAAAACCGATCAGATCGAGTATGCGCTGAAGGACGTCCGTTCAGCCAATGTCTCGATCGGGTTTAGCACCGGCACCAACGAATTGCGGGCTTTGGCCACCTCCGATAAGTTGATCGAAGGTACGATTCGACACTACGGCGCGTTGCAGTTCGATCCCAGCGATTCCGGCAGTCAAGCCAACATCCGCCTGCGCACGGGCGATGTGTCGATTTCGACGCCGTTTGGCGGCAGTGAAGAACGTTGGGAAGTCGCGTTGAATCCGAGCGTGGCGTACGAACTCGATCTCAACATGGGTGTCGGCCAATCGACGATCGATCTGAGCAAGTTGACGGTGACGGGCGGCCGCCTCGATGCTGGCGTCGGCACCACCGATTTGATGCTGCCTGCCAAGGGGCGCTTTACGCTAAACATCGACGGCGGCGTAGGCACGATTCGCATTCATGCGCCGGGCAAAGTGGCGCTGCGCGTGGAAGTGGACACTGGCATTGGATCGTTCAATCCGGGCGGGCGGCTGCGTTCGATCGGCGGCGATACGTATGAGACCGAAGGGTTCAGCTCAGCCGAGAATGCGATTACGCTCCGCGTGAAAGTGGGCGTGGGGACAATCAGCGTCATTGACAGCGAATAGTCTCAAGCCTAACACAAGCAACGAGGCGACTCGATTTGAGCCGCCTCGTTTTGTTGTTATTGATCTGGTTGCCACACCCGCCGCAGGCGGTGAATTTCGGTCAGCAAGCGATCACGGCGCAAGTCCGTCTTGAGGATTATGCTTTGCGCCGATTGAGTCAGCTCGGCCTGCTCGAAGTCTTCCAGCGTTTTAGCGGTTAGCACGATCACCGGTAGATCATGCGTGCGCGGATCATTGCGCAGCGCGGCCAGCAATTCAAAGCCATTCATGTCCGGCATCATCAGATCGAGAATCAATAAATCGGGCGGCTCCGCCATGATTTGGTCGATGGCGTGCGCCCCGTTAACGGCCGCCGCCGCCTCAAAGCCAGGGCGTGGCAGGATGGCGCGCAGTAGTTCGACTAGCATCGGATCGTCGTCGACGACGAGGACGCGCACTGGCCGATCGGGTTCGCGGTGCTTCAAGCGATCGATAGCCTGCACCAGCTCGTTCTTCAGCAGGGGTTTGGGCAAATACTCAATGCGCCCGGCAGTGACTTCGGCCTGAGCTTGTTCCAAGCTGGAGATGATGAGGATGCCAGCGTCGCGCAGTTCAGGCGCAGCCTTCAGTTCACGCAGCAGCGTCCAGCCATCGCCGTCCGGCATGACCATGTCGAGTGTAATGAGTGATGGCCGAAGTTCCAATGCGAGGCTAACAACTTCGTTGGCATGATAACACTGACGAGTGCGATAGCCGGCCTGCCGCAAGTGCAATGTGAGCAGTTCGCTGAAGTCTCGATCGTCTTCGACGATCAATGCTACAGGCCGCGCGGCCTCGCGCGTCGCGGTTTCGGCCGATTTCTCGGGTTGGACTGGCAACGTGAAGTAGAACGTCGAGCCTAGACCAGGCTGACCCGCACTCTCCACCCAGATTTTGCCGCCGTGCATTTCGATGAGGCGTTGGGCGATTGCCAAGCCGAGGCCGGTGCCTTCTTCGCGATCCAGCTTATCAGTCACTTGGCGGAACTCTTCAAAGATGGCTGCTTGCGCCGCAAGCGGAATGCCGCGGCCGGTATCGCTGACGCTAACCAGCAGCAGATCCTTATCAATCAGGTTGACGCGCAGCGCGATGGTCCCGCCATTCGGCGTATATTTGCATGCGTTGCTCAACAGATTGATCAGCACCTGTTTGATGCGGAGCGGGTCGGCGTTAACGGTGGGCAAATCGATCGGCACATTGACGGTGAACTGCTGTTGCTTGCGGGCGGCCAGCGGCACGATGAAGGTCTGAGCTTCGGCGATCAGCGTCGCGATGGGCACGTCCTGCCGATCGAGCGCCATGCGTCCAGCCTGGATCTTGGATAGATCGAGGATGTCGGTGATGAGCGATAGCAAGTGACGGCCGCTGGTGTTGATGTTGCCAATGTACTCGTTTTGATCGGCGTTGAGCGGGCCAGCCACACCATCGCCCAGCAATTCGCTGAAACCGATGATGGCGTTCAACGGCGTGCGCAGCTCGTGACTCACGTTGGCTAGGAACTGGCTCTTCAATCGATCCAGTTCTTTCAGGCGTTCATTGGCGGCCCGCACTTCTTCCAGCAGTCGAATGTTGTCGATGATGACGGTCAGGTTGTGGCTGAGCGTCGTGAGCAGCTGCAAATCACGTTCGGCAAAGGCGTCTAGTTCGTGGCTTTCGACGTTGAGCACGCCGACGACCCGATTACCGCTGCGCAGCGGCACGCACAATTCCGATCGCACTTCGGGATCGACGCTGACATAGCGCGGATCGGTCTTGACATCTGGAATCAGTGCGGGTTGGCCGGTTTGCGCCACCCAGCCGGTAACGCCCTGCCCGATTCTGATTTTGATCCGCTCGACTTCCGTGGCCGAAAAACCAGCGCTGGCGCGTACGACCAACTCATCCTTGTCGGGCGCAAGCAACAAGGTATTTACTTTGACGTCGCCCAACGCATCACGCACGGACTGCGCGACTTTGAGCAGCGCCTCAGAGTGCGTAGTGCTATCGGCGGTGGCGATGGCCGCCGTGTGCAGGATGGATAGCTCGCCGAGTTGTCGGCGTGTTTCATGATAAAGCCGGGCATTTTCAAGTGCGACCCCGACTTGTGCGGCAATCGTTTCAATCAGGTCGACTTCGTCGTGCAGCCAGTGGCGCGAATGTAAACACTCATGAAAACTCAACGCCCCTAGCAGCGTGTTGCGGACCATGATGGGGGTGGATAAAACTGCCCGGATCCCTTGTTGATACAGCGATGATGAAGATACACGCGTATCATCGATGCTCAAAGTCTGCCGCGCCATGATGCGTTCGCGGATACCCGGCGGTACCCGATTATCTACCCCTAGCGGTTCGATGCCGGGTTGCGTGAATTCGTGGGCGATCGGCATGTAATCGGCATCGGCACCCAGCCGCAGCAAACATCGTGATGCGCCTAGAATCCGCCCCAATTCCATTACCGTGGTTTTGATGATGGCGTCGATATCCATCGAGCCGCGAATGCGATTGGTGATCTGGTTGATGAGGCGCTCGCGTTCAGCCTGACGGCGTGTTTCGCTAACCAGTTGAGCGTTCTTAATGGCCGTGGCGGCCTGATCGGCAAAGACCTTCAAGCGCTCGCCATGAACGGGTTTGAAGAAACCGGGCGTGGCACTGTCGAGATTAAGAATGCCCACCACTTGGCCGTTGACTTGAATGGGTACACCCAGATACGATCGAATCCAACGCGTCTGCGGCAGTTCATACCAGCGTGATTCGGTCCGTGTATCAGACACGAGCAGCGGGACCAGGGTATCGATGAGTACATCAATGCCGAATAAATCCCTGATCGACACTGTAGCTGACATGAGCCAATCGTGCAGGCCGCGTTCGGCATAGCCGCGCGCGCGCGCGATATGCACCATGTCGTCTTCGATCAACATGAGATTGACGGCATCGTGCGGCACGACGTGCCCGACGTTATCCAGAATCCGATCGAGGATCTCGTCGAGATTGAGGCTGCTGTTTAGCGCGGCGGCCGCGTCACGTAGGGCTTGCGCCAACATCCGTTGTTCGTGTTCAGCTTCTTCGACACGTTTACGCTGAGTAATGTCACGCACAAGCATCAACGCTTCATTGGGACCACTGGCCGTGATGCGCGCTTCGTAATAATTCAGTCGGCCATTGATAGGCAGCTGATAGTCGAAGGTCTGGCTCTGACCGCGCTCGGGGCCGAGTACTTCCGTAATACTTTGCATCACCTGCCGGGCAAGTTCCCCGGGCACGACATCGACGACACGTTTGCCCAAGAACTGACCGGGTGGTACAAACAGATCGACTTGGTCGCTGCTCTTGAAGTCGAGATAGGTACCATCACGGCTGATCCGGAACATGAGATCGGGGATGGCATTCAGCAGGGCGCGATTATCCGCGATGCTCACACGCAGCGCCTCTTCGGCGCGATGTTGTTCCGTAATATCAAGGCCGGTTGCAATGAGATACTTGGGGCGGCCTGTTTCGTCGGGCAGCGTACTAAACGACCACGCCAGTAAGCGTCGCTGACCGCTCTTGGTCAACCAGTGATTCTCTGCTTGCGACGGCAACTGTTCGGCGTACCGGACCGGAAACCAGTGGCGAATGTTGGCGACTTCTTCCGGCGGGACCAGTTGGTCCCAGAAATTGCGCTCTATGACTTCGGCACTGGTATAGCCCGAGATGGTTTCGCTGGTGCGATTGAAGCGCACGATACGTCCTTCGGCTGTTAACACTACAATCAGCGCGCTAGACGTATCTAGAATTGCTGCCACCAAGTCGCGTTCTTCACGCAGGGCGAGTTCGGCTGCTCGACGCGCTGTGATGTCTTCTTTGTGTGCGATGAAATGCGTGATATGACCGTCGGCATCTATGACTGGCGAAATGAGTGCCGATTCCCAATATAACTCGCCATTCTTTTTCTTGTTGTGAAAGGTGCCATGCCATTCGCTGCCGGCTAGAATCGTGGCCCACAGCTGTTGATATTCTTCGGGCGAGGTTTCACCAGACTTTAGCAAGCGCGGGTTCTGTCCTAGCACTTCGGCTAAGCTGTAGCCAGTGAGCTCGGTGAACTTGGAGTTGACGTACTCGATGTTGCCCAACACATCGGTGATGACAACCGCCGTGGGGCTTTGTTCCACGGCTCGCGACAGCTTGTGTAGTTGGTGGTCGGTCTGGCGTTGTGCCGATAGATCTTTGAAGAAGGCAAAATACTGTCGCCGACCGTCGGCTAGTTCGATAAAGCGCACGATGGCTTCCAGCGGGACTTCATGTTGATCTTTGTGCCGACCGATGATTTCATAGCGGCCCAAATCCTGACCGATCGGTAGTGAAGCGGCAACGAACGTCTCCAGGCGAGGGCGTAAGGTGCCGTGCAGCTGATCGGGGACAAGGATCTCGAACGGCTGACCCAACACCTCAGCCGCGCGATACCCGAAAACGGCCTCGGCGGCTGAGTTGAAGAATATAATTTGAAATTGGGCGTCTAAGCCGACAGTGGCTTCCTGGTCTGCTTGTCGGGGTTGGTCGTCAATGGGCATGCCACCAAACTCTGGCACTAAAATATGCGAATCAGCGAATGAACAGACGAACCTGATTGGGCAGCGCGCGTGTATCGACCGGTTTGGTGATATAGCCGTCGCAACCGGCATCCAACGCTCGATCGCGCTCAGTGGGCACCGCATTCGCCGTGATCGCCACAATCGGGATGTGACGGGTTGCCGGATTGGCTTTGATCTTGCGGGTGGCGTCGTAGCCATTCATCACCGGCAGCATCACATCCATCAGGATCAAATCAGGCAAGTCGCGGGTGGCAGCGTCTACGCCAAGTTGGCCGTTCTCGGCGGTCAACAGCTCATAGCCTTCGGGCTTGAGAATGGCCATCAGCAACGCCCGATTCATGGCGTTGTCTTCGACGATGAGGATCTTCTTCATGCAATAGTGTCCTTATCCACGCTCAGGCCAATCGCTTGCCAGTCGACGGGCATGCGATACTGATCGGCAAACGTTTGCAAGTCAACTACTTGAACTCGGAAGTGCCCACCCGGTGTGGTATAAGCATTTAAGCCACGATCTCGAATCCAATTGATGACTGTGGCCTGGCTAACCTGGCAGGCTCGCGCAATATCACCGGTCGTAAGTGGTTTGAACATTCTTGCCTATCCCCTGTAGTTTAGCATAATTTTAATTAGTTGTATCTTACGCGCTTTTTGGATTTTGTGTGTTTGCTTTCCGTTGGCAAAACGTTGGCGTTTCCTTGGCAGTCGGCGGTCGGTTCGTTGACTAATCAAGTGCGGATGCTATAATGAACAGCGCCTGAGTCGACGAGCATTGCCGTGTCTGTGCCCCATCCCGGCCGCTATGGTTGGAAGTAAAGCTGAATTACTGAGGAGGAGCCAACTATGATGCGTCATCACCGTAATGCCCCGTGGCTGTTGAGTGTCCTTACCATATTGACCGCGCTCAGTTTGAGTTTGGCTGCCTGCGGCGGAGCAACTACTCCGATCGCTACTCAACCTCCGTCTGCCCCGACGTCCGCCTCACCCACTACTGCAGCAGCCCAGCCTACCGAGCCAGCCGCCAAACCGACCGAACCACTGGCGCCGACGCAAGCACCGGCTAAAACCGAACCGGTCGTTTTGAAGGTGGGTTGGTTGGGCAAACCGGACACGCTGAATCCCGCTTATGCGTTTCTCACTGAATCGTACGTCGTCTTTGATCTCATCTATAACCCGTTGGTGACCGAAGATCCATCGGGTAAGTATGTCGGTGCGTTAGCCAAGGAATGGAAAACTTCCGAAGATGGTTTAACGTGGACTTTCACGCTGAAGGATAACATCAAGTGGCATAACGGCACACCGCTGGTAGCGGCCGACGTGGCCTGGGCGATTAATGCAGTCATGAAAGACCCAGACGGTTGGGCGTCTTCAGCCAATTACGCCGCGGGCTTCAAAGAAGTTACGGCTCCCGACGATAAGACAGTTAAGATCGTGCTGGACAATCCGATCGGGAATATGGAATACCGCCTGTCGTTCCTGTATGCGATCTATCCTAAAGACTTTGAACAATTCAAGACGCCCGAAGATTTGCAGAACTTTGCTAACGATGCCGCCATTGGCACGGGGCCGTTTAAGATCCAGAGGTTCGATAAAGATCAGGGCATTTTGATTCTGGACACCAACACCGACTATTTTGACGGCCGCGCCAAGATCGATCAGGTACTGTTCCAGACGTTCGACAACGCGGATGCGTTGGTGCAGGCTCTGAAAGTCGGCGACGTGGACATGATGAATGAAGTGCCACAGACCGCGTTTAATACCGTAAAAGGTTTTGAAAACGTCCAGGCCGTGCAGCAACCTGGCCGCTATCTCAGCGAGTTGATCATCAACTCAGTGCCAGCCGATCATGATCCTGCGCCCAAGCGAAATTCGGCTCTGATTGATCCGCAGGTGCGCCTGGCCATGGCGCACGCCATCAACAAGCAAGACCTCGTCGATGTGGTGCTGCAAGGGTTGGGGTCACCCGGCACGACCATCATCCCGCCCACGCTCGGTGGCGGCTTCTGGCACAACGGCGATCTCAAGAACGTCGAGTTTAATCTCCAAAAAGCTAATGACATTCTGGAGGCGGCCGGTTACAAGAAGGGCATAAGCGGTGTGCGCGCTAAGGGAGATGTGCAGCTGAAATTCCGGTTGCAATTCCCGTCGGATAATCCCTTGTATCCGCGCGTAGCTGATTTGCTTACCAGTTGGTTCAAAGAGATCGGCATCCAGACCACGCCCGAAGCGACAGATCCAGATGCCTTGACAGCCGCGATCACCCCCACGGGCGACTACGATCTCGTCATCTGGGGCTGGGGCGCGGACCCAGATCCCGATTTCATGCTCAGCGTCATGACCACCGATCAGTTTGTGGATGGCGGCTGGAGCGACAGCGGCTATTCCAATCCCGATTACGATCAACTGTATCACGATCAGCAGCTCGCTTTTGATCGAAACGAGCGCCAGAAGATCGTCTGGAAGATGCAGGAAATGGTGTTTAACGATCGACCGTACATTGTCAACTGGTATGAAGATTACCTGCAAGCCTATCGCAGCGATAAATTCAAAGGGTTCATCGAATCGCCGTTAGGCATTGAGACGCAGGCGTCGCTGTTGCAAATCGAGCCGGTCAAGTAAGCGCGGAATATGGAAGGCGGAATGTGGGTCACCACACTCCGCCTTCGCTATCTGACCCTTTATTTCGATGAATCGACGCGATTATCTCCTTCGCAAATTGGTCTTTGCCATTGTCACGCTGGGCATCGTCGTGACGATCGATTTTTTCCTCTTTCGCGTCTTGCCGGGCGATCCAGTCCGCGCGGTGATCGGCCGTAACATTCGTATCACTAAAGAGGCGCAGGAAGCGCTGCGCCAGCAGTTTGGTCTCGACAAGCCCATTTTCCCCGATCAATTCTTCGATACCGTTGGCCAGTGGGCGCAGGGCAACCTCGGTATTTCGTGGTCGCTGCGTCGCCCGGTCGGCGAGGTGCTGATGAGCAAACTCGGCTACACGTTGCTGTTGATTTCGAGTGGCCAGATTCTATCGATCGTGTTGGGCATCGCGTTAGGCTTGTTTGCCGGTTGGAAGCGCAAGACCGCGGTCGATGTCGGGGCGTTGACGTTCTCGCTGGTCGCGTGGGCTACGCCGACGTTTTGGTTGGGCATCATCTTGCTGGCGTTGGGCAGTTCGTGGCTGGGCTTGCCGACCGGCGGCTCCGTCGATCCGGCCAACGTCAGCAAACCCTTCCTCGAAAATTTGCCTGATGTGCTGCGCCACTTGATTTTGCCAACCCTAACCTTCACGATCGTCTATCTCGGCGAATACATGCTGATCATGCGCTCGTCGATCTTGGAGGTGCTAGGCGAAGATTACATCCTCACTGCCAAAGCCAAAGGTTTCAGTCACTGGCAAGTGCTGCGAAAACACGCGCTCAAGAATGCCATGTTGCCGATCGTGACGTTGATCGCGTTGAATCTGGGCTTTACGGTCTCCGGGGCGATTTACATCGAGACAGTCTTTTCGTATGATGGCCTTGGTAAGTTATTTCAGAACGCGCTGGAAAAGCAGGACTTTCCGCTATTGCAAGGTGCGTTCCTACTGTTGGCGGTCAGTGTTATCATCGCCAACATGCTGGCCGATGTGCTGTACACGTATCTCGATCCGCGCGTCAGAGAAACGTGAAAGGCGGTGAGTGACGCGTAATGCATGATCGTTGGTTGTTGTTCAAACGCAATTTTGCCAACTTCTGGAAGATCTTTCGGCGCAGCCGCATGGGCAAGATCGGCGCGTTTCTGCTGATCACGGCGCTGGCTTTGGCAACGTTTGCGCCGATCCTGACACCCTACAAAGCTACCGATACGATCCGCGATGCCAATGGGCGCGGCCTGACCTTCGCGCCGCCGTCGGTACACGGGCCGTTGGGCACGGACGATGCCGGTCGGGATGTGTGGACACAGCTCGTATACGGTGCGCGCATTTCGCTATTGATCGGTTTTGTGGCCGGTATTCTGGCGATGTTTATTGGATCGACATTAGGCATCGTCGCCGGTTATTACGGCGGCAAGCTCGATACGCTGTTGATGCGCACCACCGATGTATTTTTGGTCATCCCCGATCTGCCATTGATCATCGTGCTGGTCGCCGTGATCCGGCAGTTGAATCTGGGCATCCCGCCAATTGCGGTGTTGATCGCCGTAATCGGGTTATTGTACTGGACGAGTACGGCGCGTCTCATCCGATCGCAAGTCCTGTCGATTAAAGAGCGGCAGTTTGTCGCGCGCGCCCGCGCCATCGGTGCAGGCAGCGGGCACATCATTCGCAAGCATATTCTGCCGCAAGTGCTGCCGCTGATCGTCGCCAGTACGGTGCTGATCATCTCGACATCAATCCTGGTTGAGTCTGGTCTGGCCTTTCTGGGTCTGGGCGATCCTACGCAGCCGTCGTGGGGCACAATGTTGAACTTCGCCTTTTCGCGCAGCGCTATTTCCAACGGGGCGTGGTGGTTCTATCTGCCGCCCGGCCTGGCCATCGTATGGGTAACACTGGGCTGTGTATTGTTAGGCAACGTGTTGGAAGAGATGTTTAATCCGCGATTGACATCGCATCACCTGGAAGGCGATCAGCATATGATTGCCCGGACAAGCGACATGCCCACGCAGGAGACGAACGTTCGCGAAGATCAAGTGCGGGTTTCTTCATGAACTGCGTGGTTGACGGCCTATGAATTCTATCGACCCCTTGCTGCGCGTAAAACACTTAAGTACCGACTTCATCACGACCGATGGCACCATCATGCACGCCGTCGAGGACGTGTCATTTGACGTGTCGCCAGGTCAGACGCTGGGTTTGGTTGGCGAATCGGGTTGCGGCAAGACGACGACGATGCTGTCGTTGATGCGGTTGCTGCCCGCGGCAGGCCGCATCACGCGCGGCGAGGTGCTGTTCGACGGCATCGATCTGTTGGGCATCAGCGAGCGGCAGATGCGGCACTATCGCTGGAAGGAAATGGCGATGGTGTTTCAAAGCGCGATGAATGCGCTCAATCCGGTGCGCAAGGTGGGCGATCAAATCGGCGAAGCGATTTTGCTGCACGGCTTGATGGATCAGCTTCAGGCCGATCGGCGCGTGGAGGAACTGCTCGATCTGGTCGGCATCGCCAAGTCGCGCAAGGAGCAATATCCGCACCAGTATTCGGGCGGGATGCGGCAGCGCGCCATGATCGCGATGGCGCTGGCCTGCAAGCCTAAGTTGTTGTTCGCCGATGAGCCGACTACCGCACTCGACGTGATGATTCAGGCGCAAATTCTTGAATTGTTGAAGAACATTCAGAAAGAACTGGGTCTGGCCGTGATCTTAGTCACGCATGATCTGGGCATCGTGGCCGAGATCTGCGATTCGGTGGTGGTGATGTATGGCGGCAAAGTGGCGGAATACGGCTCGATCGATGTAGTATACAACGCCCCGCAACATCCCTACACACAACGGTTGTTGCAGGCCTTTCCCGATTTGAATCGGCCCGCCGACAAGCTCGCTTCAATTCCGGGTTATCCGCCACGGTTGAATGATCTGCCGCCCGGTTGCCGCTTCGAGCCGCGCTGTCACGTCAAAGTTGAACAGTGCGCAACTATTTCGCCGAGGCTGGTTGAAGTTTCAGTCCTCAATCCTCAGCCTTCATCTCTACCACATGTCGCGGCCTGTCACCTGCTCGCTGGGCCGGAGGTCACCGACTGATGGCGACGCCGATGTTGGAAGTGCATGATCTAAAGAAATATTTTCCGGTGCGCCAAACGATCTTCGAGGCGGTGCGCCGCCGACCGCAAGGGTTCGTAAAGGCGATCGATGGTGTGACGTTCAGCGTGGCTAAAGGCGAAGTGCTGGCACTTGTCGGCGAATCGGGTTGCGGCAAGACGACAATTGCCAAGACGTTGTTGGGACTTGAAGAACAAACGGCCGGCTCGATCGCGTTTGACGGACAAATATTGAAGTACGCGAGCGCCGCCGTCGCGCGGGCCTGGCGCAACTGGAAGCCTCGCAACAGCCGGAAGTGGTCACGCGCGAACAGATGAGTTCCCCCACCGTATCGTTGAAACATCTGCGGCAGAAGGCGCAGATGATCTTTCAAGATCCTTATGAATCATTGAATCCGCGTTCGACCATCTTCGACATTGTGGCCGAGCCATTGGAAGTTCACGGCTTAGCGCGACCGCGACCGGCGCGGGTGGCGCGCGTAAAAGCAGCGCTGGAAGATGCAGGCCTGCGTCCTGCCGAAGATTACTTCTGGCGCTTTCCGCATGAACTATCGGGCGGACAACGCCAACGCGTGGTGATCGCTGGGGCATTGGTGCTTGAACCGGAACTGCTCGTTGCCGATGAACCCGTCTCGATGTTAGATGTGTCGATTCGCGCCGACATTCTCAACTTGCTGCGCGGGCTGCGCGATTCGCGCGGCATCAGCATCTTGTTCATCACGCACGATTTAGGCACCGTCGCTTACTTCGCCGATCGATTAGCCGTGATGTATTTGGGCCGCATTGTCGAGATCGGCGCAACTCGCGAAGTGTTATCGAATCCACAGCATCCATATACCAAAGCATTGCTTTCAGTGGTACCGGTTCCCAATCCGCGCCTCCGCCGCGAGCGCGTCATCTTGCAAGGCGAAACACCCAATCCCATCAACTTGCCTACGGGTTGCCGCTTCCATCCGCGTTGTCCAGTGGCGATCGAGCGGTGCCAAACGATCGATCCGCCGTTTATCGACGTCACTTCGGATCACAAAGCCGCGTGTTTGCTGGTGAAATAGCCGGATCAGCCCTGCGAGACGGCTATTTTTCACTCAAATTTCACCGTTTACTATGTGAACATTTTGCGGTCTGAAGCCCCATTTGTGGGTGACTGGGGGCGCACAAGCGCCATATCTAGCGCCTAAAATTGCCTCTTGACGGCCTGTCCATGCTGCATGATAGAATTAGCGCGCAGGTCGCAGCAACGTTAGTTTTCCCCTGGTTTTGCCGAGAAAATCGGCGCTTTCGCAACACTCTGTGACTAAACGTCAAACAAAAAATTCTCGCCGTTGGCACACACTGCCAAGGGTGTGTTGTCTTTATCGTCGGAGGCCGAAGTGTTAGATCGGCTTATTCACGCTTTGCGACAACTCGATACACCATACGCCGAGATCCGCTTGGAACGGCGCGAATTGACGTCGCTGGTCTTTCGTGGCGATCAACTCGAAACGATCGATACATCGATCGATTACGGGGGATTCGCGCGCGCGCTAGCACCGCAAGGTGGTTGGGGTGCGGTGACGTTCACGGGCGATACGGACCTGCGCGAGCATGTGGTTGATGCGATCCGACTCGCGAAAGCCAGCGATGCTGATCCCATCACGCTGGCCCCGATCGCACCGATCACCGATCAGGTGTGCGCCAACCTCCCGATCGATTTTCGATCGATCCCGTTGGCTGAGAAGCAAGCATTACTCGCTAACTACAACGATCAGATGTTGCGCTTCGATCCGAGCATCGAGTCAACTTATGCCACCTATCTCGATACGTTCAGTGCCGTGTGGTACGCCAACACCGACGGCACCGCGATTTATCAAGAACGGCCGTTGATCGATCTGCAACTCACGGCAATTGCGCGCGATGGTGACAACGTGCAGCGCGGCAGCAAGTCGCTGGCGTTAGCTGCCGGGTATGACGCCGTGCTCGATCGGTCTGAACTGGCCCGCGCGGCCGCGCAGTTAGCGCTGGAACAGCTTAACGGCGAAGCGCGTGCGCAGCCGACGATACACCGTCGTGCTTGATCCGATCATGGCGGGGCTGTTTACGCATGAAGCGTTTGGGCACTTGTCTGAAGCCGACTTCATCGCTGAGAATCCGCAAGCGCAAGAAATGATGACGCTGGGCCGCCAGTTCGGACCGCGCAACTTGAACATCTTCGACGACGGTTCGGTGCCGCGGCTGCGCGGCAGCGTGCGCTACGACGACGAAGGCGTGCCGACGCAAAAAACGTGGCTGATGCGTGACGGTGTGTTAGTCGGACGACTGCATTCGCGCGAGACGGCCGGTTTGATGAATGAACGACCAACCGGCAACGGGCGCGCGACCTCGTATCGTTATGGGCCGCAAGTGCGCATGACGAACACGGCCATTGCGCCGTCGGATGGCGGTTCGCTGCACGACTTGATCAAAGATGTTGATCTGGGTGTGTACGCGTGCGATTGGGCGGGCGGCGAAACATTGTTGGAAGACTTTACGTTTGTCGCCAAGCACGGTTACATGATCCGGCGCGGGCAGTTGGCCGAACCATTGCGCGCGATGACGTTGACGGGCAATCTGTTTGAGACGCTGAAAAAGATTGACGGTATCGGCAGCGACTTTGCGTGGGATGACAGCAGCGGCGATTGCGGTAAGGGCGCGGAAGGTCTGCCGGTCTGTGATGGTGGTCCGCACTTGCGAATGCGGAATGTTTTAGTGGGTGGAGCATAAAGCGTAACGAGTCATTCGTAAAACGCAGGTCACTCGTCATTTGTCACTCGTTACTGGTCAGGCTCGCAGAGGTTAGTCATGGATATTCAAACTGAACTCATCGAACGTCATCTGGATGTAACCCGCGTCGGTTGTCGGTTTAGCCGCGTCAAAGCGATCGAGCGGCAGACCTTTCACGGACGGGCGGCGCGGGCCATCGCACGCGGCAGCTTGGCCACGCCAGCACCACCGACGGTCTGACGAACGATCAGCTGATTACGCGTGCTATCGAGACCGCGCACGTCGCCGCGCCGGACACTTTGACCTTCCCGACCGGGCAGCCTGCACACCGAACGTCACGATTCAGCACTGCATGGCTTAGAAGAAACCGAATTGCGTGATATGGCGCGGCAGATGATGCGCATCATCAAGCGCAATCAACCGGCCATTGCTATTGAGCTGGAATTGCGCCGCACCCGCGAAACGATTCAACTGCGTAACAGCAACGGCGGCGAGGCCGAGCACAGCAGCACCTGGTTGGAAGGTGAGATTTGGTGGAGCGCCACATCGGCGACGACGTGTTGGTGGCGTTGGACAGCCGCGACGGCACAGTTGGATGAGAGTCATCTGGATTTTGCGCGGCGAATGGCGCGTCGACTGCGCTGGGCTGAGAAGCCGATCGAGCCGGTGCCGGACCGCAGCGCGTGATCTTTTCGCCGACGGCGTTCGCTTCGCTAATGCAGCCGATGTTGTGGGCATTCAATGGCGCATACGCCACTTCAGGTAGTTCGCGGGGCAACAAACGCCGCTCGGGGTTTGCGACGAAGATCGGCAAGCCGCTGTTCGATCCGCAGTTCAACTTGTACGATGATGCCACCCTGCCCGATCGGCCGTACAGCACCGTCGTCGATCACGAAGGGGTGCCCGTGAAGCGCACCGCGCTGATCGAGCGCGGCGTGGTCAAAGGCTTCTATCACAACCTTGTCTCGGCGGCGCAGGCCGGGACGATCAGCACCGGCAACGGCTATCGGGATTTGATCGAACCGCCGGTGGCGGCCTCGACTAACGTGTGCGTGTCGCCGGGTTCGATTCGTCTGGCGGACATGCTGAAGCAGTTGGACGATGGCCTGTTGATCGATCTGATCGGCGACAGCGACGCGTCGATCGGGTTGAGCGGCGATTTCTCGCGCACCGTCATCCTCGCGTATCAAATCAAACACGGCAAGGTGGCTGGTTACGTGCGCGGCGCCAGCGTCAGCGGCGATCTGTACAAGTCGCTGCAAAAGATCGACGGGCTGAGCTGCGATGGCTACTGGTGCGGTGATACATTTGCGCCGTACATTCAACTCAATGGGGTGACGGTTACGGCTTAACGCGGGTCAAAATCCAACGGCGAGTTGATTATTACAGGACGCAGAGAGTGCCATAATCTCTGCGTCCTGAGTGTTTCACAGCGCGGTAACGCCCCTGAAACCGTGGTAGAATTGCCGTAGCAGACTTCGTTTGCCACCACATATTTACCGCACAGAGCGGAGGGAACCATGCAGAAAGATGTAGGCACAGTCGTTATTAAGCGCGGTCTGGCGCAGATGTTGAAGGGCGGCGTGATCATGGACGTGGTAACGCCGGAACAGGCCAAGATTGCCGAAGAAGCCGGGGCGTGTGCCGTGATGGCGCTGGAACGTGTTCCGGCCGACATTCGCGCGCAGGGCGGTGTAGCCCGTATGAGCGATCCGGAAATGATCTTGAAGATCATGGACGCCGTGACCATTCCGGTGATGGCTAAATGCCGCATCGGTCACTTTGTGGAAGCACAGGTGCTGGAGTCAATCGGCATTGACTTCATCGACGAGAGCGAAGTGCTGACACCCGCCGACGAAGCCCATCACGTCAACAAGCACGATTTCAAAGTGCCGTTCGTCTGCGGTTGCCGCAATCTGGGCGAGGCTTTACGCCGCATCGGCGAAGGCGCGGCCATGATCCGCACTAAGGGCGAAGCGGGCACGGGTGATGTCGTGGAAGCCGTGCGGCATGCGCGCACCGTGCTGGGCGAAATTCGCCGCTTGCAGAACATGCCCGTGGAAGAGTTGATGACGTACGCCAAGGAAATCGGCGCGCCGTATGAGCTCGTCGTAGAAACGCGCGAACTCGGCCGCCTGCCGGTGGTCAACTTCGCTGCGGGCGGCATCGCCACGCCAGCTGATGCCGCGTTGATGATGCAGCTGGGTGTTGACGGTGTCTTCGTCGGTTCGGGTATCTTCAAGAGCGGCAATCCGGCGCATCGCGCACAGGCCATCGTCAAAGCTACCACGCACTTCCGCGATGCCAGCATCATCGCTGAAGTCAGCAAGAATCTAGGCGAGCCGATGGTAGGCCGCACCGTTCAATCACTGCCAGAAGCAGAGCGCATGGCGCCGCGCGGCTGGTAAGATACGTGGTCCGTGTTGTGTGATGCGCGCCGAATGGACACGCGCATCACGCGACACGTTGTGCCAAGAGGTCTTTCATCTTGGAATTGCGGCTTGCGACACTTGACGACATCCCGACGCTGGTTCGGCATCGGCGCGGGATGTTCGTTGATATGGATGCGCTCAAAGGCGTGCCGTCCAATCCAGCGCAGCTGGATGCGATGGATGCCGCTTACGCAACCTTTGCGCGTGAACGATTGCTCGATGGCCGGCTGCAAGCCTGGATTGTCACGGATGGCGATCGAGCGGCGGCCAGCGGCGCAATCTTGTATACCGATTGGCTCCCGCGGCCCGACGGTAAGCGTTCGGTGTTGGCGTATGTCCACAGCGTCTACACGGAACCGGATTATCGCCGGATCGGGTTAGCGCGGCGCGTTCTCAAAGCGATGATGGCTGAAGTCCGCGCGCGCGGATTGCCACGTTTGACGCTCCACGCCAGCGATCAGGGTCGTGGTCTGTACGAACAACTCGGCTTTGTGCCGACGAACGAAATGCGATTGGTGTTGGAATCATCATGAAAATCGGGGTCTTGGCGCTGCAAGGCGCGTTTATCGAACACGTGCAGAAGTTGAAGCACTTGGGAGTTGATGCGGTCGAAGTGCGGTTGCCGAAGGACTTGGAAGGCTGTGACGGCGTTATTATTCCAGGCGGCGAATCGACAACGATTGGGAAGTTAGCGGTCCACTATCAATTGATGGAGCCGCTGCGGCAAATGGCGTACGATGGCAAAGCGGTGTGGGGCACCTGTGCAGGCCTGATCTTCATGGCGAAGGATGTTGGCCGCGATCAGCCGCTGTTGGGCCTAATGGATGTGCAGGTGGAGCGCAATGCGTTTGGACGGCAGGTCGATTCGTTTGAAGCCGATCTGATCGTGAAAGACATCAACGGCAGCACGCCCTTCCATGCGATCTTCATCCGTGCGCCGTTGATTGAAGCGGTAGGTGATGGCGTTAAAGTGCTCGCGAAGGCCGAGAAGGACAATCGGGAAGTGATTGTGGCCGCGCAGCAAGATAACTTATTGGTCACGTCGTTTCATCCTGAATTATCGAACGACGATCGGTTTCATCGGTACTTTTTGAGCATCGCTCGGCATCAGAGTTGACGCGGTCGCGCCGCTGTCGATGGCCATTTATCACGCATTCATATGATCAAGCCGTTTGATCTTCGCGATCTGCCGCTGGTGTCTCAAATCGAGCATCAGGGTATGCCGTTGTTCGCCGAGCTGGCGTTGACGCGGCAGCCGCGTCCCCTGCAAACCGCGCTGGCCGGATTCTTCTCACTCAATAGTCATGGCGTGCGCACATATGTGTTGCGAAATGGCACCGACGCCGAGCGGCTGTGTGGTCTGATTCAGGTGCGCGATCGGGGCGATCGGCGGCATGGCGTCATCGCCTACGTCGCGCCGACTTTGCAGCCTAATCATCACACCGCCGAAGTGTGGGGGCAGCTGCTCGATCACGCCGCGGTCCAATCGGGCCGGATGGGCATTCAGCATCTCATCGCGGAGGCGCCGGAAGACAGCCAAGCGATCGAAGTGTTGCAGCGGGCGGGCTATGCCATCTATCTGCGACAAGACATTATGCGCCTGGTGCGCACCCGCTTAACGATTCAGTCCGAGCCGATTCTGCGCCCAGCCGAAGCCCGCGATCAATGGGGCGTGCAGCAGTTGTATATGAACACCGCGCCGCGTCTAGCACAGCTGGCAGAAGGCCAACCGCGGGTCTATCGCTCGGGGGCCGTGCGCAGCTATGTGCTGGAAGATCAGCAGGAAATTGTGGCCTATTTGCAGATTCGACGCGGCCCGGTCGGCGCGTGGTTCAATGTTTTTCTGCACCCGCGCGCTGAGTCGAAGGCGGCGCAGGTGATCGAGTACGGCTTGAGCCTGTTCGGCTCTAACTGGAATGCGCCCATCTATTGCAGCGTGCGGCGTTATCAGGAGTGGCTGCACCGGCCGTTGGAATCATTGGGCTTTGAAGCTTACGGCTCGACGGCGGTGATGGTTAAACATCTGGTCAAACTGATCTCTGAATCTGAACCTTCGATGGTGCCCGCGCTGGAAACGCATGCCAAGGTAACTGCGCATGTCGCGCGGCCGCGCGGCTAAACTGAAAGACCTATGCCTCAACAATATATTACCGACGATTTGGATATCTTATTCAGCGTGCTGCCGCCCGATGTGGTCGATGCGGTGCGACAGGCCAATCAGAACGAGAATCTGCTGGAAATCGTGCTCGATTTGGGCCGCAAGCCCGAGGCGCGCTACACAAACCGTGAAGTGACGCTGAACGATCGGGAAGTGACCCAGGCCGATCTCGATCTGGTAGTGGGCCGCATCGGCGAGTTTGACGCAGATAATCGCGCTGGCATGGAACGCACGCTGCACCGCATCAGCGCCATTCGCAACCGGCGCGGGCATGTGGTGGGATTGACATGCCGCGTGGGCCGTGCCGTGTATGGCACTATCGACATCATTGAAGATATCGTGGCGTCGGGCAAAAGCATTCTGATGTTGGGCCGCCCCGGTGTGGGCAAGACGACGATGCTGCGCGAAGTGGCCCGCATTCTGGCGGACGGCAACGCGCCCGATCGGCCTCGGAAGCGCGTCGTGATCGTCGATACCTCCAACGAGATCGGTGGCGACGGCGATATTCCGCATCCAGCGGTAGGACGTGCGCGCCGCATGCAGGTGCGTCAGCCAAACCTTCAGCACGAAGTGATGATCGAGGCCGTGGAAAACCACAACCCTGAAGTGATCGTCATCGACGAGATCGGGCGCGAATTGGAAGCCGAAGCCGCGCGCACCATCGCCGAACGCGGCGTGCAGTTGATCGGCACGGCACACGGCAACACGCTCGATAATCTGCTGCTCAATCCCACGTTATCCGATCTGGTCGGCGGCATCGAAAGCGTGACGTTGTCGGACGAAGAGGCACGCCGGCGCGGGACGCAAAAGACCGTGCTGGAGCGCCGCGCTCCGCCAACGTTCGACGTGCTGATCGAGATTCAGGAACGCCAACGGTTGATCGTTCATCACGACGTGGCGATCTCGGTTGACAATCTATTGCGCGGGCGCGCGGTTGAAACCGAACTGCGCGAGCGCGATGAACACGGCCAAATTCGGCGCGTGATGCAGCATCCGCCTGAGCCTGCGGCGCGGCGCAGGGGCGGTCGCGGCCGCGAATTGCCACTGGAACGCGCGCATGAGATCGACACCAACGGCCACCAGCCGCATGAGGCCGACGAGGAATCCACGGTCAGCGAACTGGCGATGATCCCGCCGACCACACCGCGCGGTTCGCTGCGGCCGATTAAAGCGTTCGCTTATGGTTTAGGCCGCAACAAACTCGAAGAAGCCGCGCAGCGTTTGCGCGTACCGTTGACGGTGGTGGCCGATCTGGACGAGGCCGAGATCGTGGTGACGGTGAAGAACTACTATCGCAAGCGCCCCAAGATGATCGGCGACGCAGAGAAGAGCGGCACGACGGTACATGTGCTGCGCGCCAGCACGGCCATGCAGATCGACAAGTTCCTCAGCGATCTGTTTGGTCTGACGAGCGCAGACACCGATCCGTATTCGCTGGCGCTGAGTGACGTGCAGGATGCCATCCAGCGGTTGAACACCGGCGTCCGATCGGTTGATCTGAATCCGCAGCCATCGCACATTCGGCGTATGCAGCATGAGATGATCCGCGAAGCGCAGTTGATCTCGCACTCGTACGGGCGCGAACCCTATCGCCGCGTGCGCATCTATCGCGAATAACGCCAGCGGCGTACCCATCATCATGAGTCTATTTGTTACGTTTGAAGGCCCGGAAGGCAGCGGCAAATCGACGCAAATCAAACTGCTGGCTGAGGCGTTAACAGCGCGCGGCTGCGCGGTGTTGACACTGCGCGAACCGGGCGGCACTTCGATCGGCGATCAAATCCGCGAGGTGCTGCACGACCTGCGCAATCGCGAGATGCATCCGCGCGCGGAGATTTTGCTCTACAACGCGGCGCGCGCGCAGATCGTGGAACAGCAGATCAAACCGCAGTTGGCGCGCGGCGGCATCGTGTTATGCGATCGGTTTGCGGACAGTACGGTGGCTTATCAGGGCTACGGGCGCGGGCTGGATTTGGACGACGTGCGGCACATTGTGGCCTTTGCGACGCAGCACCTCAGACCCGATCTGACGTTGTATCTGGACATCGATGTGGAAGCGGGCCTGGAACGACGGCGGGTTGGCGGTGGCGAGTGGAACCGCATGGACGATCAGGCCGTGGAGTTCTATCGGCGGGTGCGGGACGGCTATCTGAAGTTGATGGCAGACGAGCCGCAGCGCTGGGTCAAGATCGATGCAGCGCGCAGCGTGGCTGAAGTACAGCAGGAGATTTGGAGAGTAGTCCAAAGTCGAATAGTCGGGTAGGCATTTGCTGACTACCAGACTACACGACTAATGACCACAGGCCTAAAGATCATCCGGCATGGCGCTATCTGCGCCGCCCATCATTTCGCCCAGTTCGGGCATGGACTTCTCAATCGATTCAGGGTCTTCACCTTTTTCGAGGCGGCCGACCACTTCGCCGAATTCAGGGCCAAGATCTTCGCCGGATTCATCGGCCATGCGGCGCATCATGCGTCCCAGCGAGCGCGGGTCGTTTTCATTCACATCATCGAACATCGAATCGTCAAAGTTGTCGCCGGACGCCGACGACGTTCCACCGCGAATGACACGCACTTTGGAGATCAAGCGTGTAAGGTGTTGGCCGTTGCAGATGGGACAGCGGGCGGCGGCATGATCGACCGCGGAAAAGCTGCGGAAGAAGACCGAGACTTTCTTTTTGCAATCAGCACAGCGATACTCGTAGATGGGCATAGTTGAATCCTATTAAGATGTAAAGCATATACAACGTGTGCGTGGCCGAGCGCAATCCAAAACACGCACCACACAGCACGGTTTAATTATACACGAGGTAATCATCTTGACTGAGTCTGATCCCTTCACGCTGACACATTCGTCGCTCTTGGTGGTGATCTCGGGCCCATCGGGCGTGGGCAAAGACAGCGTGCTGCGCGGCCTGAAGCAGCTCGGCCTGCCGTTCCGCTTTGTGCCGACGATGAATACGCGCGCGCGTCGGCCCGATGAAGTAGACGGCGTGGACTATCATTTTGTCAGCACCGAAGAATTTGTCACGATGGTGGAACAAGGCGAATTGCTGGAGCACGCGGTGGTGTACGGCGATTACAAAGGCATCCCCAAGCAGCCCGTGCGTGAAGCGCTGGCCTCCGGTCTCGACGTGATCCTGCGCGTGGACGTGCAGGGCGCGGCCACCATCAAGCGACTGCTGCCGCAGGCCGTGTTCATTTTCCTAACGACCGGCAGCGAAGTCGAACTGGTGCAGCGCCTGTCGCAGCGCCGCACGGAAACGCCCGAGAGTTTGCGTTTACGCATCGCCACCGCGCGCGAAGAAATGGCCCGCATCCCCGAATTCGATTACGTGGTCGTCAACCATGCCGATCAGTTGGAGGCGGCTGTGCAGGATGTTGTTGGTATCATTCGCGCCGAGCATTGCCGCGTGCAGCAACGGATGGTGGCGCTGTGAACTCGACGCCGCCACCTGCCCCGCCACCTGTGGCGCTGCGTTTACCGCTGTCGAAGCCGCGTTGGACGTATGCCTTTCTAGCGGCGATCGGCGTAATGTTTGTGGTTGAGATTGTGACCGGCGCCAGCAATTTTGCCGGCACTGGTGATCCACAAGCCTTGATTGCCCTTGGCGCAAACTACGCGCCACGAGTGATAGCGGGTGAATACTGGCGATTGTTCACGGCGAACTTCCTGCACATTGGGCTGCTCCACATCTTTTTCAACGGCTATGCGTTGTATGTCCTGGGCCAGGAAGTCGAGTCGCTGTATGGCTCATTGCGTTTTAGCGTGATTTTTCTGGTGGCCTGTGTGTCCGGCGCGGTGGCTAGTTTCGCGCTGACGTTCGGCCTGTCAGCGGGTGCGTCGACGGGCATCTTCGGCTTGATCGGTACGCTGATCGCCTTCTTTGCGCGCAATCGCAAACTGTTCGGCCAGCTGGGCCGGGCGCGATTGAACAACCTGCTGATCATCGGCCTGATCAACGTGGTGTATGGCCTCAGCAACCCGGAGATCGATAATTGGGGACACGTGGGTGGGTTCATCGCCGGGTTGACGCTGGGTTGGCTGCTCTGCCCGTGGTATCAGATCGAACAGCAGATCGACGGGTCGCGCCGCGTGATCGATCGGAATTCATTACAAGCCGAATGGATCGGCGTGGGTTTGTTCGCGCTCCTATTGATCGTCGCGTTCATCGCGGCGCTGTCGCTCCATCAAGCCTAATCGCCCCGGCATGTTGAACGACTGGCTCGGCATCCTCATCGTTTTCGTGCT
>JAXLWI010000028.1:0-56865 GCA_046328575.1 Anaerolineae bacterium
CACCACTAACACCTTTCGCACGCATCGCCGCACGCTGACCCGCGCCGGAATTGGCGCACGTACGCGCGAACTGACGCAACTCGCCGTGCGGTTGGCGCGGGAGGCCGCGGCACAGGCGGGGCGTACCGTCTTTGTGGCTGGATCGATGTCGCCGCTGGAGGATTGTTATGCGCCAGACTTAGTGCCGCCTGACGCTGAACTGCGCGCCGAACATCGCGAAATTGCGACGGATTTGGCCGATGCGGGCTGCGATGTGCTGTTGGTGGAAACGATGAACTCGATCCGCGAGGCGGTGCTGGCGGTTGAAGCGGCCAAAGCCACCGGGCTACCGGTGCTGGCCAGTTTCGTCGTTGGCCCCAACGGCCAGCCGCCCGATCGTGTGGTGGTGAACGCTTCAGCGGCGAATGCGCCGTTGAGATTACTCAGCGGCGAATCGATTACAGCGGCCGTGCAGGCTGTTAAAGCGCTGAAGCCGGCTGCGATCATGGTGAACTGTGTGCCACTGGCTTTCATCGACGGCGCGTTGGAGGAACTCCGCGCGGCTTTGCCCAGCCCGATCGGCTTGTATGCCAACGTCGGGCACGCCGACGACGCGATCGGGTGGACGCTCACCGACGACGTGCGGCCCGAAGCGTACGCGCAGCACGCGCGGCACTGGCTCGAACACGGCGCGACCATCGTCGGTGGGTGTTGCGGCACTTCACCCGCGCACATTGCCGCTTTGAAGAAACTCATTGATAAGGAAATAGCGACCAGATGATAAAAGCACTGATTACAGATTATGGCGGCGTACTGATGCGCACTCGCACCGATCGCGCGCGGCGCGAGTTGGAACAACGTCTGGGCTTGCCGCCGCGCACGATCGAGGATCGCGTCTTTTCGAGCGATCTGTCTACACGCGCGCAGAGCGGTGAGATCAGCGAACCGGAGTTTTGGTCGTCGTTGGGGCGCGACCTAAATCTAGCGCAATTTGATCTCAGCCCTCAAACATTCCGGCTGGAATTCTTCGCGGACGATTTTCTGGACGGAGAATTGATTCAGTTCTTTCGCAACGCACGCGGCACGTTCAAGACCGGCCTGATCAGCAATGCGTGGGATGGACTGCGCGAGCTATTGACTGACCTGTGGCACATCGACGACGCGTTTGATGTCATCACGATTTCGGCCGAGGAAAAAGTGATGAAACCGGACGCCCGCATCTTTCACACGGCGCTCGAACGGCTGGGCGTGCAGGCTGCTGAAGCGATCTTCCTCGACGACTTCAAAGTCAACGTAGATGCCGCGAATGCGCTGGGCTTGATCGGCGTCCACTTCCGATCGAGCGAGCAAGCCCAGCGGGATATTCGTGCACTATTGGATGGAAAGGGTTAACGACGGATTCGCAGTTGGGGTGAAATCCGTCGGGCCTACTCATGGCGACGATTGGGATCGTAGCAGATACGCATGTGCCGCAGCGATTGGCGCGGCTGCCGCAGAACTTGGCGGCGGCGCTGCGTGGCGTCGATCTGATTCTGCACGCCGGCGACCTCAATTCGCGCCGGGTGCTGATCGAGTTGGCGGAAATCGCGCCGGTGCAGGCCGTAGCGGGCAACGCCGATCTTTTCGGACACGGCTTGCCGTTGACGCGGCTGATCGAGATTGAAGGCAAGCGCATCGGGTTGGTGCATGGCCACGGCGGCTGGGCCAAGTATCTGGCGGGCAAAGTGCGCGATCGGCTAGGCTATCGCGAAGAGTACTATGTGAACATTGTGGCGGAGTCGTTTGGCCACGTGGACGCGATCGTGTTTGGGCACACGCACCGTCCGCATTGCGAAGTCCGATCGAGTGTATTGTTGTTCAATCCCGGACCAATCGCGCCCACGTATTACACCACGCCCGGTCCGCAAATCGGCTTGCTGCACGTGTCGGCGCAGGGCTTAACGACTGAAATCGTCAGGCTGTAACGGCTTCGTAACCTGATTGTTCTGAAAGGCAAATTGGCTGTTGACTTGATTTGTTGTACAATGCTGCGTAAGTTGTGACGATTATGATTGATCGTGCGCTAATTTCCGTCGAACATTTCGGCGACCTGGCTGAGCATCTAGCAGTCGCTCGACAGTACGGTCTGGGCTTGGAACTCCAGGAATTTTCTGATCCCAACGTGCTGGACGGCGATTGGCGCGGTCTCCTCGATCGGTATCGGCGTGCTTTGAAGGATTTCCCCGGCCTGTTGTCGATGCACGGCGCGTACATCGATCTCGTCAGCGGCAGCCCTGATTTGCGGCTAGTGGCACTGACCCGCGAACGCTATTTACACAACCTGGAAATCGGCCGCGAGTTGGGTGTGAAGTACATCGACTTTCACGCCAACTATTTGCCGCTCGTCGATCATCCCAGTTATCTGCCCGGCTGGGTGGAACGGCAGGTGGCCTTCTGGTCTCCGTTGGCCGAACAGGCGGCGCAGTCAAGCATTGTGTTGTTGCTGGAAAATATGTGGGAGCCGGATCCCGCTATCATCGTGCGCATCCTCGAACGTGTCCAATCGCCGTATTTGCGGGCTTGCCTCGACGTGGGACATGCGGTGTTGTATTCACATCTGCCGATCAGCGCGTGGATCCGTGAACTAGGCGAAGACTTGGTCTACACGCATCTGCACAACAATCACGGCACCACCGACGAGCACTTGGCTTTTGGCGACGGCGTGATCGATTTTCCGGAGTTGCTCACTTTGATGCGGGCGTTGCAACAACCACCCTTGTTCAGCCTGGAACTACCCAACCTCACACTGATCAAAGACAGTCTGCCCTATTTGAAACTGACACTCTAAAGCTGCCTATAAGAAAACGCGACCCACTTTCGGGTCGCGTTTTTGTTGAGATTACTTTTTCACTCGAGTTTTACGGGCTAAGCCTTTGGGCCAGTCCACCACTTTGCGTTTTGGCTCGGCTTCGACCATATGCTTCATCGCCTGGGCGATCTCTTCTGGATCATAGCCTTCCGACTGCGCTGCCAACTCGTCGAGCGCAGCACGTTCTTCGGCTGTAATCGGCCGGCCAGCTTGCACGTCGAGGTCGGCCATCGCCAACAGCAGGGCGCGTTGATCGGGCGTTAACTTGCGCGCATTCTCCAACAACCACTTGGCTTTGCCGGATGCAAACAGGGATTTTTTCTGGGCCATGCCGATCGTCCTTTTGACGCTCGCGGTGTTACTTTCATTATACGCTAAGCCGGGGCTGAGTCAAAGCCCAATCCTTGCTTCAGGATTGACAATCGTGCCGGGCACATGCACAATAAGACCACGCCGATTGCCTAATCTGCACAGGATAGCCTGCGGGCTTTTCGGCGCATTCAAATCGCTAGGAGGAAGGAATCGTGAACGCTGGTCAGTTTCGAGTTCGTGTAGCAATAATTGTTGCTTTATTATCGATGGCGGTCGGGGTGTGGCTGGTGCCGCCGACCAATCATGCGCTGCAGGCTGCCGATGCGGGATCGGGGCCGGCTTCTGTTCCCGGACCGGAAGTGATTGTGCGTGCCGTGAATAACCCAGGTAGCCGCCTTTTCGTGCCGCCGCCGTCTCCGGCACTTCGACTCAATCCCAATGCACCCAGCGCAGCTACGTTCAATGTCACGTATAACGGCTTTCCGGCCAACGCTCAGGCGGCTTTCCAATACGCCGTCGATATTTGGGCCGGGCTGCTGGATTCATCGGTGACGATCAACATCACCGCCACGTGGACGCCACTTGCGACGGGTGTATTGGGTTCCGCCGGAGCGATCAGTCTCTATCGGAACTTTCCGGGCGCGCCTGCTGCTAACACGTGGTTCTCTGACGCACTGGCCGATCGGCGGGCGTGCGGCAATCGCGGCGGCACGTATGACATCAATGCCAACTTCAACAGTAATTTTGCCGATTGGTATTTCGGTACCGACGGTAACGTGCCCTTCACTCAATGGGATTTTGTCTCGGTGGTCTTACATGAGATCGGGCACGGTCTGGGCTTTGCTGGATCTTTCACGACGGTAAGCGCGGGCATTGGCCAATGGGATCATCCCTCATTTCCCGGCACACCCACGATCTACACGCGTTTCGTCCGCGACGGTTTGGGCAATCCGATTATCTCTTATGCCAGTCCATCGGCCGCGCTTGGTACAGCGCTGCAAGGCGGGGCTAGTGGCCTGTTTTGGACTGGCCCGTTTGGCACGGCCGGCAACAGTGGCACACAGCCCACGCTGTATTCACCCAATCCGTGGGAAGCCGGCTCCAGTTTCTCGCACTTTGATCAGGCCACGTACGCGGTTGAACTGATGAAGCCTGCGCTGCCCAACGGCACGGCGATTCACTCGCCCGGCACACGCACGCTGGGCGCGTTGCGTGACATCGGCTGGGGTGACGAACTGGTGATTCAGGCCTTCGGCTACAACACCACTGGCATTGTCGAATGGATACAGCTCAGAAATAACTCGTCGGTGTCGGTGAACCTGAGCGACTATGCCATTGGCGACGAAGAGCGGCAAGGCGGCACAGAAGGCATGTTCCTGCTGCCCAACGTCAATCTGGCGGCGGGTGCATTGTTCACCATGCGCGTGCGCAGCGATGGCACGTGGGCGACCGCTTATCCGGGCGATCCCAATCCGACCTATTGCTGGAATTGCACGAGCGGCTATACAAATCTGACCAACTACAGTCTGTGGGGCGGCACGGCTGGCGATCTGGCTAACACGGGCGACGAAATCGTCTTGCTGCGCACCAACGGCGGCCAAGCCGACACCGACGGCGTTACCGATGACTTTATCATCGACGCAATGTGTTATGGAACCGGACAAACGTACATCGATACCGATGGCAGCGGGACCATGAATGGCCGCGATCGCAACATCTTCACCAACGGTACCTGCCTGAGCACGCTGGCGTCAGGCAGTTTCCAGCGTGCGTCGACCGTAGAGACGTGCGTGCCGTCCACTGCCTTGACCGATAATCCCACGGCCGTCACAGTGAACTCATTAGAGGCGGCGCGCTCAACCACCGACCCAGATTCGGCGGCCAACTCCAGCCGATTGCTGATCGCGGCGACTGCGTTGTTGTTGGCGGGCGGCGTGGCCGTTTATCGGCGGCGACCGGCGCGTTAGGCGTTAGTTCCACTTCGACTTACTACATCGCCCCGCTGGTTTTGAATTTTCCAGCGGGGCGATGTGTTAGTTCTCGGCGGCTTCCAGTTTCGCGCGCAAGTCGCGCTTCAGGATTTTGCCAACGGGATTGCGCGGCAGCGCCTCGACGATCAGCAGTTTCTTCGGCATCTTGTAAGACGCCATGTCTTTGGATTTCAAGAAGTCGTGCAGTTCGTCGATGGTGATCGACTGATCCTTTTTCGGCGCGACCACGGCGCAGATCCGTTCGTCGTCCAACCGCCGATCGGTGATGCCGACCACGGCGACCTCGGCCACCTTGGGATGCTCGACCAGCAGCGCTTCGATCTCCTCCGGCGCGATCTTCATGCCGCCGCGAATGATCAAATCTTTTAGCCGCCCCACAAAGCGATACCGATTCAACTCGCCGCCTTCGCCCGCGATTTCGAATAGATCGCCGGTGTAGAAGTAACCGTCGCCATCGAAGGACTTAGCGGTCAAGTCGGGCCGCGCGTAGTAGCCGGCAAACACCGTCGGGCCTTTGATGGCCAACTCACCTGCTACATTCGGCTCGGTGATCGTCGCTTTCGTGATCGGATCGACCAGCTTGGTAGACATGCCCCGCACCGCGCGATTGGTCCACGCGAAGCCGGGCACGCCGTAACGCGGAAAGTAGCGGGCACGCTCGGCGGCATCGGGAATCTCATCGGGCGCGCTGATCAACGCCGTGCCTTCGTTGCTGCCAAAGAAATTCAACACGTTGATGTGGTGCTGTTCCTTCCAACTGCGCGTCATCCATTCGGACAACGGCGCCGAACCAGACCCGATGTTTTTGATCGAACTCAGATCGGCGTTAGCGAGGATGGCGGGATTGAGCAGCAGCATGTTCAACAGCACTGGCGGCACGACGGTGTAGTTGACGCGCTCAGCTTTGATTTGGCCTAAAAACAAGCCCAAATTCAACGGGTGATGCATCACCAACTTGCCGCCCGTCAACAGCCACGGTACCAGCATTCCGCCGATGGCGCTCATGTTCACCATCGGAAAGGGGTTGAGCAGTGTGTCGCCGCGCTCGATCTGCGCGCCGTCGGTGGTGGCATACGCGATGCTGATCCAGTGATTGTGGCTGCGCGGTACGCCCTTCGGTTCGGCCTCAGTGCCCGATGTCCAGCAGATCGTGGAGACCTCATTAGCGGTGATCGGGTAGGCAGCCCGTTGTATCGCCAAGCCCGGATAATCGGCGGGCGCGACGACCAGGTCCGTCCACGCGATCACATCGACTGGCAAGTCGTCGCCGAGCGCGATGATCGTTTTGAGGCTGGGCACTTCGGGTTGAAGATGCTGCACCATCTCGACGTAGTTGAAGCCGCCGAAGTGGCTCGTCGTAATGAAGGCTTTGGGCGCGACGATGCTCAGCGTTTGGCGCAGTTCGTGCGTCCGATATTGCACGGGCAAGGGACTGACGATCACGCCGAGCCGCGCGGCAGCCAGATACACGATCGGCAGTTCGACGATGTTGGGCAACTGCACCATGACTACGTCGTCTTTAGTGAGGCCCAACTTCAGCAGGCTGCTCGCCAGTCGATCGACTTGTTCCGCGAGTTCGGCATAGGTGAAGCGCTGCGGCTGGCCAACAGTCAATTCTGCGCGATTCGGCGGATCAACTAGCGCGACAGCGTGCGGTGTAGCAGCCGCATTGCGGCGGAACAGATCATCCAGCGTGTCTGTTCCCCAATAACCAGCGGTGGTATACGCCTGAATTTGTTCGGGGGCAACTAACAACATTGACTACTCCTCCCAGGGTAGATTGAGAAACTCAAAGGCTGAGTTTTCTGACAAACAGATTGCATGTTGCCGCGCAACGCTCAGGCGCCTCGCGTTGCACCGCTCCCCCCGGAGGTCAACACGCAGCGATTAGTTTTCAGCGCGTTGGCCCCGGCGCGGTGGCCAGGGAATGAACGCGCTCGTTGTGTCCATATACTCCTTGTAACCGGGCTTGGTCTTCGCTAAAGTTTTTTCCAGCAAACCTACGCCCGATACTTTTACCAGAAACAACGTCATGATGATCGGGCTGAAGATCGACCACCAGCCGCCCGCACTCGTCGCGATTAGATAGTAGCCCCACCATTGCGCGCTATCGCCAAAGTAATTGGGATGACGCGTGTACGCCCACAAACCGGTGTTAAGCAACTTGCCTTTGTTCGCTGGATTCGCTCTGAAGGCTTTGAGTTGCGCATCGCCGACAGCTTCGAAATAGAACCCGATGATCCACGCCAGCACGCCGAAGCCATCCACCAACCCGATCGGACTTGGCCCCGACTGTGCGATCAATAGCGGCGCGCCGATCACAAACATCAGCACACCTTGCAGCAGAAAGACCTGAAAGAAACTCACCCACCAGTAGCGTTCCGGCCCGTACTTGCGGCGAAACTCCTGGTAGCGAAAGTCTTCCGGCTTGCCGTGGTTGCGTTGATGAATGTGAAGCCCTAACCGCAAGCCCCAGATCGTGACCAGCGCGGCGATTAGTAGTTTGCGTGGCAGATGACCATCGGGCGTGAGCAGGAAATACACCCATACTTGCAGCACGAAGCCGGGTCCCCAGTACGTATCGACGATGCTGGCATTCTTGATGCGGACGCTGTAAATCCACAGCAGCGTCATCATGAGCAGAATTGCGCCGAAACCGATTAAGTAATTTTGTAACATGAGTATCTCCGAGTGAAATGACCAAAGACCAATGAAAAATGACGACCGCTGAATGCTTTAGACTAACTTTTGAAACTCTTCTGAAAACGTGTGGACATTACCCTGCTTATCGATGAGCATGAGTTTGACGCTGCCGGTGACCAAGCGTAGGCGCGTATCGGCGTTGATGATCTCGTAGCCGAACGTCAGCGCGCGGCTGCGCAGTGAGTCGATCCACGTGCGGACGGTGATCCGTTCGTTGTAGTGCGCGGGCGACAGGTAACGCACGTTCACATCGGTGACGGCCAGCGATAAGCCGCTCCGCTCCACAGCGACGTAGTCGAGGTGTTTCTGCCGCATGAACTCCGAGCGGCCTTCTTCCATCCACACCACGTAGTTGCTGTGATGGACGATGCCCATCTGATCGGTCTCGGCGTAACGCACGTAAAAGGTGGTCTCAACAACTTTGTCATCAGTCATTTAGCGATACCCTTCGGCTTGAATCGTAAACAGTTTAGCGTACATGCCGCCCTTCGCCAGCAAGTCGGCGTGCGTGCCGATCTCGGTGATCGCGCCATCTTCCAGCACGATGATGCGATCGGCCATGCGGACGGTGCTAAACCGATGGCTGATCAAGATCGCAATCTTGTTATCGGTCAGTTCGCGAAAGCGCTGAAAAACGGCATATTCGTTCAACGCGTCGAGCGCGGCCGTTGGTTCATCCAGCACCAGCACTTCAGCATCGCGCATGAAGGCGCGGGCTAGCGCCACCTTCTGCCACTCGCCGCCAGATAGATCGTTGCCGCGCTCGAACCACTTGCCCAGCATCGTGTCATAGCCTTGCGGCAGCGAGGTGATCGTCGGGTGAGCACCGGAGCGCTGCGCCGAATCGACGATACGCGGCTCGTTCTCCAACTGATCGATCTGGCCGAAGCCGATGTTCTCTCTCGCCGGCAGGAAGTACTTCACAAAGTCTTGGAATATCACCCCGATCCGCTTTTGCAGTTCCTTTGGATCGACTTCGCGCAGATCAACGCCGTCAATCAACACCTGGCCTTCGGTTGGATCGTACAGGCGCGTGAGCAGTTTAACGAGCGTGGTCTTGCCCGCGCCGTTGGCGCCCACCAACGCGATCTTTTCGCCGGGTTTGATCGTGAGATTAACATCACGCAGAGCGTAGTCGCTGCGATCGGCGTAGCGGAACGAAACGTTCTTGAATTCGATGCCGCGCTCGATCGGGTGTGGGAGCGCGATCGGAGTGACTGAGATCGGCATCAGCGGTTTCAAATCGAGAAACGCAAAGAGATTGCTCATGAACAGCGCGTTTTCGTACAGATCGCTCAAGCCGAAGAACAAACTTTGAAAGACGTTCTGGCTCTGGCGAAAGATCGACAGATACAGCGTCATATCGCCGAGCGTGATGCCGCCTTCGATGGTGCGGTAGACGATCCAGCCGTAGGCGAAGTAGTAACTGAGCGTGGCCAGCAAGCCCCAGCCAAATGAGGCGAAACTGCGCTTCTGCGCCAGCGCTTGATCTTCGCGCATGAACTTCCAGAACAGATCGGCATAGCGGCCCAACAGCGGCTCGCCCAAACCGAAGAGCTTGACTTCCTTCACGCTGGTATCGACGGTAAGCAAGTATTCCAGATAATTCATGCGCCGCGCTTCAGGCGCGCGCCACGACAGCAAGCGGAAGTTCAACTGCGCGTATTGCGACTGCGCAACGAAGGCCGGAATCGTCGCGCCGAAAAGGATGAGGGCGAGCAGCGCGTTGAAGCGGAAAAGCAGGGCGGCGAACGAGAGCAGCGTGATCGTATTCTGAACGAAATAGAAGCCGTTGTTCATGATCTGCAGCGCGCGCCAATCGGCTTCGCGACGAGCGTTTTGCAGCTTGTCGTAGAACTCGGCGTTCTCAAAGTGCGAGAGATCGAGCGACAGCGCTTTGCGGATCAGACGCGTGTTGAGCGTGAAGTTGAGGCGTGCGTGCAAGATGTGTTCGGTCAACGAACGTGCCTGACCGACACCTGCTGACGCGAGGATCAACACGAACTCGATCGCCAGATACGGCAACGTTGCGGTCAGGCCGGTTTGCGCGTCCACCTTCGCCCCGATCGAACTCACGACCGAATCGATGATCAACTTGCCTACCCAGGCCTGCCCGGCCGGGATCAACGCACCAACGATCGTCAACGCCGCCATCATCAACGTCGCGGGTTTATGCGCGTCCCACACCAACCGAAAGGCCGCCGGAATGTTCGCGGCGGCCTGTTTGAGATCTTGCCGATTCGGCAACTTGGATTCACTCGCCAAGGCCACACCTTTGATCGCAGATTCGAATTAATTATGCCCGATGACCCACGACTTGTCCATAAGGTCTGCGCCTGAACCCGTGCGTGAGGCAACGCCTATGGAGGCTTTGCTATAATGGGCTATCGAATTCCGATAGTGAAAAGGAAACAAATGAAACGCCAACTTTTGCGCAGGTGGTGGCTGGTGCTCATCGTGGCGCTCGTCGCGTGCTCGACCGGTGCGACCGCAACGCCGATCGAGAACACCGCAAGTACGCACATCCCTAGCCCGTCGCCTCTGCCAACGCCGACGGTCAATACCAGCCCGCTGAGCAACTCGCAATCCATTCCGATCTTCACGTACAAAGTTGTCAACACGTATCCACACGATCGGACGGCGTTTACCGAAGGTTTGGTATTGGACGGGCAGACGCTGTATGAAGGCACGGGCCTTAACGGCCAATCGGTCTTACGCCGTGTCGATTTGACGACCGGCCAAGTCCTGCAAAATGTCGCCCTGTCTTCGAAGTACTTTGGCGAAGGCATCGTCGTCTGGGGTGATCAAATTCTACAACTCACCTGGAAGTCGCACATTGGATTTGTCTACGACAAGGCGACTTTTCAACAGCTCAAGACGTTCAATTACGACACTGAAGGCTGGGGCTTTACGCACGACAGTCAACACTTGATCATGAGCGATGGCACTGCCACACTGCACTTCCTCGATCCAGAGACGCTGACCGAAGTCGCGCAGCTGACAGTCATCGCGCAAGGTCAACCGGTGGTCAACATCAACGAATTGGAATATGTGCAAGGCGAAATCTGGGCGAACATTTGGCAGACCAATCGCATTGCCCGCATCGCGCCGGATACCGGCCAGGTCGTCGGCTGGATCGATCTCACTGGTCTGCTTACACCCGCCGAGCAGGCCGCAGGCGTCGACGTATTGAACGGCATCGCTTACGATGCCGAGCACGATCGCGTATTTGTCACAGGCAAGTTCTGGCCCAAACTATTCGAGATCAAAGTCATACCCAGTCCATAACACAACCGGTCGTTATGATAGAATCTGATCGATCATGGCCACTTCGCTGCCAACGCCGATCACTCGTTTCGTGGGGCGTACCCGCGAACTGCACGAACTGCGCGACCTGTTACAGACCGAGCGGCTGATCACGCTCACCGGTCCCGGCGGCAGCGGCAAGACTCGCCTTGCCGTGCAACTTGCTTCGGTTGTTTCTATCACAGTTCACTGGATCGATCTCAGCGCGCTGACCGAGCCCGATCAAGTGGCCGAGTGGGTGCGACGCGCACTGGGGCTGGGTGAACAACCCGATCGATCGGCCAGCGACCATGTGATCGATTTTCTGCGCGATCGATCACTCTGGCTCATCCTCGATAACTGCGAACAAATCTCCACCGCACTAGCCCGCTTCGTTCACACCCTGCTCGATCGGTGTCCCGCTCTCAACGTGCTGGCGACCAGCCAACAGCCGTTGGGCCTGCCGTCTGAAAAAGTCTATGCGGTACCGCCGCTGTCCGTGGTGGTGGGCGAGGGTCAATCGGATGCCGTTCAACTCTTCAGCGAGCGTGCCCGCGAAGTTCTGCCCGCGTTCGAAATTACCGCCGCTAACCTTGCGTTGATCGAGATGATCTGTCGCCGCCTCGACGGACTGCCGCTGGCCATCGAGTTGGCGGCTGCGCGCGTGAAGGTGCTCTCGCTCGCGCAGATCGCCGATCGGTTGGATGACGCCCTGAAGTTGTTGACGCGGGGCACTGCCGCGCAAGCCGCGCGGCATCAAACTTTGCGCGCCGTCATGGAGTGGAGTTATCGACTGCTGTCAGCGGCTGAGCAAACTTTGTTGCGGCGTTTAGCCGTTTTTGCAGGCTCGTTCACGCTGGACATGATCGAAGCCGTCGGCGCGGATAATGCAGTTGGCGTGCTTGATCTACTCACAGATCTGATCGACAAATCGTTAGTGGTGGTGGATGCGCCCATTACCGATCCTGCGCGCTACCATTTACTAGAAACGATTCGGCAGTATGTGCGGGAACAACTCGATGCGGCGGGCGAAAGTACCGAGTTGTTCACGCGCTTGTGGCAGTGGGCGGTGACGCTGGCTGAACAGTCTGAACCGGAATTGATCGGGCCGCAGCAACGCAAGTGGCTGCAACGTTTGACGCTGGACTATGCCAACTTGCGCGCGGCGCTGTCCTTTACGCAGCGCCAGAACTTGATCGAGCGCGGACTGCGGTTGGGCGCGGCGCTGGGCCGTTATTGGTGGGCGCGCGGCGAATTTACCGAAGGGCTGTACTGGTTGGAGATGTTTTTGGCTCGATCTGATAACGTGCCTGCCACGGCTGCTAGCCGCGCCAAAGCCTGTCAATATGCGGCTGGTTATTTATATCGACAAGGTAAATTGGAGCGCGCCGCGCTGTTAGCCAAACAGAGTTTAGCCTTGCGGCGTCCGCTGGGCAGCGAACGTGACATGGCCGAATCGCTGAACTTGCTGGGCATGATCGCGTCAGATGCCAGTGAATTTGCCACAGCCGAAGCCTACTATCTGGAAGCGCTGCAGTTGCGACAAGCGGCGGGCGAGGTGCGCGGTACGGCGGTGGTGCTGGGCAATCTGGGTTACGTGCTGCGCTTGCAAGGCCAGTACGATCGGGCGCATGACTATTATCAACAAGCGCTGATCCACTATCGGCAGTGCGGCGATGTGCGCGGCATCGCCACTATCTTGAACAACCTCGGCAACATCCACACGACTCGCGGCGATTTGAACGGCGCACGTCCGTTGTATGAAGAGAGTCTGGCGCTATCACAGCAACTCGGCGATCAATGGGGGGCGGCGCGAGCCACATCGTCCATCGCCGCTTTAACGTTAAACGTGGGCGAGTACGATCGAGCCCAGACGTTGTTGCAAGAGACGCTGGCCCTGGGTCGAGCCATTCACGATGAATTGATCGTTGCTTCAACGCTGACCAATTTGGGACTGTTGGCTTATCTGCAAAACGATTATGGCCGCGCAGCCACTCACTACGAAGAGGCGCGGCTGCGCTGGCAAACCCTAAAACATGATTGGGGCGAAGGGCAGGTGCTGGTCGGGCTGGGGCGGCTGGCCTGCGATCAAGGTGACCTCGTGCGCGCTGCACACTGGTTGCGTGAGGGGTTACAACTTTATCAGCGCCTTCATCACCTCGAAGGTTTAGCCGATAGTTTTGAAGGACTCGCCGCGCTCGCGGCGCGACAATCCAACACTCCGCTCGCGGTGCAACGGTTAGCGCTGGCAGCGCGCTTGCGCACGCAGGTGCACGTTCCGCCGCTGCCGCCGCAACAAGCGCAGATCGATCGCTTGACGACGGCCGCGCGGGCCACGTTGGGTGACGCCGCGTTCGATCGGGCGTGGGCGGTTGGTGCCACGCTCGAATTAGACATGGCCGTAGCCGAGGCGCTGAGCGATCAGCCGCCGTCAATCCAGATCAGCCCGGCTGAACCCGCGCTGCGCATCTTTGCTTTAGGCCCAACGCGCGTGTTGATCGGTGAGCACGCGCTCACGTCAACGGATTGGACGTACACCAAAGCGAAGGAACTGCTCTTCTATTTCCTCGCCAATCCGCCTGCGACCAAAGCGCAAATTGGCTTGGATGTGTGGCCGGAAGCCTCGGCCGATCACCTGCGTAACATCTTTCATCGCGCATTACATCATCTGCGCAAGGCGCTCGGCCAACTCGATTGGATCGTCTTCGCCGACGACGCCTATTCATTCAATCGGACGTTGAATTACTGGTGCGATCTGCACGAGTTTGAAGTGCGGCTGGCGTCCAAGTCAACCGACCGCGCGGCGGAGATCAAACGGCTGGAAGCGGCCGTGCAATTGTGGCGCGGCGATTTCGCCGAAGATTTGGATGCCGCTGAATGGGTGATCTTCAAGCGCGAAGAACTCCGCAATCGCTACCTGCAAGCGCTGCTCGATCTCGGCGCGCTGCACTTTGGCGCGGCACAGTACGATCGGGCGGCGGCAGTCTATCGGCGGTTGCTGGCGCTCGATACGTATTTTGAATTGGCGCATCGTGAGTTGATGCGCTGTCTCGTGCGGCAGGGCGAAGTCGGTCACGCGCTGCAGCACTATCAACATCTGCGCGAGATGCTGCGGCAGGAATTGCAGGCTGAGCCTTCGCCGGAGACGGTGCGCCTGAATGAGCGGATCAAACGCGGCGAGTCAGTCTGAAGTGAAATAGTCCAGCAGCACACATTCAAGGGGGAGACATGTCCGATCAAATCATCACCGTTCGACCTGAAGTTACGATCATGACTCGGCAGCATCTGCCCAACTTCGTGGGTATTTCGGCGGCCACAGCGGGCGCGACCGGCATCTCGATGAACATGGTGATCATTCCGCCGGGCGGTTCGGCTGAACCGCACTTGCATCGCAACTACGAAACCGCCATCTATCTGCTGCAAGGCCGTGTCGAAACGCGCTACGGGCCGGGGCTGAGCCAATCGGTGGTTAACGAGGCCGGGGATTTCATTTTCATTCCGGCGAATGTGCCGCATCAACCCATCAACCTCAGTGACACCGAGCCCGCTCGGGCGATCATCGCGCGCAACGATGCCAACGAGCAGGAACACGTGGAAGCCTATCACTCGCATGACGCTTGAGCGCACTGGGAGGCTGGCTCTATCCAACATCCAACATCCAGCCTCCAACCTCCAATTTCCAACTTCCAATTTCTAACCTGCCCTGTTAGCACTTCTAGAAGCACCGGGGTGCTATGCTGTTCGACAATTCGCCGCAGGCGGGCTTGATGCTGTCTCGGCGAGATCAGGGGAGGATACTATGCTGCGTCGACTGTCCGTCACGCTAGCGGTGAGTCTTGGACTGCTGCTAGCGCTCTTCGTTTGGCTGCAAACCCCGATGGCCAACGCTCAACCTCAGCCCGCTGCCGCTGAGCCTCAAACGTTGCACGCGACTTCCGCGCAAACATACACCTTGTTTTTGCCGCTGGTCGCCAATAACTATCCTTTCTACACTCAATACGGCGTGGGCTATGCCACTGGCAGCGATCGAACACTGATCCGTTGGTTCTGGACCAAACCGATCGAGCCGTCGGCTTTTCGCGTGTATCGTCGGGTCGGTAATGGAGCGGAAACGTTGATCGCCACGGTCGTATCGGTGACCAATCCGACCGCCGCGATCAATCTGCTCAACAATACCGATCCGCGCTACAACAATCTCTACAACTTTCTCATCACCAACTACGCGCCACTCGGCATCACCGATATCCCTTCGTTTCACGCGGTGATGAACAACAACAAACTCGCCGCGCAGCGCATGGCCGCCGACTTCTATCCCACCGCGCTCGTCATCGGCTGGGGTTATCTGGATAAGGCCATCTCGCCTGGGATCACGTATACCTATCGAGTTGAAGCGGTGCTGCCGACGGGCGCGCAAAACTTGGGCAGCGTATCGGCCCTCGCCGGACAGTTGACGCCCCTCACCAAACCGACCGGCCTGTCGGCGTTGTCGTTGGACGACAACGATCCGTTGATCCGCGACAAGGCCGGTGATTGGGGCACGGCGCAGCAAAATCGCCGCTTCCATCAAACGGTGTATCTGTATTGGGATGCTGAACAACAAAGTAATTCGATCAACGGGCCGTGGCTGACGGGCTACGATATTTACCGCGCGCCCATCACCGCCTCGACCGCTTTTTCGCGCGTTAACGGTCTTCAACCGGTGCAGGCCTTGACGGCGACGATTCCCATTTCAGATACGCCTGTCACGACGAGTGTGCTGGCTTATGAAGAAGTGCCCTATTACTACGCCGACATCGCACCCGCGGTGGGGCAGTATGTTTATCGTGTGACGCCGCGCGATTTGTTGGGACAGATTCGCGCGTGGCCGACGGATCAAGCCCAGTTCAGCGATCCGATCACGGCGCGCGCCCGCGACTTCATGCCGCCCGATCCCCCCCTCAACGTCACAGCGACGGTCACCGCCACCGGCCCGATCTCAACCGTGATTGTTTCGTGGTCGATGACGCCTACCGCCGATCTCAGCGGCTTCATCGTCTATCGCGCCTTCTCGATTTCGGTGACGCTGCAAACCAACTGTGTTGATGAACATCAATGTTGGCGCGAAGTGACACGCACGACGCAATTGCAGTGGCACGATCTCGATCCGCAAATGGAGCAAGTGCGCTGGTATCGCCTGCAAGCCGTCGATCAGGACGGTAATCGCAGCCGCTACACATCACCCGTGCAAGCGATCTTGCACGATGTCACGCCGCCCACTCCGCCGACCGTGAATGTGATCCCGTGTGATACATCCGGCGGACAAGAGGGTGGCTACTGCATCAGCGCCACGCCCACGACGACGGACACGACGCGCTATCGCGTCTATTGCCAGTTCAGTCCTGACGGTGTGATGATGCCGATCAGTGACACCACGCAGATCAACAACTTCAAATTAGAGAGCGTCTATTCGCCGACGTATCCGCTGCAAAACGTGACGTGCCAGCTGCGCGCCGCCGATGCGCAGGGTAACCTCAGCGCGCCTGCATCGTTCAACGTGCCGTGGATGTTGTCGCTGCGTCCGATCGTTGCGCCGACGCCCATCATTACGACGATCAACACGGCGTTGGGCGGCGTCAACGGCTACAGCGCGCAGATCAACTGGGACGTGAACGATGCCGGAGGCCTATCGGGTTTTCGGATTGATCGGGAGGCGATCTATCGACCCAACAATGGCCCCGTCGGCGATGTTGCAACGTTCAACGTCGCTAATCCCAGCGCGCGCGTTTACACTGATACCTCGATCGAATTGCAGACCGTTTACAACTACACCGTGACCGCGCTGACACCGTCGGGCTTCCCGTTCTTTGGCAAAGAGGCCGCCTCGTTTCCGCGCACGTTTAAGGCGGTGATCAACGGACAGCGCCCCATCACCGAAGTTGATTGGATCACGATGACGTGGAGTGCGGGCTCAGGCACGTTCATGCATTGGGACCCTACCAGTGATTTTCTGCGCGGCTGGGCGATCTTCCGCAGCGTGCATCGCGATAGCGATTACATTCAACTGACGCCCATTGTCAACAGCGGACCGATTTACAGCGACAGCAGCGCGCAACACGATCGCTACTGGTACGTCGCGGTGGAATTCGATCTGCGCACGGGTGAGCCGATCCGCTACACGCGCCCGCGCAGTGTGGCCAATGGCATTTCTCCGACTACGCAAGATCAGCTAGGAAGTAGGGCGGGTTTCTTACCCACCGCACGAGGCGGCTATGGAAAGCCGCCCTACACAATGACGGCGACCAAACCGATGACTGCGTGTTCGCCCATCATGCCAACTGCGGGCGAACCCTTACGCTTTGGTGAAGGCTTCGAGGTGGTCACCGTTACTCTCGGCGCGCCGATCATTCCCAGTAACTTAACGGGCAACGGCTACTTGCACCTCACGCCACCGAGCGGCGATGTTTACATACCCGTCAGTTTCGCTGCTGCCGATGGTCTCAGCGTGGGCGACGCGCAGAATCACGTCTGCACGGGGCAACTCAGCGTGACCGGCGCGGCGGTTTTGCCTAAAGACATGCACTATCCTAACGGCTTGCACTACGACCTCAACGCGATCTATGCCAAGCCGTGGTTTACCCAACCCAACGTCGGCACCGGCGAAGTATCGATCAATTTGCCCGATAATTTGCGGCTTTTCGCCAGCGGCGGTGAAAGCGATGTGTGGCCGTTATTCGCCACCGATGGTCTAGTCGTGCATAGCGATCTTTCGTTTAGCATGACAGCCAGTCTGGCGGGCTTTGGTTGCGCTGCGCCCATCGTCGCCTTCAATTTGGAAACGCTGCCCGCTAAAGTGATTCCGCAGGGTTCGTTGAGTTTCGATCAATACGCGATTCGTTCACCGAACAGTTGTCTGCAATATCTCGATCGCTATACAGGCGTCCCGACGCCGCGCACGTCGGCACCTGCCGATAGCAACGATGGTTATTTGCGCGGCAACTACAACAGCAACGCGATCAGTGTGGATGTCAACGGCTTGCGCGGCGTTTTCTCTACCGCCGATAGTCTAGCGTGGCTCGGTAGTTATCCGTATCGCTTCAACGTCAGCGCGAGCGGCGGCACGGTCGGCCTCAGCGGCACGCAGATTGTGTCGGGTAGTCTTGGCAGTGGATCTGTAGCGTTGGCCTATCACACAGGCCTCACGACCACGTCGCCCACGGCGTTGAACGGCACCTTCGTCAGCCTCACGCTCGATGCACAGGGCGCGGCTTACGGCAACTTCAGCACCGTGCAAGATGTGGCCTGGTTGAAGAGCGGCTTCAAATTGTTCGCCGGAAGTTGGGAAATGTACTTAGGCGAACTTACTTCGCGCGGTCGGCCACAACTCTCGATGTGGGCCACGCGCCCTAATGATCTGCGCGATGTGGGTCTGGCGCAGTTGGCCGAGATCGAGCCAGGGCTCAATCGGCGCTTGAGCAGCGCGCAGTTGTACTACAGTAACTGCACTGGCCCATCGGCCCTCTTTGATGCGGCGCTCAATACCTATGTGCGGCAAGGCGGCGTGAGTCAACGCCAGAAGGCCAAGATCATCTCGCCCGTGCAACTGCCCATTCACGGTTACGATGCCTCGCTCGACAACCTTGAATTCGAGTGGTTGGACAACTACATCTTCGATCGCAATGCGACCGCGAACTTGAATCTGCCCTTCCCGCCCAGCGTGACGCTGCGCCTCGTCAATCTGTGGTTCAACCCGATCGATGGCTGCATCGACGGCGGTGTGGTGCCGCCGGGTCAGGCCGCCAAGACGCTGCAATACTGGCAACTGAGCGTGCGCTTCAAATCAGTGGAATTCCGTAGGCCGCTGGGTGGCGCGATTCAGAAGAACCAGTATCACGATGCGATGTTGTGGGCGCAGAGTGCGATCAGCATTCCGCACGTGACGCCGCCGGGCTCGATCGGGCCGGCCGCCATCAATGTCGATCTCTCGTTTTATCCGACGGGCGAGTTCTATTCGGCGACGCTGCTCTACAATCGACCGGACTTCACGTTGGACGGCTTCCCGTTTTTGATGGAAGGCTTCCAACTCAACAACATCCCGTTCGATCCGTGGTTGTTCCCCTATTACTATCCCGGCGGGGCTGCGCCCTTGTGGAATGCCAATGCGACCGCGATCAATCCGCCGTCGAATAACTGGAATCAGCGCGGCTTTGTGGAGTTGAAAGGGCCGATCGTCGCGCCGTACTTCGGCCCATTGCACGGCCCGATCAATCAACCGCGCCCCAACGTTTTTGTGTTGGGTTGGGATAGTTACGTGGGCTTCACCGCGCCACTGCGCGCCGAGAAAGTGTGGGTGGATCTGAATGTAGTGAAACTCACCTACAGCTACGATAAGTTAGTTTACGCCTACAACACCAGCACGCGGCGCGGCTTGTTGACAGGCTTCAAGAATTACAAACTCGTGCCCGATGAAGCTGTGCCGCCGCTGCCCAGCGAAGCGCAAGTGTTGAACCTGGATACCGGCGTCGTGATGGAACCCGATCGGATTGGCGTGTATCTGGGGCAAGCCAGTACGATTGCGATTGATCGCGCGCTGGCAGAACAACAGAACTTGCCGTTGGTGTCTCCGCCCGATAATTCAACACTGACGGCGTGGCATACCAAACTCGCCGTGATAAATCCGATCACCTACACGACGCTGCTGAACAATGTGTGGAGTAAATACGGTTCGCGCACCTACACCGATACGGTGGCCGTGCTGAACGAATATGAACTTGCGCCCAACACCGATCTGCCCGATGATGCGCTCTTCGGCGGCGGCACGATGGGGCAGATGGATACGTGGGGCGTGAAGTTGAAACGCATGCGCGGCCTCGTCGAGATGACGGGCACCGGGCTTGATTATCAGTTCGAGCGTTTCCTGCTGAGTCTGCAACTGCGCGTGCAGCAATCGACGGACAAAGACCCGCGCCTGTACGCGGAACTGATCAGCATGGAGATCAATCGGCACGGCGACTTCATCTTGATCGGCAAGAACATCAGCAGCACGATGATCCAGGACTTGATCAAACGCATGGACATCTCGTTGCGGATCAATCCGATCTTGCCGCAATTCGAGGGCGGCTTTACGGGCTACGAGATGTTGTCGAAAGCGAATCCGCGCATTGAGCAGCTCACGGTGGTCATGGGCATCGGCGCGGAGGTCAACTACATCGGCGGCGAGTTTGAAGGCGTGGCTAGCGGCACGGGCACAGTGCGCCTGGGTGGCAGTCTGCTCGTCGGCACCATCAAGCCAAATAGCCCGATCTTGCAGACGCACTTCAAAGAGTTGATGGATAAACTCTCCGAGATTCCCGGCTCGGGCAATCAGATCTTTACGGGCTTTTACTTGCGCGCGCACGGCCAAACGCCCATCTTCGGCGCGAGTTGTCTATTGCAAGTCACCGCAGGCGCAGAAGTGGCGGGCTGGTACTGGTCGATTGCGAACAATCAAGGCGATGCGTGGGGCGGCAAATTGCGCGGCTATGTCTTTGGCAGTTTCATCTGCCTGGTCAGTCTGCGCGGCGACATCACGTTGGAGTATACGCAGCAGACGTTTAACAATCAGACCGTACGCACCTTCACCGGCGATGGCTGGGTGGCCGGCGGTCTGGGCTTCTGCAATGCCGACGACTGGAAGAGTTGGGACACGCGCTGGTGGGATCAGCCGTTCTGCTGGACGGCAGGCGCGCGACTGCTGATCAAATATCGCGAAGGGCCGGGCGGCCCCAACGGCTGGGATGTGAGTTACAACGTGGAGTTTGAGTAGAAAGAATCACGGAGGACACTGAGATCACTGCAGTTCGCAAAATTCTCAGTGTCCTCCGTGATGGGTGGGCGCGCGACATGACCGATACCCATCAAGCCGTGGAGCGGGAAACATTTATCGTGCGCGTGTGGCATGAGTCGGCCAGCGGCGTCTGGCGCGGCGAGATCGTGCATCTGCCCGATCGGGTTGCGCTGCATTTCGCGTCGTTCGCGCAAGCCGAGAAGTTTATGCAACGCTATCTGTCTCACGCCGATGCGGAACAATCCACCTAGATATTCGCCCTTCACAGTCTGCCAGCCCCTCAACACCTCACAGTGTTGTCCAGATCGATCGAAGAACATAGCGTGCTAACGTGTTACCAACATAGCCCAATATGACGAGAGTACGATGCTCGACTGTCGTCGTCAGCTTTCAGGTCTGTACGTGACGCCTCGCTGTCAGGACTAAGCCACCAGATCACCCCATAATCAAACCAACGGCTGACATCCGACCTATTCCTGCGATTTGCTCCGTCTTTAGTCGGATGACGTTGAAGCAGTGCGCTGATAATCTAGACACGTGTGCGGGGGCACAAATCTTGAGGGGCGATGACGATGTTTACGCCGCACACTTGGGAACAACCGCTGTTGATGTTGGCGCGTGAAGCCGTGCAGTCGATGACGACCCACGTGGTCAGCGCGCCGATCCGCGATCGAGCCGAATTGGCGCGCGCTTACGCGCATTGCGAAGCGATCACCGCCCACCACAGCCGATCGTTCTTTCTGGCCTCGACGTTTCTCTCGGCGGATAAGCGCCGTGCGCTGCGCGCCCTCTACGCTTTTTGCCGTGTGACTGATGACATCGTCGATTGCGCTCACTGCGAAGCCGAAAACGAACTCATGCGCTGGCGACATCAATCACTCGCCATCAATCCGCCGCACGCTGATCGCGTCGCGGTGGCTTGGGCCGATGCGCGTTTGCGCTATCGCATTCCCGTTCGTTACGCCGAACAGTTGATCGACGGTGTGGCGCGTGACCTCACGCAGCACCGCTATCAAACCTTCGACGATCTCGCCGCGTATGCGTACGGCGTCGCTTCGACTGTAGGCTTGATGAGCATGCACATCATCGGTTTTAGCGGACCGGAAGCCATTCCATACGCGATCAAACTCGGCGTCGCACTTCAACTCACTAACATCCTGCGTGACGTGGCCGAAGACTGGCAAGCCGGACGCGTGTACTTGCCCGCCGCCGAACTGGCCGAGTTCGATCTGAGCGAAGCCGATTTAGACGCGGGCCGCGTCGACAATCGCTGGCGCGGCTTCATGCATTTTCAGATCGAGCGTAATCGTCGCCTATACGCGGAAGCATGGCCCGGCATCGCCATGCTGAACAAAGACGGACGATTTGCCGTAGCGGCCGCGGCTGGTCTGTATCGCGCCATCCTCGACGACATCGAAGCCCACGATTACGACATCTTCTCGCGTCGCGCCCACGTCAACGGCGCGCGCAAGTTGAGCAAACTTCCCGGCCTGTGGTGGCACAACCGATGAACCACTACGACTACATTATTTTGGGCGGCGGCCTGGCAGGCCTTAGCCTCGCCTGCCAGTTGATCGATAGTTCGTTGCGTGATCGTACGATTTTGATCGTCGAGCCGGACGACAAGGATCGCAACGATCGCACGTTCTGTTTCTGGTCCGATCGGCCCACGCCCTTTGACGCGATCGTGCATCGCTCGTGGGATCAAATCCAACTCGTCGATGATCAGTCGTCACACCCGATCGATCTCGGCGCGTACCGCTATCACATGATTCGCGGCCTCGATTTCTATCAGCACGCGCATGACGTGTTGACGGCTTGCAGCAACGTTACCTTTATTCAAAACACAGCCGATCACATCGAAGAGACCGCTGATGGCGCATTCGTTACAGTCGGCGGCCAACGCTACTTCGGTCGCTGGATTTTCGACAGCCGCTTCAAAGTGGCTGCTTTCAAGGCCGATCCGGCGAATGCCGACGCGTTATACCAGCACTTCACCGGCTGGTTGATCGAGACCCTCGATGATGCTTTTGATCCATCGGCCGCAACGATGTTCGACTTTCGAGTGCCGCAGAGAAATGAATTACGTTTCTGCTATGTACTGCCGTTATCGAAGCGGCAGGCGTTGATCGAGTTCGTTGCCTTAAGTTCTCATCAGCTTGAATCAACGCTGAAGGCCTACGTCGAACATACGCTGAACTTGCGCGACTATCGCATCCTCGAAGAAGAAGGCGGTGTCAGCCCGCTAACTGATCGGTCATTTGCGCGTCGCACTAGCGCACACGTGATGACGATCGGCACAGCGGGCGGACGGATCAAAGCGTCATCGGGCTACGCTTACACGCGCATCCAGGATGATTCGACTGCCATCGTGCGGTCGCTGATCGAAACGGGGCAGCCATTCAACGTCCCTGCCGATTCGCCGTTCTTCCGGTTGTGCGATGCACTGTTGTTGCGCCTGATGCGCGAACAGGGCGCTACGCTCCAGGCGATTTTTGTGACGATGTTCCAGCGCAATCCGGCGGCGCGTATCTTTCGCTTCTTGGATGAAACCGCCGCGATAGCCGATGTGGCGTTGTTCATTGCCCACATGCCGCCGCGCCCGTTCTTGCAAGCGCTATACGAGCACGGCATTGAGAGAATTCAAATCGCTTCGAACAACATCGCGCTTAAGATCAAAGCCAGCCATCGCCAGGTGGGTGCATGGCGGCGAGAAAATAGTCAGGAGTAAGTCATGCCTACGAAGTTAACCGCTCTCATTATCGGCGCTGGGATTGGCGGCATTGCCACTGCCGCGCGTCTGGCCCGTGCCGGATATACCGTCACTGTGTTGGAGAAGAACGGCCGGCCTGGTGGCCGTTGCGATCAATTGGTGCGTGACGGCCATCGCTTCGATATCGGGCCGACGTTGTTCCTGATGCCGGAAGTGTTCGCTGAAACTTACGCTGATCTCGGTGAAAGCATGACCGATCATCTTGATCTCCGCCGGATCGATCCGACCTATCGCATTCGCTTCGACGATGGTGTGTCGCTAGCGTTGACTAATGATCTGCACGCGCTGCAAGATCAACTGGAAGCGATCGAGCCCGGCAGCTTTAGTGGCTTGCTGCGCTACCTCGTCGAAGGCGAGACGAACTATCATGAATCGCTAAAGTATTTTGTAGGCCGCAACTTCCGCAATATCTTCGAGTATTTCAGCCCGAAGAACTTGCCATTGTTGTTTAAGCTCAAAGCGTTGCGCAAGCACTACGACAACATCGGTCACTACTTTGATGATCCGCATTTGAAGGCTGCATTCACGTTCCAGAATATGTATCTGGGCGTCAGCCCGTTTGATGCGCTGGCGACGTACTCCCTGCTGCAATACACCGAACTGTGTGACGGCGTGTGGTTTCCGATGGGTGGTCTGTATCGCGTGATCGAGAGTTTGGTCGGCATCGCGGAGAAGAATGGCGTACACTTTGTTTACAACGCGCCCGTGCGGCGCATCAACGTCGAAGGGCGGCGTGCGACGGGCGTCACGTTCGAAGATGGCTCGACGCTCGCGGCTGATGTGGTTGTGGCTAACGCCGATCTGCCGTACGCCTATGATGCGTTATTGCCGGATCGCGCCGAAGCCGATCGGTTGGCGCGGCTCAAATACACTTGTTCGGCCATCATGTTTTACTGGGGCGTGGATCGGGTCTACGATCAGCTCGGCCATCACAACGTCTTTTTGTCGGGCGATTATCGTGCAAGTTTCGAGCGCATCTTCAACGATCACACGCTGCCCGATCAGCCGAGTTTCTACGTTCACGCACCCGCGCGCACCGATCCAGCTGCCGCACCCGCCGGACAAGACACTTTGTTCGTGCTGGTGCCGACCGGCCATCTCGACGCAGCGACACAGCAAGCATGGGGCGTGTTGGCTGCGCAAGCTCGATCGAGTGTGGTGAACCGCCTAAAGGAAATTGGTGTTACTGATCTCGATCAGCATCTCAAGTTCGAGGTATGTTACACGCCGCGTGATTGGCGTGATCGCTACAATTTAGCAAAGGGCGCGGCCTTTGGGTTGAGTCACAACTTCTTGCAAGTGGGTTATTTGCGACCGCAGAACCGGCACGCGCGCTATGGCAATGTGTACTTCGTCGGATCGAGCACGCATCCGGGCAGTGGCTTGCCGATGGCGCTGTTGTCCGCGCGGCTGACGACAGAGCGTGTGTTAGCGGAGCAACCGTTGGCCCAAGCTAGAACGATCGTGCGCGGTAACCCCGCGTATGCTTAACTCGAAACGATAGCAAAAATCACGAAGCCCGCAGCGCGGGCTTCGTGATTTTTGGCGGACTGACGGTGTGTTATTGAAGCAGCGGTAGCAAGCTGATCGCCCAGGTGCGAATGGCATTCCAATCGCGATGATCGCCTTCGGTCCATACACCGAACATCACGCTGAGTCTGAACTTCAGCCGAGTGGACCACGACGTGATCTTGTTGAGGTTTAGCACGCCGGCAAACAGCCCCTTGCTGACCGGTTTCACCAGCACGCTGATCGGGTCTAAAAACGTGGCGACATGCGAGCGATAGTTCTCGCCGTTCTTCATGGCTAAGGTCATGCAGACTACAAACGCCGCAAACGGCTTCTGTCGTAAAGCAGCTTGATGCGCTCGGATGAACTGCATGGCTTCTGGCAGTACTTGCTTGCCGCGGATCGCGCTGCCCGCTACGACGGCGTGGTACGGCGCGAGGTCGGTTACGTCCGCCATGGCGCGAACGTCAACGTCGGCGCCAGATTCTCGCAGCGCTTGACCAACCGCTTCGGCGACGCCAGCCGTTGAGCCTAATCGGCTGGCGTAAGTCACAAGGATGGTATTCGTCACTACATGCTCTCCTAAAGATATTCAGGCTTGAGATTTAACGAGCAGATACATGGTGGCAGCAGCCGAAACCACCGTCAGAAATGGGCCGATTTTGTGGATCGCCAGAATCGTCGTGGCGGCTGGTTGTTCCAGGCTCGATAGTCCTCCGCTGATGATGGTGGCGAGAAAGAGCACCAGCGTGATCGCCGCCGCGATCCATACCGTTGAGTTCAATCCGACTTGTTGGTTGATTTGGTAAACGGTTACTCCAATGAGGATGGCCGTTCCTAACCCCATCAGTTTGTGGATGGTCAAGACGAGCACGTTCAGCGGTCGGCCTGAATTGCTCAACCAGAAGCCGGACAGAAAGATGAGGATGAACAGTAAGCCCGTGCCGATGAAGCGCGTGATTAGAGCATTCATGCCGCTTCAGGCGTTTCCGGCTGAACTTCAATCGCTTCGGTGTCTCGTTTGCGGCCAAACAAAAGGTAGGCGATCGGCCCGATGGGCGGTGCGAAGGCTGCTATTAGCCAGACATTGCGTTTGCCGTTAAGCTCGGCATCGCTGCGCTGGCGAATATCGTACAAGGTCCAGATAACTAGCGCCGCGTTGATCGCACCGCGGACAAGACCATTGACGATTTTAAGGGCCGATGGCTTCTTGGAAGCGGATGGTTTAGTTTTTTCCTCAGTCATGGTTCAACTCCTTGAAAGATTGGGCTTGGGTAGGATAGTCAACTTGTTCAGTGGGCGGCGAGAATCTGCAAGTGATTCATTGAGAAAGCCGCGCCGTGACCCGGATAGACCGTGGCCACGTTTAAGGTCTTCAGTTTTTCAACGCTCGTTTGAGCGGCTCCCCGATCGTCCATGATCGAGTTCAACGTGGGCTGCTGTGTGCTATCGAGCAGGTCACCGACGAACAGATCGCCGTCGACGGTGAGAAGACCGATCGAGCCGCGCGAATGGCCGGGCAGCGCGATCACTTTAGCCGCCAGACCATAGATGGATAAATCGTCGCCGTCAGCAAGCTGCACGTCGGGCGTCACCCGATTCGCTGCGCCGAATCCGAAGAGCAGCGGCGCGATCGCTTTGAGGAGCGGGTTGCCGCTACTGCGGCTCGCAAACATGTCGCCGCGTTCGATCATGCCGAAGTCGGCCGGATGCATGGCGAGCGGTGCGCCGAATGTCTGGCGCAGGTAGGCGGCATTGCCGGTGTGATCGAAATCGCCGTGCGTCAGGATGATGAGTTTCAAATTGCCCGGCTGGCAGCCCGCGTTCTGCAATTCTCGTTCGAGCGCCGCGCGTTGATTGGAACTGCCGGTGTCGACTAGAACGAAACCCGCATCGGTGTGGATCAAGTAACAATTAACGCGCCCCAAGCGATAAGGCAAGGCTAATGTGATGGTTTTGATGTCGAGTGACATGACTTATGCCTGATGAGCAGCGAGTGCGCTGTGATATGCGAACAGTATAGGCCGATCGTCAGGTAAAGCCTGACAGTTAAGCGTCGAGCGCTAGTCGAAGTCCTGACACTTCAACGTCGTTCGGTTGATCTGAGGATACGCGCATTTTGCCGCAGGCGTCAACGGTCGAAAGTCTGAGGGGAAGTTGAAGTGGAGATAGTCAGGCGGAGATTTTGGGTGAGCGAGGTCATTAAATTCACGCCGCTTTTCGCTGGTAACTCCGCCCAGATGATTTAACTAGTGGTCGGTGGCGTGCAGTGGTCCCTGCGCGTCGATGAACTCCAGCGATTGATGCCGGAAGTAAGTGTTGTACAGTTCGGCGTAGTGGCCGCCCACAGTGAGCAGGGTGGGGTGATTGCCTTCTTCGATGATTTGTCCGCGCCGTAATACGATAATGCGATCGGCGTGGCGGATCGTCGAGAGGCGATGCGCGATAATGATGTTGGTGCGACCGCGCATGACGGTATCGAGGCCTTCTTGAATCAGCGTTTCCGTCAACGGATCGATGCTGGCGGTGGCTTCATCGAGAATGAAAATCGCCGGATTTTGCAGCAAAATGCGGCCCAGCGCGACGAGTTGGCGCTGCCCCATCGAGAGGCTGCTGCCCCGTTCGCCGACTTCGGTTGATAAGCCTTGTGACAAACCGGCCAACCAGTCGCCGCCGCCCACTTGCCGCGCCGCGCGTTCTACTTCATCATCGCTCGCTTCAGGTCGACCGTAGCGAATGTTCTCGCGCACCGTGCCTTCAAACAAAAACGGCGTCTGCGTGACCAAGCCGAGGCGCGCACGATAGTCGGCTAGATCGAGCGTACGGATGTCCTGCCCATCGATCAGCAAGCGGCCACCCTGAAATTCGTAGAAGCGCGCGATCAACCGTGCTAGTGAACTCTTGCCCGATCCGGTGTGACCAACCAACGCCAGTGTCTCGCCCGCGTGGATGGTCAACGAGAAATCGGTCAAGATTGGCTCGTCGAGCTTATAAGCAAAATCGATGTGATCGAACTTGATCTCACCGCGCACCGTCGGCAGCGCTCGATTATCGGTCTGCACGACACGCGGCTCGGCATCCAATAGCGCGAAGACACGTTCGGCCGCCGCCAGCCCGATCTGAAACTGGCTCCAAAACGAAGCGATACTGGTGACCGGGAACCAGAACAAGCCCAGCCCTTGAATGAACAGATACCAATCGCCGGGTGTGAGCGCGCCGCTTTGCACGTTGAGGCCGCCCACGTAGACCAGCAGCGCCGTGCCGATACCGGCCAACACGTTGAGAATCGGAAAGATCGCGCTAAACACATAACCCGTACGGCGATTGATGCGGAACGATTGCTCGTTCACGTCCACGAACTCGTCGTAGATGGTGTTCTCCTGCCGAAAGGTCTTCGCAACCCCGATGCCGCTGACGGTTTCCTGAATGTGCGCGCTGACTTCGGCGCTGACGCGCCGCGATTGTGTGATGGTGTTGCGGGCAATGCGCCGAAACGTCAACGCCGCAAACACAATGAACGGTGCTAACGCCAGCGTGATCCACGTCAACGTCGTGTTGACGCTGAAGAGATAGCCCATCAATAACACAACGAGCAAAATCTGGCTAAACAAATCCATCGTCAACGTGACGACTTGCGAAAAGGCCTGTGTGTCGGAGTTGACGCGACTCACGATCTTGGCCGAGATGAATTGATCGTAAAAGGACAGATCGCGCTTGAGCACCGCGTCGAAGGCGTCTTCGCGCAACTTTAAGACGACGGCGGCCACCGCGCGCGACGAAAACGAACGGCGCACAAAGTTGAACACCCACGCCAGTGAACCGATCGTTGCAATGAGAGCGGCACTGAGCACGAGATTGGCTTGACCCGCGGCGAATTGATCAAGCGTGCGCGAGATCAGGATTGGCAGGCTGACATCCAGCAGCGATTGCAGCACGACCGACACGGCCACCAACAACATGCGACCCAACTGCGGCTTGAAGTAACCGACGACGCGCGCGACCAGAGCGCGATCAGTGTAACGGCGGTCGTAGGCTTCGGCATCGAGACCGTCAAAAATGAAACCCATAGGCTAAACCACGCTTTCCAACGGTGGAAGTTCTACATCATAGCGCGCAAAGATGCGGCGATAGTGCGGCGAACGGCGCAGCAATTCATCGTGCGTGCCGTTGGCAACCAGGCGGCCCTGATCGATCACGAGGATATGATCGGCCCAACGGATCTGCGCCAAACGGTGTGTGATCAACAGCGTCGTGCGGCCACGCTGCACGTGCCGCAGTGCCAGTTGAATCTCGGCTTCGGTAGCACTGTCGATGGCGCTGGTCGAGTCGTCCAGAATCAAGATGCGCGGATCACTGAGAAAGGCCCGCGCCAGCGCCAAGCGTTGTCGCTGCCCGCCCGATAGCATCACACCGCGCTCACCGATCACCGTTTGATAAGCGTCCTTGAAGCTCAAGATGAAGTCGTGTGCTTGCGCGTCACGCGCCGCCTGTTCGATCTCGGCTTGCGTTGCGCCAGGCCGCCCAAACGCGATATTCTCAGCTACCGTGCGCGAGAACAAAAAGATGTCCTGCTCAATCTTGCCGATCTGTGACCGCAGCGCGTCCAGACTCCACTCACGCACATCTACCCCGTCGATCAGAATGCGGCCTGCTGTCACATCGTAAGTGCGATTCACTAGCCCGATCAAGCTGCTCTTGCCCGAACCGGTCTGGCCCACAATCGCTACGGTTTGCCCTGATTTAACGCAGAAGGAAATGTCTTGTAACAGCGGTTGATCGTCAAAGCCAAAGGAGACGTGATCGAACACGATCTCGCCCTTCACCGTCCGATCGGTCCCAGCGGCGTTCTCGTCCAGATCGGTTTCGGCCTTGATGATGCTGAGAATCCGATCGGCGCTGGCGAGGCCCGCCTGAATGAGCGAAAACGTAAAGATCGAGCTGAACGTCGGCCAGCGCAGTACATTCATCAGCCCCATCACGCCGATCACATCCGCCAGCGTGATGACGTTATTTTGATACAGCCACAATGAATGGAGCAGCATCAACCCAACCGTGATGGCGAATAACAACACGGGCAAGTAGCGCGCCTCGATGTGGCCTTGCTGGATCGCGGTGTCGTGCAGGCGGCGAGCGCTGCCGCGAAACTTGTCGCGCTCGAACAATTCGCGCGCGCTGGCTTTGACTACCTCAATCCCGGAGATGATCTCGGCCAGCGCTGCGTCGAGATGACCAAATTGATTGCGTAGACGCGCGTAGACGGGCTCCAGTTCATTAACGTAGGCACGCACTGCGACGATGTAGGCTGTGACGAAGAGGGCGGGGACGATCAAGAGTTGGAGATTGATCGAAGCCACGAAGATCAACACGATGGCGATCGTGCCCCACGACTCGATCAAAATACTGGCGCCCGGCGTGACCATATCGCTGAGCAAAGCGACATCGTCGGTGGCGCGCGCCATCACATCGCCAACTCGCTGTCGATTGTGAAAGGTCTGGCTCTTGCCGAGCAAACTAGCGTACAATTCCTGGCGCGCATCGGCGGCAAAGCGCGTGGCGATGTGCGTGTACGCATATGAGGCCATGATGTTGAAGAGGCCGTCCATTGTCAGGATGAACAGAATGGTGAGCGCGTACACGGGCAACTGCCCGCCGCCAGGCTTGGTCAATTCACCCGCCGCGCGACCGATCAACACCGGGCTGCTGGAATACGTAGTCAGGCTGACGAGTTGCAACGCCAGGGCCAGCGCTAAAAGTTTCTTATAGCGCCCGATGTGCGATATCACCCAGCGTGTCGTCGAACGGCGGTCGTAGGTGTAGGCGTTGCTAACGTTGAATTCACTGTTTGAAGACATGCCGGTTCTCGTTTAAGGCTGCGGGTATGACATGGGCCAGCGCAAAGAGTAAGTCTACCAGCTCAGGCCAAAGCTATCAACCAGTCATGGTGAGTCATGAACCGCACATGCCATACAGCCGTGAAAAAGTTGAGGCTCAAGCCAACGGCTTGAGCCTCAATCCAAAGTCTAAAATCCAAAATCGACAATTACTTGCCTAGGCGCTTCTTGAACTCTGCATCCAGCGCGGGCACGATCTGGAATAGATCGCCGACGACGCCATAGCGCGCCAGTTTGAAGATCGGCGCTTCGGGATCTTTGTTGATGGCGACAATCACTTTGGCAGTACGCATGCCGGCTTGATGTTGAATCGCGCCGCTGATGCCGCACGCGATGTACAGATCGGGCGCAACGGTCTTGCCGGTCTGGCCCACTTGATGCGCGTACGGAATCCAGCCCGCATCGACGGCAGCGCGGCTCGCGCCTAATGCGCCGCCCAGCGTCTTGGCGAGTTCGGCTACGGGCTTGAAGCCGTCCGGTCCGCCCACGCCACGCCCGCCCGACACGATGACGCGCGCATCGTTGAGGCTAACCTCGCCTTCACCCTCGATCGCGAAGCCAGTGACTTTGCTAGCGATCTGATCTTCACTCAGCACCGGCGCGACGGCGGTCACGCTGCCCGCTTTGCCTGCGACGACTTCCGGCATGGGGAAGGCGCGCGATCGGGTAGTAAGGACGATCGGACGTTTGGCGGGCACGATGACGTGCGCCAACAGTTTGCCCGCATACACCGGTCGTGTCGCCAGTAGTTGACCGTCCTGCTCCTCGATCGCCGTGCAGTCCGCAATCGCGCCTGTTTCCAGTTCGACGGCGACGCCGCTGCTCACATCGCGGCCGCGCGTCGAGGCGCCCGCCATCACGACTTCAGGCTTGATGTCCTGCGCGATTTTTGTGAGCAACGCGATGTATGGCTCGGCGCGAAAATCGGTCAGTGTAGCATCCTCACACACGATTGCTTGATCGGCGCCCAACGTGATCGCTTCCGCTGCGATCGCCGCTGCGTTTTCGCCAAACACCGCCGCGGTCACCGTGCCGCCGTTAGCGAGGCGCTTCGCTTCGCCGAGGCACTCGTACGAAATGGGCAAGCCACTGCCTTTGAACGTTTCAATCCAGACGAGAATGTTGTGCGCCATGATTAGATCACCTTCTCCGCCATAAGTTTATCGGCCAGTGCCGCGGCGATGGCTTGCGGTGAATCGCCGCTGATGATCTCGACGTTACCCGTGCGTGCCGGCAGCGGGAAAGTCTTGACCCACTGCGTGGCTGCGTGAGCGCGCCCAACCTTATCGGCGTCCGCGCCGATGGCGGCGGCATTCAACGTCGGAATGGCGAGTTTGCTGGCTTTGCGGATATTCATGAAGGAGGGATAACGCGGTTCGTTGATCTCTTTCACGACGCTGATGACGGCGGGTAACTTGCTGGCAACGCCTTGCCGACCTTGCTCAAGAAGGCGCGTGACTTTGAGCGATTTGGCAGCTGCGTCAAGTTCATCGATCTTGGCGACGTATGATAGGAGCGGCCAACCCAATCGGCGCGCCACGCCTGCTGGAACCAGGCCCGTATCGCCGTCAATGGCCTGCTTGCCGAAGACGACCACATCCACATCGCCCAACTTCTTGATGGCTTGGGCCAGGATGTGAGTGGTGGCCAGGGCATCGCTGCCGTCGAAGATCGGATCGGAGATGAGTTGGGCGTCGTCACAGCCCATCGCCACGGCCTGCTTCAGCGCTTCTTTGGCTTGCTCCGGCCCGACTGAGAGTACGGTCACTTTCCCGCCGAACTTCTCCTTAAGGCGGATCGCTTCTTCGATCGCGTACTCGTCCCACGGGTTGATGACGAGCGGTGCATCACCCCAACTGACGTTCGACTGCTCATCGACTTTGAGCGTCGCCGCCGTGTCGGGCACTTGCTTGGTGCAAACGACAATGTTCAAGGTGACCTCCTTAGGCATGATGTGTTGATTGCTGGCTATTGGTGGGGCGGCTAATGTTTGAATTCACAAGAGCCTCGCCAACATTATAACACACTGCGTCAAAAGACAACCGCGAAGGCGCAAAGACAGGAAGATTTTAAGGTTTTCCTTCGCATCTTCGTGTCTTTGTGGTTCAATAATGGGACGCGAAGCACGCTGAATCGCCCACCCGCAATCAGTGTCATTCCGAGCCACGTAGTGGCGAGGAATCTCTACGCCAGCCGGGTGTATTTCGGCCGAACCAGAGATTCCTCGTCGCCGTAGCGCGGCTCCTCGGAATGACGCGTCCGATTATTCTTCCTGCCAAACCTCTGCATCGTAAGCCGGTAGTTCGCAACGGAGGTCGCCGTCTTCACGGTAGCCTAACGCGTAACCGGCCTGCATTAGTTGGTGAATCTCGCTCGTGCCTTCGTAGATGATGGCGCCGCGGCTGTTGCGCAGATAGCGTTCCACGTCGTATTCATCGCTATAGCCGTACGCGCCGTGAATCTGAACAGCGGCATTAGCGGCCTCGAATGACGCATCGGTGGCGTACCATTTCATCAGCGACGTTTCGCGGGTGTTGCGCTGCCCTTGGTTCTTCAGCCACCCCGCGCGGAGATACAACAGCCGCCCGATCTCATACTGCTGCACTATGTAAGCGATCTTCTGCTGCACCAGTTGATGCTTGCCGATCTCCTTGCCGAAGGCTCTGCGTTCATTAGCATACTTCACACTCGCGTCGAGCGCCGCGCGGATTAAGCCGGTCGCGCCCGACCCCACCGTATAACGGCCATTGTCCAGCGCCGACATCGCGATCTTAAAGCCCTCGCCCTCTTCGCCGATTCGATTTTCTTTTGGTACGCGCACATCACTACAATTGACCCAACCCGTCGATCCGGCGCGCACACCTAGCTTGCCGTGAATATCGCCGCGGGTCACGCCGGGCCGATCGGTTTCGATCATGAACGCCGTCAATGCCTCGTGCGGATCTTTCGCCGTCGGATCGGTTTTGGCGAACCACAAAATGTGATGGGCCTTTGACGCCAGACTGATCCACATCTTCTCGCCATTGATGACGTAGTCATCGCCAGCGCGCCGCGCTGTCGAAACCATATTCGCCACATCGCTGCCGACGCCGGGCTCGGTCAAGCCGAACATCGCGTACTTCTCGCCTTTGGCTTGCGGCACCAGAAAGCGCTGCTTCTGATCTTCCGTACCCCATTGCAACAGCGCCAAACTGTTTAAGCCCACATGCACCGACATCACCACGCGCAGCGACGTATCGACGGCTTCCAGTTCTTCACACGCCAGTCCCAACGAAATGTAATCGAAGCCTTGACCGCCATATTTTACGGGCAGGCACAGGCCTAAAATGCCCAGCTCAGCCATGCGCGGCAGCGTCGCCGGATTCATCTCTTGGCGGCGATCCCAGTCTTTGATCGTCGGTTGCACTTCGCGCGTGGCAAAATCGCGCACCATCTTTTGAACCATCACATGTTCGGACGAGAGGGTGAAGTCCATCTTAAGCTCCTTGGAGAATGAATGACGAGTACGCCGGGTTCACTCGTTAAGTGTCATGCGAGTATAATTCTACATCAATGATCTCTCTTCGCGCGTTACTGCTTGTGATAGTGCTGGCTGCCTTGACGCTGCTCGTCCGGCCCGACGATGCCGTGACCGCTTCGTTCGTGACGCAAGCCGATGCCGAGCGTGCGACGTTCCTCTATCGCCGCGCTGAAGAAAACGTACGTCTCGCATTGATCCGTCAACCGTGGAATGCTTCCGCACAACGGCGGCTCGCTGAGTTGCTGATCGATCAACGGCGCTTTGATGAAGTGCCAGCCGCGATCGATCTCGCCCGCGATCTCGGCGCAACCCCGATCGATCTGGCGGCGCTGAACGCGCAACTCGCCGCGCAAACGGGGCAATTTGAAATCGCCGCTGTGCAGTGGCTAATCGTTGCGCAAGCAAAGCCTGCTGCTTACCCGCACGCTGTCGATGCTTATTTACAGGCTGAAAATTGGGCAGCGGCACAATCAACGGCGGAGCAGTGGCTAACCGCAGAGCCTGATCATGTTGAAGCGCGATTAGCGTTGGCGAAGATTGTCGCGCTCGACGATGCGGCGCGTGCGAGAGAGTTGCTGGCGCAAATTCCGATCGAGCAAGCGCGCTTATGGATGCCGGCGTTGGATGAAACCGAGCGTGCTATGCAGTTGATGCTGTTGGGTCGCGCTTACTTGTCAGCGGGTGATCTGACGCTGGCCCGGCGCGCATTCAAAGCGGCAACGGAGGCCAATCCAATGTATGCGGAAGCCTATGCGTACGATGGCTTCACCCTAGATCAACTGGGCCGCGACGGGGCCAGCCAGCTTGATCGGGCGGTAGAGATCGATCGAGACTTGGTGGTGGCGCGTTACTTTCGCGCACGGCACACGTGGCTAAGTGGCAATCTCGATCGCGCGATCGAGGATCTGCTGTTCGCCGCCGAGCGTGATCCGCAGAATCCGCTTATCGCTGCTGAACTTGGTCAGGTATATGAACAGCGCGGCGATCTGGCCGCGGCGGAAAAATGGCTGACGACGGCGCGCGATCTCAAAGCCGACGATCCGTTGGGCTGGAAGGCACTGGCCGAGTTGTATGCCGGTCACAATTACGGGCCGCGTGAGCAAGCGTTGAAGATCGCTCAGCAAGCGGCGGCGATGGCCCCGGATGATGCTGAAGCGCGGGTCTGGTTGGGCGTGGCGCAGCTGCTGAATGGCGAGCGTGCAATCGCGGAAGGGGAGTTGCTGCGTGCCGCGGAACTCGATCCAAAGTCGGCGCTGGCACAGTCATATTTGGGGCGTCTGTATGGCCGCGACAATGAAGCAGGGCGCCAGGCTTATGAGCGAGCCATCGCGTTGGATCCGGCCGGGCCGATCGGGGCGCAGGCTAAACGCACGCTGGCGCTGCCGTAGCTATGGTATAATCGCCGCGTTATCGAATCAAGAAGGAGTAAAGCATGGCCCGCCGTTCTAAGAATCAACAAAACGCCCAGCGCAATGCCCGCATCATGTTTGCCATTCTGGCGATCCTGGTGGTCATGACGATGGTGCTGAGTCTGGTGGCAACGCCCTCGACAATTACGCCGGTGGCGAATACGCCCGCTGCTCAACAACAAACTGCGCCGTTGCCAATCGCCACACCGTAACTAGCCGTATTAACGCAAACGCCTCGACCGATAGTCGAGGCGTTTTGATTTCGGTGCGCGGTTAGCGATTGCGTAACAACAAGAGCAGGGCGACGATCATCACTATGCCGAACTCGATTAAGACACGGCGACTGATACGATCGATTAGGTACTGCGTCGCCAGACCGACGAGCGCATAAAACGCCAGCAACTGCGAAATCGCGGCGGTAAAGACATCGGTGCGCCAGTAGTTGATAGCCCAATTGCTCTGGGCCAGCACCAACCCGATCGCGATCGACAACAACAAGGTGCGGCTGGTCGCAGCACGCGTTGACGACAGGAGATCAAACGCCAAACTGGCGGCCACAATTAACGTCAGCGTGGCGCTGATAAGACTGCGGGCGCGCGTGTTCCAGATGAGACCGAAGAGGAGCACGGCTAGCACGTAGGTGATCGCGGTCAGAAACAGCCGCGCTCGGCCAGCCGTTGGCCCGTCCGGATCGATCGAGGCATACTCGGCTACAGCCACCGCCCACAACGCTCCGCCAGTCAATAGTAAGCCCGCAATCCATAGCCGCGCTTCGGTGATGTTGCTCAGCAGCTGCGCGGCGACGACCACCGTAGCCGCCGGAATGATCCAGTATGGGAATGTGCGCGTCACTTCGCCGCGCCGCACGCGCGGATGAACGCGGATGAGGGCGTCGATGCCCGCGCACGTCAGCGCCGCCGCCAGAATCATCACAAAAGTCGTGGCGGAGAATTCCAGGCGCAGGGGTGTGCCGAGGAACGACGTACCCACGCCGGTGGTGGCCGGCGACTCGATGAGCGGGAGCAAACTCAAACTGAGGACGATCAAGGCGACGAGCACGCTCAGGCGCTCGCGATTAATCGTGTGGGTGCGTTCCATCATGTCGGCGCGATTCTAGCCGGACGCGGGGCTTTTGTCAAAGCCACAGGGCGGCTGACAAAAAAACGACCACTCCGTAAGTGGAGTGGTCGCCAACTTGCAGAATACTTGGAGGTTGTCAGTTAGTGACGGCGCTTGATGCCGAGTACAACCGCGCCTAACACAGCCACCAGGCCGAGCCCAAGATAGATCGGAGTAGCGGGCGGTACGGCCTTGGCACTGAGTGAATCGACCGTTACAGCGGTGGGTAGCTGTACGAACTGAAGTAGGGCATATTTCATGCCGCCGCCGTCAAGATCACCTGTGTAAAGGGTCTCGTAGTTGTAGTTCGTGTTGGGGTTAAGCGCCCAGACATATGCATCCTGTACAGTCCCGCTTGGGCGCTGAATCGTGTAACTAGCCGTTGTTGGTGGAGCACCCGGTACGGTGTATGTAACATCCAATCGCGGCCGAAGTTCAACCGTGCCAAATTCGCTGCTGTTATATAGCGTGGCGGCGAAGGGCACATCCCCCTCGTCAAGAGCCAGACCATAGTTAGGATAAGTACCAGCATGCCAGCCCTGTACTAACTCTGTAACATCGACCGAATGCCAGCCCGCCACGTCGGACGGAAAGGAGACCGGGGTGATAAGCGGTGCAAGACTGCTCCCAAAGTTGTTCCAAGTTACGGTGTTTTCATTCCACGGGGCTGTGATCCGCCGGATGTTTACGGTTTCACCGCTTGGATTCGTCACATAGATTGAAAAGACCGCCGAAAGTATCGTCGAACCAGCGCCTTGTGCGGCGACCGGAACGGGTGTCAATGTTAAACCAACTCCACTTAGGGCGACCATGAGCACGACTGTGATAACAAGCATCGTCCGTTTCATATTCTTAGAATTCCTTTCCCATGTGTAGCCATACTGAAGTGATCAGTTTTTTTGCACTTGATGCTGACTGGAACATCATCATCATAATCAGTCTACTTCCATCCATACCTGATTGCAATAGATTCAGTGCGGTTTTCACCGCTTACTTACCAAATACTGACCAGTTTGCAAACCATTGCTGAGCAAGCAATCATAAACAGCGAGCGGGATTTACACGCTCGATTTGAAGATTTTGCCACTTTTAGCCTTTTTCTAGGTCGGTTTCTAATCAGCTGCTGAGCGTGTTATACTCACGTTGTTCGATTAAGGTTGCGGTTGGTTTGAGCGTCAAGTGCATGTGATTTTGTGAGGTGCATGTGATCGTAATATTTGCCCTGATCGGTCTGATTGTGGGAAGTTTCATCAATGCTTTGGCGGATGTGCTGCCAAAGCGACATGCCAAGTGGCACGGCTTAGCGTGTGCGGCCTGTGGCCAGACCCGATCGGTCAGCCGTGCTCTGGCGGTTGTGGCGTTCATCACGCGACGCCGAGCTTGCCTGTCATGTGGCCAAACGATCGCAGTACGGAATCCGATTGTGGAAGTGAGTACCGCTGCGCTGTTTGCGCTGTTATTCACGCGCTTCAGTGACCCGATCGTGCTGGTGTTGGCCAGTTTTCACACCAGTGTGCTGATGTTGTTGACGGTGACCGATCTGGAACATCGTCTGATTCCGAATCGCGCGAGTTTGCCCGCTATCGCCATCGCCGCGTTGACTTCATTTCTGTGGTTCGGGCCAGGCTGGTACCTCGCGTTGGTCGGCGGGGTGATCGGCTACGTGTTCTTCTGGCTGGCGGCCGTCCTGGGCGGCAAGGCGTTTGGCCGCGGCGCGATGGGCGGCGGCGATGTGAAGTTAGCGGCTTACATCGGCCTGATTACAGGCTTCCCCGGCGTGATTACGGCCTTGGTCTTAACTATCCTGGCGGGCGGCATTGTCACAACTGTGCTACTGCTCACTCGGGTCGTGAACATGCGGAGCGGTATTCCGTACGGGCCGTTTCTCGTCATCGGCGGCTTCACGGCGATGATGTGGGGGCAGCAAATTGTGACGCGCTTCTTCTTTGGAGCAGGCTGATGTTGATCACAAGCTGGCCCAAATCTCAACCGCCGACTGAACGCGAATTACGCGAGACGTTTATTCGCGAAGGACTGTTTTGCTACGATTGGTCCAACGGCCCCGGCGATGTCTATCCCGCGCACACGCACGACTACGATAAGGTATTATTTGTTGTACGAGGATCGATCACCTGGTTGTTGCCCGCGACGAATGAGGCCGTTGAGACGCGTGCTGGTGATCGGATTGATCTCCCGCGCGGCACAGTACACGCGGCCGTGGTCGGGCCTGATGGGGTGACGTGCCTGGAGGGCCAGAAGGAGTAATCGGGATGTGCGGACGTTTTACGCTGACCGTTGATCCGGCTGATCTGCAAACACTGCTCGATCTGATTGAGGTGCCGACGCAACTCGCGCCGCGTTACAATATCGCGCCGACGCAGCCGGTGGCCGTGGTCACCTCACCCGTCGATCGGAAAATGGAGATCTTTCAGTGGGGGTTGATTCCGTCGTGGAGCAAAGATCCGTCGATGGCGAGCCGCATGATCAATGCGCGGGCTGAAACCATCCATGAAAAACCGGCGTTTCGCGCACCCTTTGCGCGCAAACGTTGTTTGATTCTGGCTGACGGTTTCTTTGAATGGAAGGCATTGGAGAAAGGCAAACAACCTTATTACATCCGATTGGCCAACGGCGAACCTTTTGCCTTTGCGGGCTTGTGGGATCATTGGACTTCGCCCGAAGGCGATGAACGCAAGACGTGCACCATCATCACCTGCGAGCCGAATGAATTGATGAGTCAGCTGCACAATCGGATGCCGGTGATCTTCGACAAGACGATGATGTGGGATTGGCTTGATCCTGAAGCGCCACAATTGGCGCTAAAAGCGATGCTTGCGCCATACGCCAAACCGATGGCGGCTTATCCCGTTTCGCGGGCGGTGAATCGGCCGGAAAATGATTCGCCCGCCTGCGTGACAGCAGAAGGTGCGCCGCTCACTTAAATTGGCAGGATTTCAAGTTCGTTTCAAAGCACGCTCGGTATGTTGGCCGAGCGTGCTTTTTGTGTCTTTTTTACTACCCATAACACATCAGGATTGGTACGAAAGTCCCGAAAATTCCGCGGAGGCGTATCGCGCTTGGTTTGCTGGCGGTTTAGCCAGTGAGGAGGGGGCACTCAGCAGAATACCCTTGGAGGAAAAATGAAACTAACGAAATTGATCTTTGCTATAGTGGGCGGGTTCGCGCTCACGCTGCTTGCAGTCGGCTTAACGTTTGCTGCGCCAGACGCTGCGTCGACGGTGACGCAGCATAGTCTGTTCGAACCGACGATCACGCCAACGGTAACAATTACACCGACAACAACGATCACGCCGACTCCGACAGTCACACCGACCGTAACGCCAGTGCCGACCAGCACACTTACACGCACCCATCCCGTGGCGCAGGCTATCGCGCTGCATTTCCACTTGCCGTACACAGAAGTGATGTCATTGCACGATGCTGGCCTGGGCTTTGGCCAAATCGCGCGCGCGTACTTAACGGCGCTGGCTTCAGGCGGCGTGCTTTCGCCGACGCAAGTGTTGGAGATGATTCAGAGCGGCCTGGGGTGGGGACAGATCAAACAGCAGTACGGCATCCATCCTGGCGGCTTAGGCCTCGGCTCGATCATGAGCGGACGAGCCGCACCTGTCCCAGTGACGGATACGCTGAGCAGCGGCGGAGGATACGGCCAGCCGGCCAAGTCGTACAAAATCCCCGCGCCATCGTCGCCAGGCAACTCTAATCAGTCAGGCTCGTCGACATGTCCGGGCAATAGCTGCAATGCGCCAGGGCATAATAAACCTGGCAAAGGCCCCAAGAAGTAGGCATCTCAAACCGGCTGGATCACACCTGATTCAGCCGGTTTTCATTAGTCGCGCGCCCGCGGAAATAGATCACGCAGTGATTCCAACAGCGTTTTCTGACTGAAATCTTTGAACTCGCCCGCATCGAAGAACACCCCGTAACAATGCGGGCAGGCCTCGTACCACAAGTGCGGTTGTTGAAGGTCGACCATGCGCGTCAATAACACGCCATCACGCGGACAGTTGATCTTGCGCACGTCGTTCATCTGCCGTCCTCGATCGGCATAGCCGGTGTCGATGGCCTCCGCCGCGCCCGGCAGTTGCTTCAACTGCTGGTGCTCTTGCAGATCGAACCAGATGCCCTGACAATCCGTACACCGATCAACTTCGATGCCTTCAAACGTGACCTTATGCATCTTGGCGTTGCACTTGGGACAATTCATCGCTCGTTCTCCTGCGATTAGATTCGACCGAACTCGCGCGCCATTTGTGACGCGCTGAAATGGATCATCGTGGGGCGGCCATGCGGACACGTGCGTGGCGACGTGCACAATTCCAACTGGCGAATCAATTCGTTCATCTCCGCTACCGATAGGACTTGCCCGCCCTTAATGGCGGCGCGTTTGCAGACGCGCGTGATCAACTTGGCTTCTTCGTTGGCCGCAAACGGCAGATCGCCCGCCATCAAATCGGCCACCAATTCATTCATCGCCGTACGCAGATCGTCGTTCATCAGCAGCGCGGGCAGACTGCGCACTAGCCAGGTCGAGCCGCCGAACGGTTCCAAATGCAGGCCGATGTTGTCCAACACGTCGAGATGTTCTTCAATCAGCGTTGATTCATCGGGCGAGAATTCCAGCGGGATCGGATCGAGTAAGTTCTGCACCGCGAGGTGTTGCGCCGTTTTATCGGCCATGAACCTCTCGTACAAGATGCGCTCGTGCGCGGCGTGCTGATCGATCAAGTACATGCCCTCCGGCCCTTCGGTGATGATGTACATCGCGCCGATCTGACCGATGACGCGCAAGGGCGGCAACTGCGGACTGAAGATTTCTGATTTCTGATTTTGGATTCTGGAGTCAACTACTGGCGTCGACTGAACGCTGAGCGCCGATGACTCAATCGGTAGTGATTGACGCCTGACGCCTGACGCCTGACCGCTGATTGCTGATTGCTGATCGCTTCTATCCACTGGCTCCAACGAACGCAATCGCTCCAGCCGTGCTGCCACCACATCTTCATGTGTGTCCATCGCTGGTTGCCACGCGTCAATTGGCGGCGCGGATTGGATCTGCGGAATCGGCGCGTGATCGATCAGTGTGCGGCGCACCAAACGTTGCACACTGCGAAAAGCAACATCGTTGTTGCGAAAACGCACTTCGGTTTTGGCGGGATGCACGTTGACATCGACATCCTCCGGGTTCATCTCGACCCGCAGGATGCACACCGGATAACGTCCCACCATCAGCAGTGTGTGATAAGCCTGCAAAACGGCTGTATTTAAGCCGCGATCCTGCACCCAGCGGCCGTTGACGAAGATCGTCATGTCGCTGCGATTAGAGCGCGACAGCGCCGGCGCAGAGATGAAGCCGCTTACGCGCACCCCTTCGCCTGCTTCAGTGGGGGAAGGTTGGGATGGGGGTAATTCGATCATCTGCTCGGCGACTTCAAGGCCATACACGGCGATCAGCACATCATGCAGCGAGCCGTTGCCTGTCGTCTGAAACGACATGCGTCCGTTGTGGATCAGGTTAAAGCGAATGGCCGGATACGCCAATGCATAGCGGCTGATCAATGTGTCGATCTGGCGGCGCTCGGTCGTATCCGATTTGAGGAATTTGAGTCTAGCCGGTACCGTGTAAAAGAGATTTTCGACAGTGATCACGGTGCCAGCGGGTGCACCAATGCCCGATCGATCGAGCATGCCGTCGGCCTCGATCACCAATCGGGTGCCGGTAGATTCCCCCCGCGCGCGTGTGAGGCACGTCACTTTCGCCACGGACGCAATCGACGCGAGCGCCTCGCCGCGAAAGCCCAATGTTCGGATGTGCGAGAGATCATCGGCGGTCGATAACTTGCTCGTCGCATGGCGGCTGAATGCCAGTTCCACCTCGGCCGCCGGGATGCCCGATCCATTATCGGAGATGCGCAAAAACGATCGGCCGCCGTCCCGCGCCTCGACGGTAATGTCGGTCGCACCCGCGTCGATGGCGTTCTCGATCAACTCTTTCACGACCGAGGCGGGCCGCTCGACAACTTCCCCGGCGGCGATTTGCGAGACGAGGTTAGGGGGCAGAATGTGAATGGGCATGTCGGCATTTTACCATGCCCTGCAAGCGATTTATTTCACTAATCTAATCTTTGGGATTTTTGTCTTGACACGGTGCGTTATTTCGCTATACTGACTCATAGTCAATGAATGACTGGCAGTCATGACGCGGGGTGTTATGGCGGAGAAGGCGCAGTCCAACGGTCAACGTGGAACGGCCTCCCGGCGCGAGCGCGAAAAGGCGCAGCGACGCGATGACATCCTGCGGGCTGCCAAAACCGTCTTTTTTACCCGTGGTTATCACGCGGCCACCGTCGATGATGTCGCCGTCGCGGCGGAAGTGGGCAAGGGCACCGTCTATCTGTATTTCGATACGAAAGAGACGATCCTTGCTCATTTGCTTTTAGACGGCCTCGACGCGCTGGTCGCCGATCTCGAAGCAGCTTATGCGATCGATGAAGCACTGGACGCGGGCACGCGCCTGCGCCGGATTGCGATCGCTTACCTCAAGTTTTTCCAGACGAGTCCCGAATACTACCGATTGATCATGGCGTTCGATCGCGGGCAATTCCAGGCCGCGATCGATCCTAGCGTCTATCAAGACGTGTTGACGCGCAGCCTGCACGGCCTCGAATGGCTGGAGCGCGCCGTCAAGCAGGCGCAGGCTGAAGGCTTGATCGCGATCGAGAATACGCGTGAGGCCGCCAGCGTCTTGTGGGCCGGGCTGAATGGCGTGCTGGTTTTGCTCAGCCATCCATTGCGGGCAGAGATCATTGCGACGGATTTGGAATCGTTGTACGGAACAATGACAGACGTGCTGCTTAGTGGATTGAGGAAGTAGCAAGTGATTTGATTTTCTAACGTGGCGTCATTCTGAGAGCGCACAGCGCTCGAAGAATCTCTACCATGGCTTGGCATTACTGTTAGCTGGCGCAGAGATTCTTCACTTCGTTCAGAATGACACTGAATAGCAGGGTATGAAAGTCGGTAATCGACTTCCGGACTATTCGGCTAGCACCCTAACTAACGAATGGACTATCACATTACCCACTACCAAGGAGGAATCATGAAAGACGCAGTCATCGTTGATGGAGTTCGCACTCCGGTCGGTAATCACGGCGGCGCGCTGCGCACGCTGCTGGCCAAAGACTTGCTCGCGCTGGTGTTCAAAGCCATCGTCGAACGCAACCACCTCGATCCCGCCTCGATCGACGAAGTAATCGCGGGCTGCATCGCGCAACCGTCGGACGCGCCCAACATCGCTCGCGTCTCGGCCTTGATGGCGGGTATTCCCAAAGAGACGCCCGCGCTGACTGTGGCCCGCAACTGCAATAGCGGCCTGGACGCGATCGTAGAAGCATGGCGGCGCATTCAACTCGACGAAGGCCACATCTATCTCGTCGGCGGCGTCGAGAGCATGAGCAACATCCCCTACATCATCAAGGACGCACGCTGGGGTCTGAAGATTCGCCACTCGCAACTGACCGATGGCTTGTGGGAAGGCCTCACCGATCCGATCTGCGGTCAACTCATGGGCCGCACAGCTGAGAACTTGGCGGAAGAGTTCGAGATCACGCGACAGCAGCAGGACGAATATTCGGTGCAGTCGCATAAGAAAGCCTTCGCCGCGACGCGCATGGGCAAGTTCAAGGACGAGATCGTGCCGGTCGAGATCGTGAAGAAGGTCGCCGGTCAGGAAGTGGCGAAAGAGCAGATCACGCAGGACGAAACGATCAACGCCGGTTTGTCGGTACAGAAAGCGGCGATGTATCCCACGGTCTTCAAGCAGGGCGGCAGCGTCACGCCCGCCAACGCCTGTGGCATCAGCGATGGCGCCAGCGCGATGCTCATCATGAGCGCCGAAAAAGCCGCAGAATTAGGGCTAAAACCGCTGGCTGTGATTCGCGGCTATGGCTTCGCGGGCGTCGAGCCGGAACGCATGGGCATCGCCCCGGCGTACGCCGTGCCGAAGGCGTTGGACAAAGCCGGCCTCAAACTCGGCGACATGGATCTGATCGAGATCAACGAAGCGTTTGCCGCGCAAGTGTTGGCGTGCGGGCGTAAGTTGGAGTGGGACTGGAATAAAGTCAATGTCAACGGCGGCGCGATCGCGCTCGGTCATCCCGTCGGGTCCAGTGGTTGCCGTATCGTGGTGACGCTGGCGCACGAGATGAAGCGTCGCAAAGCGCACTACGGCCTCGCCACGCTGTGCGCGGCGGGCGGGCAAGGTGCAGCGCTAGTGATTGAAAGCGTAAACGGGCAATCGTAACCAGGAACGAGTGATGAGTAACGAGCGCTATTACTCGTTACTCATTAAAGGGAGTCCTATGACCGAAGCAACCGATCATCTCGACCCCAACGAAGTTCGCATTTTTAGCGGCAGTTCCAATCGACCGCTGGCGCAAGTCATCGCCGCGCATTTAGGGTTGCCGCTGGAAGAGACACACATCTCGCGCTTCAGCAACGACAACCTCTATATCCAGTTAGGCGCCAGCGTGCGATCGCGGCAGGTCTATATCGTGCAGACGCTGGCCCCACCTGTCAACGATCATCTGATGGAACTGCTGATGATGATCGACATTGCGCGCAGTGCGGCGGCGAAAGAGATTCACGCGGTGATTCCGTATTACTCTTTTGCTCGATCGGACAAGAAGGACGCCCCGCGGATTTCGATCACGGCGCGGCTGGTGGCCGATCTGCTCGACACAGCGGGCGCGACGCACGTCATGACCATGACATTGCACTCGCCGCAAGTGCACGGCTTCTTCCCCATGCCGACCGATCCGTTGACGGCGCGCTACACTTTTTACGATTACTTCAAGGTGCGCGACCTCTCGAACACGATCATGGTCACGCCCGACATCGGTCAAGGCAAATCGGCGATCCGATTTGCGGCGCAACTTGGCCTGCCGATGGCCTTCGGTAACAAAGAACGACTCTCGGACACTAAGGTCGTCATCTCGGGTTTGACAGGCCAATCGGCGCGCGGCTTCAAACGCGCCTTGATTTACGACGACGAGATCGCCACGGGCGGATCGGTGGTTGAACTGTGCCGCGTCCTGATCGAGCAGGGCATCGAAGACATCTGGGTGTCGTGCACGCATGGAGTGTTTACAGGCAAGGCGTTTGAGAATTTAGCGGCTGTGCCGCAGATCTCCGAGATCGTGACCACCGATACGGTTAACATTCCGATCGAGAAGCGGCCGAAGAACCTGAAGGTGCTATCGGTCGCGCCGATCTTCGGCGAAGCGATCAAGTGCAACTACTTTCATCAATCCATCGGTAACCTGTTCACGTACGCCAAAGACGACAATTCGTAAAGCAAATTGCCCCTACCCCAAAGGAGAGCACTATGTACATTTTCAAAGCAGGTGTGGTCGGCGCGGGCGCGATGGGCGCGGGCATCGCGCAAGTGATTTCGTATTCCGGCTTGCCCGTCGTATTGAAGGATGTCGATCAAGCGATGCTCGATAAGGGCGTGGCACACATCCGATCGATTTACGAAAGCCGCGTGGAAAAAGGCAAGATGAGCGCGGGCGAGATGCAATCAAAGATGGACTTGATTATCCCTACGCTCGATTACGGCGAGTTCGCCGACGTGGACATCGTGATCGAAGCCGTGCCCGAGAAAATGGGCTTAAAACAGCGCATTTTCCAGGAGTTGGACAAGGTCTGTCCGGAAGGCACGCTCTATGCGTCTAACACCTCGGCCTTGTCGATCACCGAGATGGCCCGCGCGACCAATCGGCCGCAGAAGGTCATCGGTATGCACTTCTTCAACCCCGCGCATGTGATGAAGTTGGTGGAGATCATCAAAGGCGAAGATACCGATCAAGAGACGGTTGATGATCTGGTGGCCTTCACTGAATCGCTGCGCAAGATTGCGGTAGTGGTGAAGGAATGCCCCGGTTTTCTGGTCAACCGATTGTTGATGCCGTACCTCAACGAAGCAACGTTGTGCTTGCAGGAAGGCGCGGCTACCGCGCAAGAGATCGATGAGGCGATGGTGGAATACGGCTGGCCGATGGGTCCGTTCACGTTGATGGACTTCCTCGGCCTCGACGTGTGCTACGACGTGGGCGAATATCTGCACTCGCAATATGGCGAGCGCATGAAGGGTGCAGTGTTGTTTGAGAAGCTCTTCAAGGCCGGGCGTTACGGCGAAAAAGTAGGCGCGGGCTTTTACGGCTACGGCGACAACACCGATGAAGCCGTCAAAGCGATGGTGGCCGAAACCAGCGGCGGGCAAAAGCAATCGGAATTTACGCCCGAACGCCTGATGTACGCGTTGATCAACGAAGCGGCCTATGCCGTGCAAGAAAACATCGCCGATGTGCGCGACATCGACATGGCCATGATCGCGGGTTCGGGCATGGCTGTGCAGGGCGAGCGTATGGGGCCGTTGGCATTAGCCGACAAAATCGGGTTGGATGTCGTCGTGTCCGGCCTCGAAGATTTTGAGAAGAAACTAGGCGTGCGTTTCCATCCTGCCGAGAAGTTGTACGAACTGGTGAAGGCCGGTCAACTCGGCGAGAAGACGCGCGGCGGTTTCCTTGAATATGTATAAATAACCAATGCCCAATGACAAATGACTAATTGGGCATGTGGTTCAATCGGCAATCCGAAATCCAAAATCTAAAATCCGAAATGGAGCATTATGGCTGACTTCATTCGCTACACCATCGAAGACAAAGTGGCAACCCTCGTGATCGATCACGCGCCAGTGAATGCCTTCAACAAACAGACGATGCAGGAACTCAGCGATGCGGTCGATGCGTTGGTCGCCAATCCCGACGTGAAAGCCGTGGTCGTGACGGGCGCGGGGCAACTCGCTTTCGTCGCGGGCGCGGACATCGGCGAAATCGGCGGCTACGTCAAGGCGCAAGACATGGCGTCGGCGCAGGCCTTCATCGCACTAGGCCAGCAAGTATTCAGCAAGATCGAAGCCTCCAACAAGCCTTTCATTGCGGCGATCAACGGCGTATGTTTGGGCGGCGGCCTCGAACTGGCAATGGCGTGTCATCTGCGCATCTGCGGCGATCGCGTGCGCTTGGGCCAACCCGAGATCAACCTGGGCATCATCCCCGGTTGGGGCGGTACGCAGCGTTTGCAACGCATCGTCGGCGCGGCCAAAGCCGCTGAGATGATTTTGACCGGCGATCAAATCACCGCTCAGCAGGCCATGCAACTGCGACTCGTCAATATGGTTGTGCCCGGCGGCGAAGTGATGCGGCAAGCTAAGGGGCTGGCGGCCAAGATTGCCAACAAGAGCGCGGTCGCCGTTGCCGCGGCGATGAACGCCATTCGCGCCGGTCTCGATGCCGAACTGCACCTCGGCCTCGCTGCGGAGTTGGCACAATTCGGGCATGTCACTGCCAGCGCCGACGCGATTGAGGGGATCACCGCGTTCCTTGAGAAGCGCGAAGCGAAGTTTCAGGACAAGTAATGCATAACGAGTAATGAGTAACGAGTGATTGAGTTACCCATTACTCGTTATCCGTCGGAGGTCTCTATGGATTTCACATTGACCGAAGAACAAATCAGTTTTCGCAAACTCTTTCGCGATTTCGCCACGAAGGAAGTGGCGAAGGTGGCGAAGCACACGGATGAGACCGAAGAACCACCGATTGATCTTCTCAACAAAGCGGCGCAGCAGGGCTTCTTCGCCGCAATGATTCCCGAAGACCTCGGCGGCGCGGCGCTCGATCCGTTGAGCTACACGTTGCTGATCGAAGAACTGGCAAAGGCGTGCCTGTCCACAGCCGTCACCATCGCCACGCACAACAGCCTCGTCGTATACCCGATCGTCTCACGCGGCACCGCCGATCAGAAAGACAACTGGCTGTCGATTTTGGCCGAAAATCCCGGCGGTTTTGCCCTCAACGAACCTGATGCCGGATCAGACACCTCGCGCTTAAGCACGCGTGCGAAACGAACAAACGATGGCTACGTCATCAACGGCGTGAAGACGTGGGTCACGAATGCGGGTATCGCAAAGTTGCTGCTCGTCATTGCGCAAGCCGACGGCGGCCCAACGGCCTTCGCGATCGATCCCGCAACACCCGGCGTCAAGATCGGTCACCGCGAGCCGACCACGGGCCTGCGCGGTGTCACGTTCAATACCGTCTACTTCGATGCCGTTGGGGTGACAGAGGCCGATCGGCTTGGCAATGAGGGCGAAGGCTTGGTCATCGCGCAAGCGGCTATGGCGCACTATCAACTCGCCGTTGCAGCAACTGCGCTGGGCCTCGATCAACATGCCGTCGCGCAGGGCCGTGCATTTGCCATCGAGCGCAAGCAGTTTGGCGTGAGTATTGCGACTAAGCAAGGCTTGGGCAATTACTTTGCCGACGCCGAGATCAACGCCGAAGTGCTGCGCCATCAAATCGAATATGCGGCGTGGCTGTACGATCAAGGTAAAGACTTTGCGGCAGCAGCATTGAAGGCTAAGTTGTTCGGTGCGAAGGCTGCGCGCGAAACGGCCAATCACATGTTGCAAGTGCACGGCGGCTACGGCTTCAGCGACGAATACACCATCTCGCAGTTGTATCGCGATGCACGCTCGCTCGATCTATTGGGCGGCACACCGCAAGTCGGCCGCATCGCCGTGTGGCAAGAAGTCTTCGCCGATTCAGGTGTCGTGATTAAACCCTAATAACTGTAGATTGGATCATGGCCAATAAACTGAAACGCACCTATCACATCATCGGGTTTGTGGTTTCGCAGATCGTCAACGTGCCGTTTGTGGCGGGTGCGGCGATCACGCTACTGTTGTTTACCGTGCAACCCGATGTACCGCACCGACTCGTTGGCTGGGGCGTGTCGCTGATCTTCCTGACCCTCGTGCCCGCGCTGAGTCTGTTGTTTTACATTCCGCGCCGCGATGCGATCTCGCGTCGCCTTGAGCCGTGGGCATCGACTGAAAAACGGCAGCGGGTCATGAGTTTCGTCTTCATGGCCGTCAGCTATCCGATCGGGTTTGCGCTGCTCAAAATCATTCAAGCCCCACCCATCTTCGAGGCGATCATGTTGACGTATGTGATCGTGGTGTTGGGCTTGATCCTCGTCAACATTTTCTTTAAGGCGAGCGGTCACGCCGCAGGTGTCGCCGGCCCGGTGAGTGCGCTGATCTATCTTTACGGTTTGATCGCAACACCGCTCATCGCGTTGATCCCGTTGACGATGTGGGCGCGCGTGCGCGCGAAGGGCCACACGCTGTCGCAGACGATTGTGGGTGCGTTGTTATCGGCCGGAATTACCATCGCCGTGTTGTTTCTCTACGGCTTTCGTCCCGGGCAGTTTTAACCGACCAACATAGGTGGTGAGTATGGACTTTGATCTCTCGCGTGAACATCAAGCTTTGCGCAAATTGGTGCGCGAGTTTGCTGAAGAAGTGGTGAAACCAGCGGCTCGGCAAGCCGATCGGACCAGCCAACCGCCGACCGAAGTCATCAAACAAGCGGGCGAAATCGGCCTGTTTGGCGTGCCGTTTCCGCGTGAATATGGCGGCATGGGCGCGGGCGAAACCGGCTATTGCATTTTGATGGAAGAACTGGGCCGCGTCGATACCAGCTTTGCTACCATCATTGGTGCGCACATCGGCATCGGCACGATGGCGATTTATCTGGGCGGCAACAAACGCATCCGCGAGAAGTACCTGCCCGATTTGTGCAGCGGCAAAAAGATCGGCGCGTTTGCGTTAACCGAACCGCAAGCCGGATCGGATGCGGCGTCGATCAAATTGCGCGCGACCAAAGAAGGCGATTCGTACATCCTCGACGGCTCAAAGATGTGGATCACCAACGGCCCGATGGCGAGCACGATGGCGATTCTAGCTGTGACCGATCCGGCATTGGGCGCACGCGGCGGCGCGACAGCCTTTGTCGCGTCCACGCGCGATGATGACGGCAACCCGATCGAGGGTTTCACGCCCGGCAAATTCGAACACAAGATGGGCTTGCATGGCTCGCCGACGAGCGCGATTTCCTTCGACAATTTCCGGGTGCCCGCTGAAAATATTTTGGGGCAGACTGGCCTCGGCTTTGTAGTCTTCATGCAGACGCTCGACATCGGGCGCGTAACGTTAGGTGCGGCGACGCTGGGCGGCGCGCAGAGCGCGCTGCAGCAATCGCTGGAATGGGCGGCAATGCGTACGCAATTTGGCAAGCCACTGGCACACGCGCAGACCATTCAATTTATGGTCGCGGATATGGCCGCCGAGGTGGAGGCGCTCCGTTCGTTGGTATATCGCACGGCGTGGCTCGTCGACAACAATCGCCCCTTCATCAAAGAGGCGGGCATGTGCAAATTGCTCGGCTCCGAGATTGCCTCGCGCTGCGTCGATCGCGCTACGCAGATTCACGGTGCGCTGGGCTATAGCCGTGACACCTTCGTCGAGCGCGGCTTCCGCGATTCGCGCATCGCCGAGATCTTCGAAGGCACCAATGAAATTCAGCGCATCCTGATCGCGGAGCAAATGTTTAGAGAAGTGGGCGTGAAGATTAGGCCGTAAAATAAACCACGGATGTCACGGATAAAAGAAACTAAGCCATCCGTGTGAATCCGCGACATCCGTGGTTAAAGAGGAAACGCTATGAAAATCGTCGTCTGCATCAAACCCGTGCTTGATCCGCGCGGCATGACGGTGAACCGCAAAGCGGAGAAGGTCTTTATCAATCAAGAAGACTATATGATCGATCCGGGCAGCAAGGCCGCCTTGGAAGTGGCCGCGTCGATCAAAGCGCAAGACTCAACCACGCACGTGATCGCGATGTCGGTGGGCACCGATCGGGCCGATGATGCCCTGCGCGAAGCGCTGGCGCGCGGCGCCGATCGCGCCATCTTGATCGGACTGGACAACATCGACGCGTGGGCCGTGGCGAATTCACTCGCCGCCGCGATCAATCGGTTGGGCGATATCGATCTGGTATTGTGCGGCGAGCAATCGCTGGACACAGGCGCGGGCGAGTTAGGGCCGCGTCTGGCGGAGAACCTCGATTGGCCGCAGATCACGCGCGCGGCGCAAGTTGAAGCGCACGGTGAGGCTTTCAAAGCGATCGTGCATCACGGCAACTTCGTGGCGATGGAAGTCACCGCGCCCGCCGTGATCTCGATCATGCCGGAGGCGTTCAAGGGCACCTTCGCCAATGGTTGGCGCTTGATGGACGCCTACAAGAAGATCGTGGTAGACATCTGGCGCGCCGAAGAATTGGGCCTGAGCGAAGATGATCTGCGCACGCTGACGGCGAAGAAAGAAGAGGCCTTCCCGCCCGAACGTCAACTCGGCACGCAAGTACGCAGCGCCAAAGAACTGGTATTGATGTTGAAGCGGGAAAGAATAATAGCGTAATGAGTGACGAGTAATGAGTAAAATGCCGTTTACTCGTTACTTGTTACCTGTTACGAGAGGATAGTTCCATGACAAGACTAACATTCTCTGACGAGCCTCGCGACATCTGGGTAGTGGCGGAAACCAAGGACGGGACGTTGACGCCGCTGACCAAAGAATTAGTTTACGGTGCGCGCACTTCCGCCGACATGATGGGGTTCTACGTTAAGGTGGCGTTGCTTGGATCGAACGTAGCCGACCTTGCGAATGAGTTGTATCCCGTGGGCGCGGATCGCGTGATCGTGGCTGAGGACGATCGGTTGGCCGAGTTCAACGTGGAGACGTGGCTGAAAGTCTTGAGCGATCTCTTCGTCGCGCAGTCGCCAGAATTTGCGTTGTTTGGCGCCACCCCGATCGGCAATGCGCTGGCCCCGCGGCTCGCGCAGCGCTTCGGCACCGGCTTTATCGGCAACTGCGTGATGCTGAAGGTCGATGATTTTGAGCGCTGCTTCATCGGGCGGCGTGCGGCCTTTGGCGGCGAATACTTCGACGTGCTGACGACGGCGGACGGCAAGTCGCATTTTGCCACGGCGCTGCCTGACACCTTTGGCGAACCGTATCCCGATTACTCACGCTACGGCGAAGTGGAAACGTTCAGCGTCGATCTGGCGGACGTTCAGGTGAAAACCAAAACAATCGGGCCTATAGAGTACGCGCTGCCGAAACCGAAATTGAAATATGCCAGGCGCATCGTCTCCGTCGGACGACAAATCGGCGAGTTGAGTTGCGCTGAGTTATTAGCACAAAAACTCGGCGCACAACTGGCGGGCACACGCGAAGCGGTCGATGAAAGCTACATCGTCGAAGATCAAATCGTCGGCATTACGGGCGAGCGTGTTGCGCCGGACTTGTACATCGCGCTGGGCATTCGCGGCGATACGCAGCATACGTGGGGCATGAAGGATGCGCGTTACGTCGTGGCCGTGCATCCCGACGCCGATGCGCCGATCTTGAAGCAGGCCGATGCGGCGATTGTGGGCGATCCGGGGAAGTTTGCAGGAGAGTTGGCGAAACTCCTGGAGTAACGAGTAACCAGTAATAAGTAATCGCCTGTTGCTCGTTACTCATGACGCCACGCGACTCGCCGTCCGATTGCTTTGGGCGGCGAGTTTTGTTAGTTGCTCAATTAGCGGCCTCCTGATACACTTGCGGCGTGATTACCACCCTCATCTTTGATCTCGACGAGACGCTGTATCCGCGTAATGCCGGTTTGATGCAGGAGATCGGCGGGCGGATTTTACGTTACTTGATCGAGCGGCTGGGCCTATCGGACGAGCAAGCGCGTTTTCAAAAAGTCGATTACTTCCAACGCTACGGCACGACGCTGCGCGGCTTTGTCGTGGAACGACCCGATGTTGATCCCGAGGATTATCTGCACTTCGTACACGATATTGATTTGACGAAATATATCGGCCCCAATCCAGCACTGGTTGAGATGTTGCGGTCATTGCCGCAGCGCAAAGTCATCTTCACCAATGCCACCGTCGAACATGCACAAAACGTACTGACCATTCTGGGCTGTGCCGATCAGTTTGAGCGCATCATCGACGTGCGCGCCGTGAACTTCGTCAGCAAGCCCGATCCGCGCGCGTACGACTGCATTCTCGACCTCATCGGGGCGCGCGGCGACGAGTGTGCGTTGATCGAAGACAACGCCCGGAATTTAAGGCCCGCCAAGGCACTGGGCATGACGACGATTCTGGTGGACAGTAGTGATTGTGCGGACGTGGATTATTGCGTGCGGGATATTCTCGATGTCAAAGCAGCAGTTGAACAAGCGATGACGAGACAGCGGGATAGCGAGACAAAGTGATGAAAGACAAAGTGACGACACTCGCAGCAGCTGCTGCGCTGGTGAAAAGCGGCGACACGCTGGCGCTGGGCGGCATGAATCTCTATCGGCGGCCGGTGGCCTTTGTGCGCGAACTGCTGAAGACCGACGTGCGCGATTTGACGCTGCTATGCTTCACCGCTTCATATGAAAGTGATCTGCTCATCGGCGCGGGCAAAGTGAGCACCATTCGCACGTGCTATTGTGGACTGGAAGCGTTTGGCCTCGCGCCGATGTTCACGACATTAGCGACGCGCGGCGATTTAAGAGTGATCGAAGAATCAGAAAGCAGCCTAGCCTTTGGCTTGCGTGCGACGCTGGCCGGTGTGGGCTTTATGCCAGGGCAAGGCTGGGTTGGGACTGATATGCTGAAGGTGCGTCCCGACGTGAAAGTAATCGATGATCCGTACACAGGCAAACCGGTCGTGGCCTTTCCAGCAGTGATGTGTGACGTCGCGGTCGTGCACGCGCCGATCGCCGATCGGTTTGGCAATGCCCGCTTGAAAGGCAATCTGGCCGTTGATCAAGAAATCTCGATGGCGGCCAAACACGTGATTGTTACGGCCGAAGAAATCGTCGACGAGTTGGATGCGCCGATCGAGTTGACGGGGCTGACCGTAAGTGCGGTTGTGCATACGCCGCGTGGCGCTTGGCCAACCTCGTGCTATCCCAATTACGCAGTAGATGGTGAGGAGATTTTGCGTTACGGCGATGCGTGCGCGGCTGAAAAATTCGCAGATTATGTGAGTGCGCTTACAATCTGAGCGCGTTGACTCACGCAAAGGACGACTGCTGTGCTTCCAACACCTACCCCGATCGTACTAAGTGACCCTACTGCTGCTGGCAGCAGCCCGGTCAATGTGTTGATTGCGATTCTCATCATGGCCGTGGCTGTCGGTCTGCAGGTGCTGTTGTTCTATCGGCGGCGCAAACTGGCGCAGGCGCTGCAGGCCGAACGCGGTAAAGCTAAGTCGTCGGCAAAGTAAAGCTGAACTCGCTGCCGTGACCGGGCTCACTGATTACGCTCACTTGCCCGTTGAGCTTCGTCACAATGCGCTTGACAATCGACAGGCCTAGTCCGTGACCGGTGACGCGGGTATTTTCGAGGCGTTCAAATTCCGCGAATAGCCGCGACTGTTCTTCAACCGACAGGCCCGCGCCGTTATCACGGACCCAGAAACGCACCTGGCCGTTAGGTTCCAGCGTCGTACCCAATTCAATGTGCGGCGGCTGGCCGCCATATTTGACGGCGTTGCTGATGTAGTTCACCCATACTTCTTCGACCCATGGCCCGTAGCCCAACACGATCGGCCAGTGTGACGGTACACTCACTTCTGCATGCGTGTCGTGCAGCATGTATTCCAAGCGTTCGCACGCTTCGGTCACTATCTTCGCCATATCTAGCGGCGTAAGCGTAATCAACTGCTTGCGCACGCCAGCCAGCAGCATCAACTCTTCGATGATGTTGTTCATCTTGCGGCCCATGCGGCTGATCGACCGAACCGACGGGACCAATGCTTCCACCGGCGTAGTCAGCAAATCCTCGGCTAATAGTTCGGCGTGACCCATAATTGTGTTTAACGCATTTTTGAGATCATGTGCCACGGTGTGCGCAAACGCGTCCAGTTCGGCGTTGCGCGTCTGCAAGTCGGCGTTGGCGGATAACAATTGCTTCTGCAAGTTGCGCAGCGCCAGATGCGTTGTGACACGCGCGGCGACCTCTTCCATCTGAAACGGCTTGGTGATGTAATCCACGCCACCGGCGGTGAACGCCTTGACTTTGCTGTCCACATCGTCGAGCGCGCTGATAAACAGCACCGGCACATCGCGCGTGCGATCTTCAGTTTTTAGGCGGGCACAGACTTCGTAGCCATTAAGATCAGGCATACTCACGTCAAGCAGGATCAAATCGGGCGGAGCCGCCAGCGCCGCTTCGAGTGCCAATAAACCGCTGGGCACGGGCCGTACTTTGTAGCCGTGCGCGCTCAACATCTGCGTAAGCAACCGCAGATTGGCTGGCGTATCGTCCACCACCAAAATATCGCCTAAAGGAGTCGCGGTGCTGTCCATCATACTGGCTGTTCTCCCGCGTGCTGAATGAAATGCGTGATCTGCTCGTAATTAAACTGATTGGCCCAATCCGCTAACTGCGCCGCCAGTGCCATGTGTGACGGGCGTACTTGTTCGATCAGGCCAAGCATGCGATCTAAATCAGCTTGAATAGTGGCCTGCTGCAGGTCGTTCAACCAACCGATTGGTAATGGCGCGACTTCGGCCTGTTCCCCCAAACTCGATGACTCTGCCTGTTCGACGAGTGATTCGGTTTCATACACAAAGCGCACGCCCAGATGCCGCACCAGTCGATCGAAAATCTCATCGTCACGGTATGGCTTGCGCACAAAATCGTCGCAACCGTCGGCCAGGATCACGGCTCGATCATCTTGAAAAGCG
>JAXLWI010000029.1:0-56578 GCA_046328575.1 Anaerolineae bacterium
ATTTTAGGGCGTCGATGGCGGGCAAGAACGCGCCTTGATATAGCGCATCACGATCGCCGGGCGGGCTTTGCAGCAACACGAAATAAGTCACGTCTTTGCCTTCGGCTACCGCCATATCGATCGCAGCGATCGAAACAGTCGTCGAGTACAACGTCCAATCGAGACTGTTGGCGCTCCGCGTGCCTGTTTTCTGAAAATCGACTTTGATCCCGCTTTGCTCGATCTGGGTCTTCATCAAATTGATGAACATATCGGGCTTGATGGGACCAGCCTGGATTAGCAATGCGGTTTGATCGGTGACTTCGCCGCTGGGGGTGAACGTGCCCGGCCCGATCTTTTGCCAACTATCCGGTCGCACGCTGCTTAGACTTAGTGCGTCTTCTGTGAACGGCGTCAACTTAAGATCAGCCACTTGTAGCGGAATGGCAAACTCAGCTTTCGCCATTTTATCGGCGGGGCAGGTGGAGGTCGGTTTAGTGGTTGGATCGTCCAGGAATGCTAGCAGGATGCTGCGCGGGCACTCCTCGCTAATGCTGGCGCCATGACCAGCGCGTGGCAGTTCAACATAGAAACTCTTGCTTAGCGTTTGAGCGGTTTGCTGCGCCCAAAGCGGTGGTGTGATCGGATCGAATTGCCCAGCGAAGATCAACGTTGGAATGTCGCTCTGAACAGGCTGGTTTTCAGTAGCCGCAGCTTTGGGGACATTCCAGTCTTGGCAAAGACTGAAGACCCCTTTGCCCGCCAGCGCAGAATACTGGGGATATTGCCTCAACACCGCATCCAGATCGGCGGGCGAGCTGAACGGAACTTCTTCACTACACTGCACCGAGTATTGCATGCCGCTGCTGATGTGATCAAGCGCCGCGAGGAACTCCCCTTGTAGGCCAGACGCCAGGGCATAATTGCCGTCACGGATGTCGTAGATCATCCGCGGAATGTAGGGGATAATCGGTGTGCTGTAGAGAGTCTGAAAAACGAGTCCCATCAGACCATCGCCGTTGAGCAGGGCGTCTTTCTTTTCGCCCGAATGCAGTGTAATCGTGAACTTGACCGGTGCTTTATTGAGTTGGTCGACAAGATCAAAGAAGACTGTCTTGAGGTTCGGGAAAGCTGTGTTGCACTTCGGATCGGCGGCGCACGTGTCGAAAAGTTGATTTAGCGCGCGAGCACCGTTAGCGGGCGTTTGCGAATATAGATCGGCCTGCGGCGGAAACACGGAATCGATGATCACGCTGCGAATGGCGGTTGGCTCATCGCGCATCGCTGTCAGCGCTAAGCGGGTGCCGTAAGAGATGCCATACAAGTTGACCTTGTCAATCTTTAGCGTTTGGCGCAGCGCCTCCAAATCGGCGGCATTTTGAGCGCTGTTGAACACGCTCAGATTCACGCCAGCCTTCACCAGTCGCGCGTGACACTCAGCCATGGCTTTGTTGCTTAGCTCCTCGCTCTGCGCTGAGGTCAGATTCTGATCCAGCGTGTTCATAACTAGTTGCTTGTACTCGATACAGTCGAGCGCAGGTTGTGAATAGCCAGTACCCCGTTGATCGAAGAGAATGACGTCGCGCTTTTCCAGAAGCTGGCCAAAGTACACTTCGAACTGGCTGACGAACGATCGGAGCGGGCTGCCGCCGGGGCCGCCTTCCAGGTAAATAATCGGATCAGAGGCGGGCTCCAGCGCATCGCTCTTGAAGCGTGCGACTGCGATCTTCAAGGTAGGGCCATCAGGTTTGGCGTGATCTTCCGGCACGATCAGATATCCGCATTCGACGTCTCGACCGGGTGGCTCCTTAAACCAGCATTTTTCTGGTTCGAATCGCGGAACGCTGCTTGACACAGCCGTTGGAGTGGCGGTCGGTGTGGGAGCGTTAGTGCACGCTGCTATTAGGCTGAAGGCAAAAAGGAGACTAAAGAGGCGTTTAATACTCATGATTTCAACTCCCGCTAAAAGTGTGAAGCAGCGCGATTGTACAGAAGAGTGGGGTATTTAGCAAATGGCTAAGGTATCCGAAACGTCTAAAGCGAGTATTCAAAATTTGCCTATTGACAGAATGAGGCCTAGCTCATATAATAGCCTTTTGCTACATCATCATTTTGAGAATTTGGCCCTAGGCCGTTGACCTTTGGGGGATTAAATCCCCCTTTTGTGCGTCTGCTCACATGCTGCGCAACGAGGAGATAGCGAATGGCACAGACTCTATCAGCAAAATCGTATGCCCGAATCCCCGATGTCCATGCTTTACCGAACCTGATCGAAGTTCAACTCAATTCGTTTAACTGGTTTATTGAAGAAGGCCTGCGGGAACTATTTGATGAAGTTTCGCCCATTGAGAGCTTTAACGGCTCGTTGAAGCTGTACTTCCCCGGCGACAATGCCATTGCCAAGCAGTTTGGCTTGACTTTTTGGTTCGAAGATCCTAAGTTCAATCAAAAGGAATGTTTGGAGCGCGATCTTACTTTTGCACGTGGTCTGTACATTAAAGTGGCGTTGGTCAACAGTGAGACCAATGAGCACGTCGTCAATGACATTTTTCTGGGTGAATTCCCATGGATGACTGAAAACGGGACGTTCATCTATAATGGCACCGAGCGTGTCGTGGTGTCCCAGTTGATCCGCTCGCCGGGTGTCTATTTTGATGCCGAGTCGGATCCCTCCTCGGGTCGATTGCTGGCGCAGGCCAAGGTCATCCCTGATCGCGGCGCGTGGATGGAATTCGAAACGCGCAAGAGCGATTACATTACATTGAAGTTCAATCGCAAGCGCACGATCCCAGTGACGATTCTGCTCCGGGCGTTGGCGGCGATCGATGATGGCACGGGCACGGATGTTCTGAAGACCGGCCACGACGATGAAATTCTGGCATTGTTTGAGCACATCGACAACAGCCCCGATCATCAGTATATTCTGACGACGATCCGGCAAGAAGGCAACCTCGGCCCGCGCGACAAGCGCTCGCTGGCGGAAGAAGCCTTGTTGGAGTTCTATCGCAAGATGCGGCCGGGTGATCCACCCACGCTCGATAATGCTCGCAGCTATCTTACAGAGCAATTGTTCGATCGGCGGCGCTACGACCTCGAGCGGGTAGGGCGCTATAAGCTTAACCAGAAACTGGGCGTCACTACGCCCCTACGCACGATCACCAAACTCGATTTGATCAAGGTCGTCGAGCAGATGATCAAGATCAACAATGGTCTGGACAAAGAAGACGACATCGACCACTTGGGCAATCGCCGCGTGAAGACGGTGGGCGAGTTGATCCAGAACAAGTTGCGCATCGGTCTGCGTCGTATGGAGCGCGTGGTCAAGGAGCGCATGAGCATCCGCGAAGCGGGGGCGATGACGCCGATCGCGCTGGTAAACATCCGACCGGTGGTTGCGGCGATCCGAGAGTTCTTTGGTTCTTCGCAACTGTCGCAATTCATGGATCAGACCAATCCGCTGGCAGAACTGCGCCACAAGCGAACGTTGTCGGCATTAGGTCCAGGTGGTTTGCGCCGCGAGCGCGCCGGCTTCGATGTCCGCGACGTGCACCACTCACACTATGGCCGCATCTGTCCGATCGAGACGCCGGAAGGCCCGAACATCGGTTTGATCGGTCGTTTGGCGTCGTATGGTCGTGTTAATCAGTATGGTTTCATCGAGACGCCGTACCGCAAAGTGATCAAGGCGCTGGCGAATACCGATGCAAAGTTGGTGGGGCAGACGCTCAAGCAGGATGTCGTTGATCCTAATTCTGGCGACAAACTGGCGGTGAGTGGTGCGGAAATTACGCCGGAATTGGCCAAGCGCCTAGCGGCTTTACCCGCGCAAGACATCAAGGTTGTGCCCTTTGTCGGCGATGAAATGGAATACATGTCGGCGGACGTGGAAGATCGCTACGTAATCGCACAGGCCAACGCTCCGCTGGATGCGCATCGCCGGTTCGTTGATGCGCGTGTATCGGCGCGCTATGGCGAGAAGTTCGTGTTTGAAGCGCCAGAGCGGTTGGATTACATGGACATCGCGCCCCGCCAGATCGTCGGTATTTCGGCGGCGTTGATTCCGTTCTTGGAACATGACGATGCCAACCGCGCGTTGATGGGTTCGAACATGCAGGCGCAAGCCGTGCCGCTGTTGACGCCTGAGGTGCCGCTGGTTGCGACCGGCATGGAATGGCAGGCGGCCGTGGACTCGGGGCAGGTGGTCACCGCCGAAGAAGACGGCGAGGTTATCAGCGTCACCGGCAAGACTGTCGAAGTCCAAACTAAGAAGGGCAAAAAGTCCTACAAACTGCGCAAGTACAATCGCAGCAATCAGAGTACTTGCATCGATCAGCGGCCTACGGTTCGTAAAGGTCAGCGTGTTAAGAAGGGCGACGTGTTAGCGGACTCATCCAGCACGTCGGATGGTATGCTGGCCTTGGGGCAGAACGTGTTGTGCGCCTTCATTTCGTGGGAAGGCGGCAACTATGAAGACGCCATCCTGATCAGTGAGCGGCTCGTGCGTGACGACAAGTTTACGTCGATCCACATTGAGAAACACGAAGTCGAAGCACGCGATACGAAGCTCGGGCCGGAAGAAATCACGCATGACATTCCGAATGTCGGCGAGGAAGCATTGAAGGATCTCGACGAAGACGGTATCGTCCGCATTGGCGCGGAAGTCGGTCCGAACGATATTCTCGTCGGCAAGATCACGCCGAAAGGCGAGAAGGAATTGTCGCCGGAAGAGAAACTGCTTCGCGCGATCTTTGGTGAGAAGGCCCGCGAAGTGAAGGACTCTTCGTTGCGCCTGCCGCACGGCGAGCACGGCAAGGTCGTCGACGTCAAGATCTTCACCCGCGATGAGTATCGTGACTTGCCCGCGGGCGTTGACAAGATGGTGCGTGTCTCAGTGGCTCAGAAGCGCAAGCTGACCGAAGGCGACAAGATGGCCGGTCGGCACGGCAACAAAGGCGTTATCTCCAAGGTCGTACCTGTTGAGGACATGCCGTTCCTTGAAGACGGCACACCCGTCGACATCATCTTGAACCCGTTGGGCGTGCCCGGCCGTATGAACATCGGCCAGATTCTGGAAGTTCACCTGGGTTGGGCGGCAGACCGATTGGGCTTCCGCGCGATCACGCCGGTGTTTGATGGCGCAGACGAAGTCGAAATTGAAGCCGAATTGGCACGTGCCTGGATGATTGATGTCGCGTGGCACAAGTACACTCAGCGTGCTTGGGATTGGCTGAGGGAACAGAACGTTGAAGAGCAGGATAACGAATTTGAAGACGACGACGATGTCCGCCGACTGTATCTATCTGAGTTGCTATCCGGCAAAGACTACGATCTCGATCTGATCGGCTCGGATTTGGCCTACGCGCGGCGGGCCGTTGTACGAGAATGGCTGAGCGAAAACGGCTTGAATGCCGACCAAATCCTCGTTTTCGAAGGCGATGCTCGTGCTTACGATATTCGCAAACAGTCCGATCCGACCGCGGTGGATGCGTGCTTGCGCTTGTGGCTTAAAGAACACGATGTCGATATGATGTCGGCGCCTGCGGCGGATGTGAAGGTGAAAGCCAATCAGGTTAGCCTGGAGTTGAATGATCCGCTGCCAACGCTGGGTAAGATGAAGTTGTACGACGGCAAGACTGGTGACGCCTTCGATCAACCCGTAACCGTCGGCGTGATTACGATCATGAAACTGGCGCACTTGGTGGAAGACAAAGTTCACGCGCGATCGACTGGTCCGTACTCACTCGTCACGCAGCAGCCGTTGGGCGGCAAGGCGCAGTTCGGTGGCCAGCGCTTCGGCGAAATGGAAGTGTGGGCATTGGAAGCATATGGTGCGGCACACACGCTGCAGGAAATGCTTACCGTGAAGTCGGACGATGTGCAAGGCCGCGTCAAGACTTATGAATCGATCGTCAAGGGCGAGCGCATTGAAGAGCCGGGTATTCCCGCTTCGTTCCGGGTGCTGGTGAAGGAAATGCAATCGCTGGGGCTGGCTGTCGAAGCGATTACGGATGCGGGCGAAGTGATGCGCTTTGGTAAAGATGAAGAAAAGCAGCGCGTGCCCAAACTCAGCATGGGGTTGCTGGGCGGGCTGGACGGTGATGACGCACTGTAGTCTTTCGACCTTAGATGTGACAAAAATCACGTCGAAAAGGGTTGACAGATTGCTTACGCTATGGTAACATCTCGCGCCGCTGAGTGATGAGCGTCGGCCATAGTCCCCGACCCTCATCTACAACCTAGGAACGACTGTGTTGCTTTCGAGGAAGGGCCATCGTTCAGTACTCAGATGGCCTTTCTTCACGGAGGAAATGTAAGTGCCAACGATTAATCAGCTGATTCGCAAGGGCCGCAAGTTCAAGAAGGGCAAGAGTAAGGCGCCCGCGCTGCAGTTCACGTGGAACTCATTCACGCAGCGCCGTGGTCGTCGGCCCAAGGGCGCACCGCAGAAACGCGGCGTGTGCACCGTGGTCCGTACCCAGACGCCCAAGAAGCCGAACTCGGCGTTGCGCAAGGTCGCGCGTGTTCGCTTGTCGAACGGCATCGAAGTCACCGCCTACATTCCGGGCGAAGGTCACAACCTGCAGGAACACTCGGTGGTTCTGGTGCGCGGTGGCCGCGTGAAGGACTTGCCGGGCGTTCGCTATCACATCGTCCGTGGCAGCCTCGACACCGCTGGCGTTGAGAAGCGCTCGCAAGGCCGATCGAAGTATGGTTCCAAGCGACCCAAGCAAAAGGCCGCGTAAGGGTTTCAGGAGAGATTCATGTCACGTCGTACACGCGCCGTTAAGCGCGAAGTCATTCCAGATGTTCGCTACAACAGTGTGTTGGTTTCGATGTTCATCAACCGCATGATGATGCGCGGCAAGAAGTCAACCGCGCAGCGCATCATGTACGGCACGTTCGATCTGATCGAGCAGCGCGCCAAGCGCCCGCCGCTGGAAGTCTTCGAGCAGGCGATGAAGAATGCTACGCCGCAGATCGAAGTCAAGCCGCGCCGCGTCGGTGGTGCAACGTATCAAGTGCCGGTTGAAGTGCCGGCGGACCGCCGCAATACGCTGGCGATGCGCTGGTTGTTGGGCGCAGCGCGCTCGCGCGGTGGCAAGTCGATGATGGAAAAGCTGGCTGGCGAATTCATGGATGCAGCCGCTGGTAACGGTGCGGCGATCAAGAAGCGCGAAGAAACGCACAAGATGGCCGAGGCCAATCGGGCCTTCGCTCACTTCCGTTGGTAATCTCTTAAATTTAGTTTTGGTTTTGATGGCGGCGAGTCAGGTCTGTCAAGATAGAAACCCGCCATCTTTCCAACCGTAGGTTAGGTTTTAGATCATGACACGGGAATTCCCGCTCGAACTCATGCGCAATATTGGTATCATTGCGCACATAGACGCCGGTAAGACAACGACGACCGAGCGGGTTTTGTTTTATACAGGCAAAACCCATCGTATTGGTAATGTTGACGACGGCACAACGGTAACGGACTGGATGGAGCAGGAGCGTGAGCGCGGCATCACCATCACCGCCGCCGCGATTACGTGTGAATGGCGCGATTATCAGATCAATATCATTGACACGCCCGGTCACATCGACTTCACCGCTGAAGTACAGCGCTCGCTGCGCGTGTTGGATGGCGGTGTCGTGGTCTTTGACGGCGTGCAAGGCGTGGAGCCGCAATCGGAAACGGTGTGGCGCCAGGCTGATCGGTATCGCGTACCCCGCGTGTGTTTTATCAATAAACTGGATCGCGTTGGCGCAGATTTCTATCGCAGCGTCAACTCGATCAAGGAGCGACTCGGCGCGAATGCGCTGCCCCTGCAACTTCCGATCGGGCGCGAGGCCGAGTTCAAGGCCATCATCGACCTCTTCAAGATGAAGTCGATTCACTGGGTTGATGATCTTGGTCTGACCATGGAAGAGCGCGACATTCCGGCCGACATGCTCGACGAAGCCAAAGCCGCGCATGATACCCTGATTGAACGTATTGCTGAAACCGACGATGATTTGACTCATCGTTACCTCGAAGGTGAAGCAATCCCCGTTGAAGATTTGAAGCAGGCGCTCCGCAAGGCGACCATTGCAGGCAAGATTTTCCCGGTGTTGTGTGGTTCCAGTTTGAAGAACAAAGGCGTTCAGCCGATGCTCGACGCCGTGATTGACTACTTGCCTTCGCCGTTGGAAATTCCGGCGGTCACTGGTACGAATCCGCATACGGGCGAAACTGAGCCGCGCCATTGCGACGACAAAGAGCCGTTCTGCGCGCTGGTCTTCAAGATCGTGGCTGACCCTTACGTTGGTCGCTTGGCCTACTTCCGTGTGTATTCCGGCCAGGTTGAAGTCGGCGAGACGGTCAGCAATTCGTCGAAGCGCCGCAAGGAACGTCTGGGCCGTGTGTTGCGCATGTACGCCGATCGCCGCGAAGAGCAGACCATGGTGTATGCGGGCGACATCGGCGCGACGCTGGGGTTGAAGGATTCATTCACGGGCGATACGCTGTGCGATCCCGATAATCCGCTCGTGCTCGAATCGATTACGTTCCCCGATCCAGTGATCGAAATCGCTATCGAGCCTAAGACAACGGCCGATCAGGACAAGATGGGCGAAGCGTTGCGCCGATTATCCGAAGAGGATCCGACGTTCCGTGTTCGCACCGACGAGAATACCGCGCAGACGTTGATCGCCGGTATGGGCGAGTTGCACCTCGAAGTGCTGGTCGATCGCATGTTGCGCGAATATCGCGTGCAGGCGAATGTTGGCCGCCCCAAGGTTGCTTATCGCGAAACGATCACTAAGTCCGTCAAGGTCGAAGGTCGCTTCGTGCGCCAATCGGGTGGTCGCGGTCAGTACGGTCACGTTTGGCTCGAACTCGAACCGCTCGAAAAGGGCAAGGGTTTCGAATTCGAGAACGGCATTATCGGCGGAACGGTGCCGAAAGAATACGTGCCCGCCGTTGAAAAGGGTGTGCGTGAGGCCATGGAATCGGGCGTTATCGCCGGTTATCCGATGGTGGACCTCAAGGCAACGCTGGTCGACGGTTCATATCACGAAGTCGACTCGAATGAAATGGCGTTCAAGATCGCGGCCTCGATGGCGTTGAAAGAAGGCGCGTCGCGAGCCAAGCCGGTCTTGCTCGAACCGATTATGAAGGTGGAAGTAACCGTGCCCGATGAATACACCGGCGATGTGATCGGCAACTTGTCGTCACGCCGTGGTCAAATCGAGGGCATGGAGCCGCGGCCGGGTGGTGTGCAGGCGATTAAAGCCCACGTGCCGCTGGCGAATATGTTTGGTTACGCGACCGACCTGCGGTCATCGACGCAGGGGCGCGGTACGTTTACGATGGAATTTGAGCACTACGCTCAAGTGTCCGAATCAGTAGCCGAAGAAATTTTGAAGGGTAAGCGCGAACCGGCGCGGGCCCGCTAAGAGACTAACAGGAGGAATCCATGTCGAAGCAGCATTATGATCGTTCCAAGCCGCACGTAAACGTGGGGACGATGGGGCACATCGACCACGGCAAGACGACGCTGACGGCGGCCATCACCAAGGTATTGGGGTTGAAGAAGTTGGCCTCGTTCCGGTCGTTCGACTCGATCGACAACGCGCCGGAAGAAAAAGAGCGCGGCATCACGATCAACATTGCGCACGTGGAATATGAAACCGAGAAGCGGCACTACGCGCACGTCGACATGCCCGGTCACCGGGACTACATCAAGAACATGATCACCGGTGCGGCGCAGGTCGATGGCGCGATTCTGGTGGTGGCGGCGCCGGATGGCCCGATGCCGCAGACGCGCGAGCACGTGCTGCTGGCGCGGCAAGTGGAAGTGCCGGCGATCGTGGTGTATTTGAACAAAGTCGACATGATGGACGACCCCGAACTGCTGGAACTGGTCGAACTGGAACTGCGCGAACTGTTGACGAGCCAGGGCTTCCCGGGCGACGAAACGCCGATTGTGCGGGGCAGTGCGTTGGCGGCGTTGAATGAGACCAGCCAGGACCCGAACTCGCCGGCGTACGCATCGATCAACGAACTGATGCGGGTGGTGGATGAATACATCCCGACGCCGAAGCGCGAGATCGACAAGCCGTTCATGATGCCGGTGGAAGACGTGTTCTCGATCAAAGGCCGTGGCACCGTGGTGACCGGGCGTGTCGAGCGCGGCGTGATCAAGCCGGGTGACCCGATCGAGATCGTGGGTCTGCGGGACGAAACGCGGCAGACGGTGGTGACCTCGATGGAAATGTTCCACAAGGTCTTGGACGATGCGGAAGCGGGTGACAATGCGGGTCTGCTGCTGCGCGGCATCGAGCGCGACGAAGTGGAGCGCGGCATGGTGTTGGCCAAGCCGAACTCAATCAAACCGCACCGCGACTTTGACGCGGAAGTGTACGTGTTGAAGAAGGAAGAAGGCGGGCGGCACAAGGCGTTCGTGAGTGGGTATCGGCCGCAGTTCTACATCCGGACGATGGATGTGACGGGCGAGATCACCTTGCCGGCGGGCGTGGAGATGGTGATGCCGGGCGACAACATCAAGATGAGCGTGAAGTTGATCACGCCGGTGGCGTTGGAGCAAGGCTCGCGCTTCGCGATTCGTGAAGGTGGGTTGACGGTCGGTGCGGGTGTCATCACCAAGGTGTTAGGCTAGTCGCAATCAACGTATGGCAGATGGCGGCTCACTGAGCGCCATCTGCTTATGCGGGGCACAAAGGAAACAAACAGCATGGCCAAGCAGAGAATTCGAATTCGCCTCAAGGCTTACGATCATCGCGTGCTCGATCAATCGGCGCAGCGCATCGTCGAGACGGCAGAACGCACTGGCGCGACCGTAGTAGGTCCCGTGCCACTGCCGACGAAACTGGAGCGCTTCACGGTTCGCCGCAGCGCCTATATTGACAAGGACAGCCACGAGCATTTTGAAATTCGGACGCACAAGCGCCTGATCGATGTGGTTGATCCTGATTCAAAGACGATTGACACGCTGATGCGGTTGAACCTGCCCGCGGGCGTTGATATCGAGATTAATCTCTAAATCGCTTGGCAAGCCGATCGGTTGGTGGCAGCCTACTGGGCGCCCGGCTTGATCGAGCTTGAGGGATGATGCAGCGCACCCTAAGCTGACAGTCCCTTATCATTCGGAGGATTCATGAAGGGTTTACTTGGTCGCAAATTGGGCATGACCCAAATCTTCAACGCGAGCGGCGAGATCGAGCCGGTGACCGTTATTGAAGCCGGTCCCTGCTATGTGACGCAGATCCGCTCGGCGGAGAAGGAAGGCTACGCGGCGATTCAGATCGGTTTTGAGACGCCGAAGAAGGCCACGAAGTTAACGCGCGGCGAGCGCGGTCACCTGGGTCTGCTGAAGACCGATGACAAGCACGCCAAGCGCCGCACGCTGGCGACGGAAGTCCCGGCGTTGAAGGTGCTGCGTGAATTGCGCGCGAAGCCGGAAGAAGGCTACGCCGAAGGCCAGAAACTGACAGTGGAACTCTTCCAACTGGGTGAGCGCGTGGACGTGATTGGTACGTCGAAGGGCCGCGGTTTCGGCGGTCTGGTGAAGCGCCACGGTTTTGGTGGTGGTCCGCGCACGCACGGTCAATCGGACCGCACGCGCACCTCTGGCTCGATCGGCCCTGGCACCACGCCCGGTAAGATTCACAAGGGCAAGCGCATGGCTGGTCACTATGGCGTCGAGCGCATTACGAGCCAGAACCTCACGATCGTCCTGGTGGATGCCGAACGCAATTTGCTGGGGATTCGTGGTTCAGTGCCCGGCGCGGTCGGCGGTCTGGTGATGATCACCGAGACGCGGAAGAAGTAGGGAGTATAGCGATGAAAATCCCGATGCTGAATATGTCCGGCGAAATCGTCGGTGAAATTGAACTGAATCCGGCCGTGTTTGAAGCGCCCGTCAACGTGCCGTTGATGCATCAAGCGCTCACGCGCCAGTTGGCGAATGCGCGCCAGGGCAATGCCAAGACCAAGAATCGCAGTGAAGTGCATGGCAGCACGCGCAAGATGTGGAAGCAAAAGGGCACCGGTCGTGCGCGTCAGGGCAGCCGCAAGGCTCCGCACTGGAAGGGCGGCGGTAACGTCTTCGGTCCAGTCAATCGTGACTTCAGCCAGAAGATGCCGCTCCGCATGCGCCACGGCGCGCTGCGCTCGGCGTTGAGCGCGAAGGCCGCCGATCACGGCATCGTCGTGGTCGATCAGCTGGATTTCGAGAAGCCCAGCGCCAAGACCATGGCGTCGGTGCTGGTGAACATTAAGGCGGGCCGCAAGACGCTGGTGTTGCTGTCCGACAGCAACGTCAATGTGGAACTCTCGGTCCGCAATCTCGACAACGCGAAGTATCTGCGGGCGCAATATTTGAACGTGCGTGATCTGATGGGCCATGAAACCGTGTTGTTGCCCAAGAGCGCGCTCGACGTGATCGACAACCTGTTGGGCTAGGCGAGGTGAGTCATGCATCTGTATGAAGTTCTCAAGCGCCCGCTGCAAACCGAAAAGACGATGTATCTGAAGGACCTGCGTCAGTACGCGTTTGAAGTGGATGAGCGCGCGAACAAGCAATTGGTCAAGGATGCCGTCGAAACGATTTTCAAAGTGAACGTTGTGGCGGTCAACCTGATGAATCAACCGGCGAAGCGCCGCCGCAACCCGCGCAGCCGCGCCGTCGGCAAGAAGGCGCAGCAGAAGGTCAGGGCGTCGGGCTGGAAGAAGGCGATCGTGACTGTGCAGGCCGGGCAGCAGATCGAATTGTTCGAAGGCGTCTAAGGTCGATAAGGAGCAGTCATCGTGCCGATTAAAAAGTATAAACCCACTTCGCCCGGCCGTCGTGGCATGACGGGCGATACCTTTGAAGATATTACCAAGACCAAGCCTGAGAAGTCGCTGCTGACCGACAAGCGCAAGCGCGCCGGCCGCAACTCGTACGGCAAGGTTACCGTTCGCCATCAAGGCGGCGGTCACAAGCAAGCCTATCGCCTCGTCGATTTCAAGCGCGATAAGCACAACATTCCGGCCAAGGTCGCCGCGATCGAATACGATCCGAACCGCACGGCCCGCATCGCGCTATTGTTCTATGCGGATGGCGAGAAGCGCTACATCATCGCTCCAGCCGAATTGAAAGTGGGCGATACGGTGTTCAGCGGTCCTGGCGTTGAAGTCCGACCGGGTAACTGCCTCCCCCTGGCCAACATGCCGCTCGGTACGATTGTTCACAACGTCGAGTTGCAGCCGGGCAAGGGTGCACAGATGGTCCGCTCGGCAGGTGCGTCGGCGCAGCTGCTGGCGAAGGAAGGCGATTATGCCACCCTGCGTTTGCCTTCGGGCGAAATGCGCAAGGTGCTGCAGAGTTGCTACGCGGTCGTTGGCCAGGTTAGCAATATTGATCACGGTAACGTGAAGTTGGGCAAGGCTGGTCGCAAGCGCCATCTGGGCATCCGCCCGACAGTGCGCGGATCGGCGATGAGCCCCCGTGACCACCCGCATGGTGGTGGTGAAGGCCGCGCCCCGATCGGTATGCCGGGCCCGAAGAGCCCGTGGGGTAAGCCGACATTGGGTCGCAAGACGCGCGTCAACAAGCGCACGAATTTCCTAATCGTCCGGCGCCGTGGTAAGAAGCGTCGCTAAACGCGGAGGTTGAGATGTCACGATCGTTGAAGAAGGGGCCGTTTGTTCAGCCCAAGCTCTTAAAGAAAATTGAAGCCATGAACCGCTCGGGTGACAAGAAAGTCATCCGCACTTGGTCGCGCGCTTCGACGATCTTCCCGCAGATGGTCGGCCATACGCTGGCTGTCCATGATGGTCGCCGCCACGTGCCAATCTATGTGACTGAAAACATGGTTGGTCACAAGCTGGGCGAGTTCGCGCCGACCCGCACCTTCCGTGGTCACACGACGAAGGAAAAGGCCGAAGGCGCGACGACGAAGGTCGAAGGCGGGAAAGGTTAGGTAAAGCATGGCCGTTATCACTGAAGCCCGCGCGATTACGCGCTTTGCCGCCATTTCGCCGCGCAAGACCCGCCTGGTCATCGATCAGGTGCGTGGTCTGCAGGTTGAGAAGGCGCTTGCAGTGTTGAAGTTCCTGCCGAACAAACCGGCGCGCGTCGTCTACAAGACGGTCGCGTCGGCGATGGCGAACGCGGAAGAGAACCTGGGCCTGTCACGCAGCGATTTGTTCGTGACGGAAATCCGGGCCGATGAAGGTCCGCGCCGCCAGTGGCGTCGGTTTGGCGCTCGTGGTCGGTTCAAGCCAATCACGCGCAAGACCTCGCACGTCACAGTCGTTTTAACTGAGAAAGCATAGCCGGTCGGCTAGATAGGGGGCCACTTGGGTCGCAAAGTCCATCCTTACGGTTTTCGCTTAGGCGTCATTCGCGATTGGAATGCGCGCTGGTACGCCAAGAAGGGCACGCAGTATGCCCAGTTGTTGGCGGAAGATTTCGATCTGCGCAAGTTCATCCGCGAGAAAGTCAGCGCCGCGGGCGTGTCCAAGATCGGGATTGAACGCTTCCCGAATCAGCTGATCGTCAACGTGTTCACGGCTAAGCCCGGCATCATCATCGGTCGCAAGGGCGAGGCGGTGAAGAAGCTGCGCGAATCGCTGGAGCAGAAGACGGGCAAGAAGGTCAAGCTCGAAATCACCGAGATTGAGAAGCCTGATATGGAAGCGCAACTGGTCGCGGAGAATATCGCCGGCCAGATCGAGCGCCGGATCAGCCACAGCCGCGCGATGAAGCGCGCCGTTCAGCAAGCGATGCGCATGGGCGCCGAAGGCGTCAAGATCGTGTGCTCGGGTCGCTTGGCCGGGTCAGAAATGGCGCGTCGCGAGACCGTCATGGAAGGCCGCGTGCCACGCAGCACCCTCCGCGCCGACATCGACTTCGCGCGGGCCGAAGCGCTGACGACCTATGGCCGCATCGGTATCAAGGTGTGGATCTATAAAGGCGAAATTCTGCCGGAAGCGAAGACCGAAACGACTGCGGCCGCCGCTCAGGCGAATGCATGATGATTCCGTAGGGGCGAGCTTGGGGTTCGCCCGCGAGTCAACCGATCGGTTGACTCCTACGAATGATTGATTGGAGTGTGAAGCTATGTTGATGCCAAAGCGCGTAAAGTGGCGCAAGCAACAGCGTGGACGCATGACGGGCAAGGAACTGCGCGGCGTCGAGGTGGTCTTCGGTGATCTGGGTTTGCAGGCGCTGGAGCCGTGCTGGATGACGCAGCGACAGATCGAGGCGGCTCGCCGCGCGATCGTGCGTTTCGTGAAGCGGCGCGGCAAGATGTGGGTCCGCATTTTCCCGGACAAGCCGGTGACCAAGAAAGCGGCCGAGACCCGCATGGGTAAAGGCAAGGGCGCGGTCGATCATTACGTGGCCGTGATTAAGCCGGGCCGCATTATTCTGGAAATCGGTGGCTTGGACGACGCAACGGCGCACGAAGCGCTGAAGCTGGCGGCCTACAAACTGCCGATCAAGACGCAGATCATCGGGCGGCGCGATTTAACCGCCGGCGGTGGCACGGGAGCGTAGGGCCATGCAGATCAGTGAATTGCGCAATCTGGATGTTAAAGAGATCGAGGCCAAACTCGAGTCGACGTATCAAGAACTGTTTAACCTGCGCTTCCAGTGGGCGTCGGGACAGCTGGCGGATCACAATCGGATGACGTCGCTGCGCCGCGATATCGCTCGGATGAAGACGGTTCTGCATGAACGTGAACTGGCCGCGCTGGCAAGTGAAGGGGTGGCAAAATGAGGGAACAACGCAAGCGTCTCGTCGGTCGCGTGACCAGCGATAAGATGCAGAAGACGGTCGTGGTAACGGTGGAATCGCTCAAGCGCCATCCGTTGTATAACAAAGTTGTGCGCCGCACGACGAAGTACAAGGCGCACAATCCTAACGACGTGGCCAAAGAGGGCGACGTGGTGCAGATTGTTGAAGCCCAACCGATGAGCCGCGAGAAGCGCTGGGCCGTTGAGAAGATCATCTCGAAGGCGGAGGCGTAGTCATGATCCAGCTACAGACGCGACTCACCGTCGCCGATAATACTGGCGCAAAAGAACTCATGTGCATTCACATCATGGGCGGCTCGACCCGGCGCTACGGCTACGTGGGAGACATTATCGTTTGCGCCGTGAAGAAGGCTGCGCCGAATGCCGCGGTGAAGAAGGGCGACGTGGTCAAGGCCGTGATCGTCCGCACCGCCAAGGAATACGATCGGCCCGATGGCAGCCACATTCGCTTCGACGACAATGCGGCCGTCATCATCGATCCGGAATCGCTGAACCCCAAAGGTACGCGCATTTTCGGACCGGTGGCGCGCGAACTGCGCGACAAGGGTTTTATGAAGATCGTGTCGTTAGCACCGGAGACGTTGTGATCGGGCATTTCGGTGCCCCGTCCACGGAGGAGTAGCATGGCTAAGATCAAGAAGGGTGATACGGTGATGATTATCACCGGTGAGAGCAAAGGTGTGCGTGGCCAGGTGCAGCGGATCGACGCGAAGGACAATCGGGTCGTGGTGGCCGGCGCGAACATCGTCAAGAAGCACCAGAAGCCGGTGCAGGCTGGACGCGGCAAGACCCAGGCGGGCATTATCGAGTTTGAAGCGCCCGTGAGTCTGTCGAATGTGATGCTGGTCTGCCCGAAGTGCAATGAACCGACCCGCGTCGGCTATCGTCTTGACGGCGAGAGCAAGGTGCGTGTCTGCCGCAGTTGCGGTGCGGATATCGCCTAAGGCGAGCCATTAACGGAGTTGTGACATGCCGAATTTACAGCAGCGATACAAAGCAGAGATCGTTCCGACTCTGATGAAAGAGTTCCAGTACAGCACGGTGATGCAAGTGCCACGCATTCAGAAGATTGTGGTCAACATCGGCGCCGGCAAGGCGCTGGATAACCCCAAGATTCTAGACGGCGCTGTGGCCGATTTGCAGCTCATTACGGGCCAAAAGCCGGTGCTGACCGCGGCGCGCAAATCGATCGCGAACTTCAAGTTGCGCGAAGGTCGCCAGATCGGTGCGAAGGTGACGCTGCGCGGGCCGAAGATGTGGGCGTTTCTCGATCGATTGTGCAACGCCGCGTTGCCCCGCATCCGTGACTTCCGCGGTATTCCTGACGACTGCTTCGACGGTCGCGGCAATTATACGCTGGGCTTGCGCGAGCAACTGTTGTTCCCGGAAATTCAATACGACAAGATCGATATGCTGCGCGGCATGGAAATCACGATCGTGACGTCGGCGCGGACCGACGACGAGGGCCGCCGGCTGCTGGAACTCGTCGGGATGCCCTTCAGGAGAAACTAAGCCATGGCGAAGAAGTCAATTGTCAATCGCGAGAGCAATCGCAAGTTTGCAGTGCAAGTCCGGCATCGCTGCCGGTTGTGCGGTCGGCCGCGGGGCTACATGCGCCGCTTCGATATGTGCCGCATTTGCTTCCGCGAAGCGTCGCTGCAGGGGCAAATCCCGGGCGTCGTGAAGTCTAGCTGGTAAGTCGAGCGGTCGCCAGCCAGCAGTTGGTCGGGCTGTCTCTACTCGGATGCAGAGGAGTGTACGAATGAGCGTTTCAGATCCCATCGGCGATATGCTTACCCGTGTGCGCAATGCCTCGGCGGTTGGTCACAGCACCGTGGCTATGCCGAGCAGCCGCCTGAAGGTCGCGATTGCAACCATCCTGAAAGAAGAGGGTTATATTCAGGATTATGAAGTGGCCCAAGAAGAAGGCCGATCGCAGTCTACACTGCGGATGTGGCTGAAGTATGTGGGCGATCGGCGTCATCGTGTGCCCGCAATTACCGGTGTCCGGCGCGTCAGCAAGCCGGGTTGCCGAGTGTACACGCAAAAGGGCGACGTGCCGTGGGTTTTGTCGGGTATGGGCATTGCCATCCTGTCGACGCCCAAAGGTGTGATCACCGGTCAGCAAGCCCGCCGTCTCGGTGTCGGCGGTGAAGTGCTGTGCCACGTCTGGTAGACCGTACAGCGGTCGCAGATTTCTGCTTCGGAGGTTGTGATGTCGCGTATTGGTAAGAAACCCGTGCTGGTTCCAGCCGGTGTCCAAGTGAAAGTTAACGGGCCGGAAGTGAAAGTCAAGGGCCCGAAAGGTGAACTCGCCCGATCGTTCGATCCGAGTTTGACGATCGAAGTTCAGGGCAATGAAGTACGGGTCGTGCGGCCTAACGATGAGCGCCAGACTAAGGCGTTGCACGGGTTGACGCGCGCGCTGCTCAACAACATGGTCGAAGGCGTCACGCACGGCTTCAAGAAGACCCTGGCGGTTGAAGGCGTGGGCTATCGCGCCGAGATGCAAGGCAAGCGCCTGATGCTGTATTTGGGCTATTCGCACCCGATCATGATCGAACCGCCCGACGGCATCAAAATCGACGCCGATCCCAAGGCCAAGACGATCGCGATCGAAGGCATCGACAAGGAAAAGGTTGGCGAAATCGCCGCCGAGATTCGTTCGCTGCGTCCACCTGAGCCGTACAAGGGCAAGGGCATTCGTTACTCGACAGAGGTCGTCCGGCGCAAGGCTGGCAAGGCCGGTAAGGTCGGCGGGTAAGTGAGGTTGATCCATGGCTAAATCACGCAATGAAGCACGACAACATCGCCATCGCCGCGTGCGCGGCAAGGTTAACGGTACGCCGGAGCAGCCGCGCCTGAACGTGTTCCGCAGCCTGGCGAATATTTATGCACAGGTGATCGACGACACCAAGGGCCACACGATTGTGTCGGCCTCGACGGTAGATGCCGATCTGCGAACGCAGGTGACCGGCAAGAAGGGCATTGAACGCGCGCAGCTGGTCGGTAAGGCGTTGGCCGAGCGAGCCAAGGCGGCGGGCGTCAAGAAGGTCGTATTCGATCGCGGCGGCTACAAATATCAGGGCCAGATCAAAGCGTTGGCCGATGCCAGCCGCGAAGCTGGGCTGGAGTTCTAGGAGCGACACATGGCAAAACGACAAGAGAAGCGTGCCGATATTGAGCCGCGAGATGAACTCGACGAACGCGTCGTGAATATCTCGCGTGTGGCGAAGGTCATCAAAGGTGGCCGCCGCTTTGCGTTCCGCGTCGTCGTCGTGGCCGGTGACAACAAGGGCAACGTCGGTGTGGGCGTAGGCAAGAGCCGTGGTGTGCCAGAAGCCATCCGCAAGGCGACCGAGCGTGCGCGCCGCGCGATGCATCCGGTGACCCTGGCCGGTACGACCATCCCGCACGAAGTGACCGTCAAATTCGGCGGTTCCAAGATTTTGCTCAAGCCGGCTTCGCCCGGTACCGGCGTTATCGCGGGCGGCGGTGTCCGCGCCGTGCTGGAAACGGCCGGTGTGCGCGACATCCTGACCAAGTCGCTGGGCAGCAGCAATCAGTTGAACATGATCCGCGCCACGCTGTTGGGCCTCGAATCGATGAAGAGCCCGGAGAAGTTGGCGCAGGTCCGCGGCAAGAATGCCGATGAAGTCATGCCGTTCTGGAGGCGTCGCAATGTCCAACAAGCCTGAGAGCGCGGGCGCGAAGCTGCGTGTCACGTTGATTAAGAGCCCGACAAAGTATTCGGAGCGCCACAAGCGCACCGTGCGGGCATTGGGCCTGCGCCGCATGCACCAGACCGTCGAGCACGTGGATGGGCCGGTGGCGCGTGGCATGATCCATCAAGTGGCCTTTTTGGTATCGGTTGAGGAAGTCAAATGAAACTGCACGACATCAAACCCGCTGAGGGTTCAGTAACGAAGAAGAAGCGTGTCGGTCGCGGCCTCGGTTCGGGGCAGGGTACATACGCGGGTCGTGGTAAGAAGGGCCAGCACGCTCGATCGGGTGGGACAAAGGCTCCGTACCATCAAGGCGGTAACCTGCCGTTGGTGCGTAAGCTGCCGTTCGTGCGCGGTGTGGGTTTCACTTCGCGCAACAAGATCCACTACGCGCCGGTAAACGTCGACGATTTGAACGAGTTCACGGCTGGTGCGGAGATTAATCCGATGGCGTTGACCGAAGCCGGTTTGATTCATTCGGCCGGTACGCCGGTGGTAGTGTTGGGCCGCGGTGAAGTCAGCAAGGCGTTGACGGTGAAGGCCCATCGGATCAGTGAGACTGCTCGCCAGAAGATCGAAGCGGCGGGTGGTTCAATCGAGATTCTGCCGCTCTAATTCATCGGTGGCGTTGTCGCCGGTGGCGGTACGGAGATAAACGATGATTTCAGCCGTTCGAAGTGCATTTGCACTCCCCGACCTGCGGAAGAAAATAATCTTCACGCTGTTGATTCTGGTGGTCTATCGTCTGGCGGCGCACGTGCCGGTTCCGGGCGTTAACCAGGCCGCATTGAACAGCCTGTTTAGCACGTCTTCGGGCGTGGGTGCGCTGGCCAATGTCATCAACTTGTTGTCGGGCGGCGCAGTATCCAACTTCTCGGTGCTGGCGATGGGTGTCTATCCCTACATCACAGCGCAGATTATTATCCAGTTGCTGGGCGGCGTGATCCCGGCGCTGGAGCGCATGATGAAAGAAGAGGGCTCGGCCGGCCGCAAGAAGATGGAGACGTACACGTATATCCTCACCGTTCCGATGGCGATGTTGTCAGCCATTGGCCAGGTGCGCATCTTCAGCAGCGCGGGCCAGGAAGTGATTCCGGGTTTCTTCGCAGAAGGCAACTTCTTGCCCAGCCTCTCGGTGGTGTTAACGATGACAGCCGGTACATTCTTCGCCATCTGGCTTGGTGAGTTGATCACCGAGCAGGGCATTGGACAGGGCTTGTCAATCATCATCTTTGGTGGTATCGTTGCGCGCTTGCCGCAGAACATCGCGCAATTGTTGGCTGACCCGACGAAGGCCGTCTTCTCGCTGCTGGCGTTCGTGATCATTATCGTCGCGATCGTGCTAGTGATTGTGGTGGTGCAGGAAGGTCAACGTCGCATTCCGGTGCAGTATGGTAAACGGGTACGCGGGCGCAAGGTGTACGGTGGTGGTTCGACGCACATTCCGTTGAAGGTCAACATGGCGGGCATGATTCCGCTGATCTTCGCGCAGTCGATCCTAACACTACCGGCCATCATTGCCCAGATTTTCGCCGGTTCGCCGGATCCAGGTGTAGCGTCGTTCTTTACCACAGTGGTGAATATTTTCAGCGGCGGTCGGCACAGCCTGTCGTTCATTTACTGGATTCTGTACTTCCTGTTGGTTGTAGGCTTCACGTACTTCTACACCGACGTGATGGTTCAGCAGCAGAATCTGCCGGATACGCTGCAAAAGCAGGGTGGCTTTGTTCCGGGGATTCGACCGGGCGCGCGCACTGAGGAATACTTGAACGGGGTGACTCGCCGCATTACACTGGTTGGTGCACTGTTCCTGGGTTTGATCTCGGTGTTGCCGTTCCTGATTTCGATCACCGGTTTGATCGATAACGCCGTGAACTTCTCAATTCTGAGCACGGGCTTACTGATCGTGGTCGGTGTGGTGCTCGACACGATGCGGCAACTCGAAGCGCAGTTGACAATGCGCCACTACGAGGGCTTCATCAAGTAAACGTCGGACTAGCGGCGGGGGAGAGAAAGGTCTGGAGACACATGGCAGACTATTTGATCCTGTTCGGACCGCCCGGAGTTGGCAAGGGCACGCAGGCCGCTCGATTGAAGGAAGCACTCGGCCTGGCGCACGTTGCAACTGGTGACTTGTTCCGCGAGCATTTGAAGAAGCAGACGGAACTTGGCCAACTCGCCAAGAAGTACATGGACGAAGGCAAACTCGTCCCGGATGATGTAACGATCGGGATGGTGCGGGAACGCATGAAAGATGCTGATACACAAAAGGGCATCTTGTTTGATGGCTTCCCGCGGACAGTTGCCCAGTCCGAAGCGTTGGAGAAGTTGTTAGCAGAGAAGGGCGATCGAATTCGGCACGTGCTCTTCATCAATGCGCCGAAGGAAGTGTTGCTCGATCGGTTGGGTGATCGCTGGACGTGCCGGAAGTGCGGCGAGATTTATAATGCCAAGACCAAGCCGCCCAAGGTCGACAACGTGTGTGATGTGTGCAGCGGCGAAGTGTATCAGCGCGACGATGACAAGCCGGAAGTTCAGGCGAAGCGCATCAACGTGTATCTGGAGCAGACGGCGCCGCTGATTGAATACTATCAGGCGCGCCGGATGATGACGTTGATTGATGGCACGCAGCCGATGGAAAAAGTGTCCGCCGCTGTGAAAACGGCGATTGAGAACGCGAAGTAGGCAAGAGGAGTCATCGACATGAAAGTTTCACCGTCTGTCCGACGCATTTGCCCGAAGTGCAAGATCATTCGGCGCAAGGGCAAAGTGCGCGTGATCTGCGAAAATCCGAAGCATAAGCAAGTGCAGGGCTAGAGTAAACGGAGGACATGTATGGCACGTATCGCAGGCGTTGACCTGCCCCGCAACAAGCGGGTGGAAGTTGGCTTGACGTATATTTATGGCATTGGTCTGCCAACCAGCCAGGAAATTCTGGCCCAGGCGCACATTAGTCCGGACACGCGCATTAAGGATTTGACCGAGGCCGAGACCAACCTGCTGCGCGATCTCGTCGAGAAGCAGCACAAGGTGGAAGGTGATCTGCGGCGTGAAGTGTCGCTGAACATCAAGCGCCTGACGGAAATCGGCGCGTATCGCGGTCTGCGGCATCGCCGCAATTTGCCGACGCGCGGCCAACGCTCGCGCACCAATGCCCGCACCCGTAAAGGGATCAAGAAGACGGTTCCCGGTCGTGGTCGACGGCGCGGCGCCAAGAAGAAGTAATCGGGCTAAGTGTTCGATCGGCTGGTGGTGGCTCAATCGGTTGCAGGTCGATAGTCATCATCCGTTGCCTAAGCGCTGATCAAGCCGCACACAGCCGATCGAGTTTCACGGCGATAAGGATATCAAGGAGCAATAAGGTATGGGTCGCACTCAGCGAGTCAAGCGCACGACGACTAAGAAGACCAAGCGCGTAGCTGCACACGGTCACGCTCACATTCACTCGAGCTTCAATAACACGATCGTGACGATTACGGATATGAATGGCAATGCGGTGGCCTGGAGCAGCGCCGGTCAGGCCGGCTTCAAGGGTAGCCGCAAGAGCACGCCGTATGCCGCCCGATTGGCCGGCCAAAACGCCGCCAAGATCGCGATGGACATGGGCGTGATGGAAGTGGATGTCTACGTGAAGGGCCCTGGCCCCGGCCGCGAAGCCGCTATCCGCGCGTTGCAAGCCAGTGGTCTGCGCGTGCGCTCGATCACCGATGTGACGCCGATTCCGCACAACGGCTGCCGGCCGCCGAAGAAGCGCCGCGTCTAGTTTGTCGTTTCGTCTCATGGTCGATTAGTCTTGTGGTCGATCGGCTATGAGACTTCCAAGACTTGTCGACCACGAGATATTAGACTTTTCAGAAAGGTACAGGAGGACGCATGGCTCGTACAATCGGTCCCGTGTGTAAACTGTGCCGCCGCGAGGGTGAAAAACTCTTTTTGAAGGGCGCGCGCTGTCTATCGCCGAAGTGTGCGATTGAGCGCCGCGGGTATGCCCCTGGTCAACACGGGAAGACCAGCCAATTCAAACGCGGTCGGTCCACAGACTATTTGAATCAGTTGCGCGAGAAGCAGAAGGCGCGCCGCATTTACGGTGTGCTGGAAGCGCAATTCCGCCGCTATTATCAGATCGCCCAGCGCAGCAAGGGCGTCACGGGCGCGATGCTGTTGTCGCTGCTCGAGAGCCGCCTGGACAGCGTTGTGTTCCGGCTGGGGCTGGCGACTTCGCGCGCGCAAGCCCGGCAGTTGGTGGCGCACGGTCACATTGATGTGAACGGTCGCCGCACCTCAGCGCCGGCGTATCTGTGCAAAGCGGGTGACGTCATTTCCGTTCACCCGGCCAGCCAGAAAGCCGCGTACTTCAAGAACGTCGGCAAGGAAGTGGCCGAATATGTTCCGCCGAAGTGGCTGTCGTTCGAAGCCAGCCAACTCAGCGGCAAGGTCATCACTCGGCCGTCCCGCGAAGAGATCGATCTCACGCTGAACGAACAGCTCATCGTCGAATACTATTCGCGCTAACGTGGATGTTGGAGATTGGAAGTTAGAAATTGGACAGCGGTGCAGTTTCCAACCTCCGATTTCCAATCACCACTCTCTAAAGCAATCGAGCGGTTGGCCTGATGGTTCGGTTGCTACAGGAGGACTCCATTGTCTAGTTTAAGCATGGTCTTGCCGAAAATCGAGACCGATGCCACATCGAAGAATTACGGGCGCTACATCATCGGCCCGCTGGAGCGCGGCTACGGCATTACGCTGGGCAACGCTTTGCGGCGCGTGTTGTTGAGCAGTCTGCCCGGCGCAGCCGTCACATCGATCCGCGTGAGCGATGTGCATCATGAATTCTCGGACATTCCACACGTTCGCGAAGACATGACGCTCGTCATCTTGCAGATCAAGCAGCTGCGGGTGAAGTTGCACGGCGAAGAGCCGGTGCGCCTGCGCTTGGAAGTTCGGGGCGAAGGCACCGTTACCGCAGGCGACATTCAGTGCCCGCCGGAAGTTGAAATCATCAATCCCGACCTGTATCTGTTCACGGTCGACAGCGACAAAGCGCGGCTCGAGATGGAACTCACCGTCGAGCCGGGGCGGGGCTACAGCCCCGCCGAAGAGCGCGGCCGCTTGCCGATCGGCGAACTCCCGGTCGATGCGATCTACAGCCCGGTCAAGCGTTGTAACTATGACGTCGAGCGCGCGCGCGTGGGTCAAATGACCAACTACGACAAGTTGATCATGGAAGTCTGGACCGACGGCACGATGCGGCCGCAGGAAGCGTTGAGCCAATCGGCCCGCATCCTGATGCAGCACTTCTCCCTCGTCGCCGGTGTGACCGAAGAGATCCGCATGGAAGAAGTTGCGACTTCGACCTCGGCGATCCCGCAAGAGATCTACGAAACTCCGATCGAGCAGCTGGACCTGTCGGTGCGTGTCTTCAACTCGTTGAAGCGCACAGGCATCACCAACGTCGGCGAAGTGCTGGAAATGCTCGGCCGGGGCGAAGAAGCCATGCTGACGATCCGCAATTTCGGCGCGAAATCGCTGACCGAACTGCGTGACAAACTGCTGGCCAAAGGCCTGTTGAAACCGGGCGATATGCCCTCGGGTGCGATTGCCAATCTGCCCGAAGAAGAATCTACTGAAGAGTAAATCGCCTGGAGAGGATGTTGAGACATGCGACATCGTGTAGCTGGTAAGAAATTGAATCGTTCCGCCGATCAGCGCCTGGCGCTGCGCCGCGGACTGGTCACCGAACTGTTCCGCCACGGCGCTATCCAGACGACCGAGGCGAAGGCCGATGCGATCCGCAATGAAGCCGAAAAGATGATCACCAAGGCCAAGCGCAGCCTCGCAGCCAACGACCCGATCAAGGTCGTCAACGCGCGACGGCAGGCGGCCCGCTTCATCTACGGCAACGAGATCGTTAAGAAGTTGTTTGACGAGATCGCGCCGAAGTATGCCAGCCGCAACGGCGGATACACGCGCATCTACAAACTTGGGCCGCGCCAGGGCGACGCCGCCGAAATGGTGCAGCTGGAGTTGGTGGACGAAGAGGCGCCGGCCAAGTAACATGCGCATCAAAGCCGTGGTCGCCTACGATGGCACGGACTATCACGGCTTTCAGCGCCAATCACCCGATCGGGAGCCGTCAATTCAGGGGACGCTGGAAACAGCCTTGACCCGAATCGAGCAACCGGGGGCGGTGATTGGGGCCGGGCGCACGGATGCGGGCGTTCACGCCAGCGGGCAAGTCATTGCCTTCGATGTAAACTGGCGACATGGTATGGACAGTTTGCAGCGGGCGCTGAATGCAGTTTTGCCCGATAGCATAGCAGTACTCGAACTTGAACAAGCGGCTGATCAGTTTCATCCGCGTTACGACGCAACCAGCCGGGAATATCGTTACAGTCTGTACACCGGGCGTGTGCGCCAGCCGTTGTCGAACCGGTATGCGTTGCATGTGCCGTGGATGTTGGATGTAGCGGCGATGCGATTAGCCGTAGCGGCCTTGCTAGGTGAGCACGACTTCGGCGCGTTCGGACAGCCGACGGCGGGTGAGTCTACCATCCGATCGATGCTCCGGGCCGACGTGTTATCCGATGGGGCGCAGATCGCGATCGAGTTGCAAGCGAACGGCTTCCTGTACCGTATGGTGCGGCGCATCGTTGGGACGTTAATCCCGATCGGGCGCGGCGAATTATCGAGTAGTGAGTTCGCCGCCATCTTGCAGTCAGCAGATCCAAATCGAGCCGGTCCGGCTGTGCCCGCCCATGGGCTGTGCCTGACACACGTAAATTACGAGTAAGGCGGCATGCCGCCGTTGAGGAGCAAGAAGCGTGAAGACGTATTCAGTCAAAGAAAGTGAAGTGACCCACGATTGGTACGTGGTCGATGCGGCCGGGCAGAACTTGGGCCGGTTGTCGTCGCAAGTGGCAGCTGTGCTGCGTGGCAAACACAAGCCAACGTTTACGCCGCACATGGACACCGGCGACTTTGTCATCATCGTGAACGCCGAGAAGATTGAAGTGACCGGTAAGCGCGCGGATGACAAGATGTACTATCGGTTCTCCGGCTATCCGGGCGGCATGAAGTCGATCAATCTGCGCGGCCAACTGGCGACGCACCCGGAGCGCGTGCTGATCGAGTCGATCAAGGGCATGCTGCCGCACAACCGGCTGGGCCGGGCCATGTTCAAGAAGCTTAAGGTTTACGCCGGGCCTGAGCATCCGCACGCGGCGCAGAATCCGAAGAAGTTGGAGTTCTAGGAGTTCATCCATGAATCAATATTACGAAGGTATCGGACGACGCAAGACCTCGACGGCGCGGGTGCGGTTGCACAGCGGTGGCAAGGGCGAGGTGACTGTAAACGATAAGCCCGTGAAGGAATATTTCGGCCGCGAGCTGGATATCCTGAAGCTGATGACGCCGCTCAAGATTGTTGGCGCCGAGAGCCGCTATGATGTGACCGTCAAAGTACAAGGTGGCGGCGATACCGGTCAGGCCGACGCCGTGGCGATGGGCGTGGCGCGGGCGCTGGTGGTGTCTGATCCGGAACTCAAGTCGGTGCTGCGCAAGGCCGGTTTTCTGACGCGCGACGCGCGCGCCAAGGAACGCAAGAAGCCGGGTCTCAAGCGTGCGCGCAAGGCGCCGCAGTACACCAAGCGCTAGACCGTTAAGAGACGTCGATTTCGATTGGCCGATTTAACTCCGGTTAGATCGGTATTGAGGGGTGAGGCCGTTACGGCTTTGCCCCTTTTGTGTTTGTTGGTGCGATGGTAGGTGGCGGAAGACGCAGGTATAATTGCCCCTACTTCATGGATAATAAAGAGATAGAGATGACCATCACGATTGTGGGACTTGGCCCCGGCGACCCGGCGTTGTTGACACGGCAAGCGTGGGATGTGATCAGTACTGCGCGCGAAATCTACGTGCGGACGGCGCGGCATCCGACGCTGGACGGTTTGTCGTCGACCGTGACGGTGCATAGTTTCGACGCCGTGTATGAAGAAACACAGCAGTTCGCTGAGGTGTACCAACGCATCGCCGATGAAGTGCTGCGGCTGGGCGGGCAGGGCGACATTATCTACTGCGTACCGGGCCATCCGTTGGTCGGTGAATCGACGGTGACGGATGTGCTGCGTCGTGCTAAAGATGCGGGAATTGGAACGAAAGTCATCGCCGGGCTGAGCTTCATCGAACCGGCGTTAACAGCCTTGCAACTTGATGCGCTGGATGGCGTGCAGATTGTCGATGCGTTGGAAGTCGCCGCGGCACATCATCCGCCCCTTGATCCAGATCAACCCGCACTGCTGGCCCAAGTGTATAATCGCGCCGTTGCCAGCGATGTAAAATTAACGTTGCTGAATCAATACCCGCCCGAACATGAAGTAGCGTTATTGCAGGCCGTTGGTACACAGTTCGAGCAGGTGATTCGTTTATCGCTGGCCGAGATCGATCGGCGGGATGACCTGGCTCATCTGACGTCGCTGTTCGTACCAGCGCTGCCGCAAATCGGCGGTTTCAACGCCTTTCAGGAAACGATCGCGCACCTGCGAGCGCCGGAAGGCTGTCCGTGGGATCGCGAACAGACGCATCAATCGCTACGCAAGTACTTGCTCGAAGAGACCTATGAGGTGCTGGAAGCACTGGATGCCGACGATGCCGATGCCCTGCGCGAAGAGCTGGGCGACCTGTTGCTGCAAATTGTCTTGCACACGCAGGTGGCGGTCGATTTGGAAGAGTTTCGCATGCCAGAGGTGATTGCGGGCATCAACGCCAAACTGATCCGGCGGCATCCGCATGTTTTTGGCGATGTGACTGTCAACGATTCGAACGACGTTAAGCGCAACTGGCAGACGATCAAACAGGAAGAGGCCGAAGAGAACGGCAAAGCGAAGAAACGCGAATCGGCGTTGGATGGCATTCCGCACGGCTTGCCAGCACTGGCTGAAGCCGATGCTTTGAGTGGCAAGGCGGCGCACGCGAATTTCGACTGGCGGTCGATCGACGGCGTGATTGACAAAGTGGCCGAAGAGATTCGCGAACTTCAATCGGTTGAGAATGAGGCCGAGCGGGAAGAGGAACTGGGCGATGTGCTGTTCTCGATCGCGAATCTAGCCCGCTGGCTGAAGATCGATCCCGAGGCGGCGCTGCGCTCAGCGAACGCGAAATTCAGTGCGCGCTTCCGTGAAATAGAGCGGTTGGCGCGAGCACAACAGCGGACGTTAAGCGAGCTAAGCGATCGGGAATTGGATGATCTGTGGAATCAAGCCAAGACGATACTGAGTTAGAGTTTGGTCGAAATTTTGATCGTAAGCGGCCTGATGCGCATGGACAATTTGGGCTAAACCCATTACACTTGGGATGTTGAAAGCCGAACACTTTATCGAAACGGGAGTGTAACGTTGGATATCATCGCTCCGATCGCGCTGATAGTGGCGATCTTTGCTGGTCTGGGGGCTGCTTTCATGCTGTGGACGGGCCAAACTTCGGCGCGTGCCGGACGCGGCGCTTTATTCAACACCGAGCGACAGGTAGCCTATGATCGTGCCAAGCGATCACGTATGGCGGCGCTGGCGCTGGCAGGTGTGTCGATTGCGCTATTGCTGATTAATCTGTTGGGCAGCGGAACAAGCGCCCTCAGTGTTGTGCCGACGCCGACTGTGACGCGCACGCCCCGCCCAACTCAAACGTTGTCACAGGCGACACGTGAAGTGTTGATTGCCACGCTTGCGGCTACTTCTACGCCAACTGTTCAGCCGCAAAAGGCGGTCGTGACGGGCGCGGGCGAACCGGGCTTGCGATTGCGAGCAACGCCGAACGGGCAGGAGATTGACTTTCTGAAAGATGGCACGGTGTTAGAAGTGCTGCCTGATCCGCAGGTCAAAACAGACGACGGCAACACTTGGCAAAAGGTGCGTGACCCGCAAGGCCGTGAAGGCTGGGTAGCCATCGCCTACATCGTGTTTCAGTAACGGGTTGAGATATTCATCACAAGCTCTTGACATCGCCTCAGCTGGTAGAGGCGATGTTTGTTGTGTAGGACACCTATCCCTCCAAACCAATGACAATTCATATTTACAAATTGAGGACAACCGAGTATTATCAAGCACATACTTTGACGTATTGACAACCTTTATAATACCTCCATTGGACGAATCAGATTATTATTTCAAACGACATTTAAACCAGTGGCAAGTAGAATACAAATAACGGGGTTCGTGTATCACTTCTAATCGTCATCAAGGGACCCCCATCTAGCAACTGACATTTGTTATGGCACTCGTACAACAGATTCGTAATCGGTATTTGTTTTTTTTGGACGTAGTCCTGCTGATCGCCGCGGTCTATCTGAGTTACATCCTCCGTCTTGAAACCTTCAAGTTTGGGCAGATGTGGTCAGGTTTTGCCTTCTACAGTCTGCTGGCCGTGACCATCATTCCTCTAATCTTCTATGTGTTCGGCATATACGCGCGTTACTGGGTCTACGCCTCGGTTGAGGAAATGACGCTGCTGGCGACAGCCGTAACCATCGGGGCTGCGATTGCTGGCGGCCTAGGTTTGATTGTGCTGCGACTGCTGCCAGTAGGAACGCTCAATCTGCCGAGGTCCATTCCGTTCATCTTCTTTCCGATTGCTTTGTGCGTAACCGCCGGCCCGCGTTTTGCGATGCGGATCTATGCCCAGTATGCGCGCCGTCATTCTGACCCGCACAATCGGCGACAAGCTGCCAAGTCGCAGACGGTGTTGATCATGGGCGCCGGCGAAGCTGGCATGCTGATCGTGCGCGAGCTGCAGCGCAGCCCGTCGCTCAATATGGACGTGGTCGGGTTTGTTGACGATGATCCCCGCAAACGCTCGGCGCGTATTCTCGGTGTGCCGGTGCTGGGCAATCGCAGGGCGATTCCCCAACTGGTGAGCAGCTACAACATCGATCTGGTGATCATCGCCATGCCGACCACAGCCGGTCGTGAGATTCGCGAGATTGTGCATATCTGCGAGCAAGCTGGCGTGAAGACTAAGATCATGCCCGGCATTTATGAAGTGCTGAACGGCACGGTCAGTATCAACCAATTGCGCAGCGTGCAGATTGAAGACTTGTTGCGACGTGAGCCGGTCAATGTCGACAACTTAGCTGTACGTGGCTTGCTGAGCGGCAAACGAGTAATGGTGACGGGCGGCGGCGGCTCGATCGGGAGTGAATTGTGCCGCCAGATTCTGCGCTGCCGCCCCAGCGAACTGCTCGTACTGGGGCATGGCGAAAACTCGATCTTTGAGATCTGTAATGAGTTGCAACGGCAGATCAAATTGGAGTCGTCACAATTTGATGATGGCGAACAGTTGCCCATTATCCGACCTGTGATTGCCGACATCCGATTTTCGAAGCGCATCGAGTCGATTTTTCAGCAATATCGACCGCAGGTTGTGTTTCATGCCGCCGCTCATAAGCATGTGCCGTTGATGGAGGACAACCCCACCGAGGCGGTCAGCAACAACGTCTTGGGTACTCGCAACTTATTGATGGCTGCCGTGGCCGTCGATACTGAACGCTTTGTGATGATCTCGACCGACAAAGCGGTGAAACCGACGAGCATTATGGGTGCCTCCAAGCGCGTGGCCGAATTGTTGGTCCATCAAACAGCTCAGCAAGTGAAGAAGCCCTATGTAGCAGTGCGGTTTGGTAACGTGCTAGGGTCGCGCGGCAGCGTCGTCTTGACGTTTAAGCAGCAAATCGCGGCAGGCGGCCCGGTCACTGTGACTCATCCAGAAATGAAGCGATTCTTCATGACCATCCCGGAAGCCGTCCAGCTGGTGTTACAGGCGGCCGTATTGGGGCAGGGTGGTGAAGTATTCATGCTCGATATGGGTGAGCCGGTCAAGATCGTTGATTTAGCACAGGACTTAATCGCTCTCTCGGGCTTGGAAGTGGGCCGAGACATCGATATTGTCTACACGGGCATGCGGCCAGGCGAAAAGATGTACGAAGAGTTATTCATTCCAGGCGAAGTCTATCAGCGTACGGCGCACCAGAAGATTTTTGTGATTGGCAATGCCAATGGCTTTGTACCGGTACGCATCGATCACACGGTGGAGCAACTTGAAGCGGCCGTTGAGCAAGATAATGCGCAGGTGCTACTGAACACCTTGACGGAATTGCTGCCACGCTATCACCCTTGGTTGACGGCTGAAGCCACTCCATTGCCAGGCACACTGCCAATCAATCTGGATTCAGCGCCGGCATCGTCGCCCGCTCCAAACGGTGAGCACTAAAGTAGCGTGATATGAGCATGGCGGCAATCTGCAAAACTGATATAATGGCTCGCAGCATGTGATCGGTTATTTTGTAAGGGCAGGTGAGATGTGGAAAACGAACTAAAACGATATGGTTTGATCTTATGGCACTGGGCGTGGCTCATTGTGCTGGGGACATTGCTGGCGGCAGGTCTGGCTTACATTAGCAGCCGCCTGACGACCCCGGTGTATGCAGCGTCGACAACCTTACTGGTGAATGAAGCGCCGAGCAGCGGCAAGACTGCCGATTACACATCGATCTTGACGAGTGAACGGTTGGCACGCACTTATTCTGAAATGATGACGAAGCTGCCCGTTATGCGAGAAGTCGCAAAAGCGCTCGCGCTCAACGATTCGCCAGACTACCTGGCGCGTTTGGCGCGACAGGTCAGCGTGAACCTGGTTCGCGACACTCAGTTAATCGTGTTGCAAGTCGAGAACGAAAATCCCCAGTTAGCGGCCGATCTGGCCAAGACCATCCCAGTTGAATTCAGCCGCCAAAACGCCTCACTCCAGGCCGATCGATATGCTGATTCCAAAGCGAATCTGACTAAAGAGATGGATGCGCTGAAAGATCAGATCGCCCAGAAGCAAGCCGAAATCAATCAAATTGGTACGCCGACCACGGCGGCCAAAGAAACCGAATTAGCGCGTTTGCAGTCCGACTTGACCCAGCTGCGGCAGAGCTCCGCTTACTTGCTCCAAAGTTTTGAGAACATTCGACTGGCTGAGGCGCAATCGACCAGCAATATTGTTGTGGTCGAAGAAGCTGAAGTGCCGACGATTCCGGTTCGGCCGCGTACCTTGCAGAACACGTTGCTTGGCGCAGTCGTTGGGCTGCTGCTTTCGATGGGCGTGGTATTCCTGATCGAGTACTTGGACGATCGGGTGCGCTCACCGGATCAGATCGACAAGATTTTGAAGCAACCAGTGGTGGGTCTAATCGCGCGGATGCCCATCCCTAGCAATGCTAAAGGTCGTGCTGGACTCATTTCGGTCCGTGAACCACGGTCGCCGATCGTTGAAGCATTCCGTTCATTGCGGACGAACATCCAATTTGCCGGGGTCGATCATCCGATCAAGACATTGCTCGTCACCAGCGCGGGACCGTCGGAGGGCAAGTCGACGGTGGCATCGAATTTGGCTGTGGTAATGGCCCAAGCTGGCTTGAAAGTGGCACTGATAGACTGCGACCTGCGCCGGCCGACTGTGCACAAACAATTCGAGATCCCGAATCGCGCGGGCCTGACGGATGTGTTGCTGCAAGACCCTAATCAATGGAACGGTGTGTTGCAACCCACCGGCATCAATAATCTGTCGGTCATTCTGAGTGGCTCGCTGCCACCTAACCCATCGGAACTGCTTGGCTCTAAGCGGATGCAGCAATTCATCACGCACTTGCACAAAGTGTGCGACATGGTCATCATCGACGCGCCACCCTTGCTGCCGGTGACTGACTCGCTGGTGTTGTCGTCGCTAACCGATGGCGTACTGCTCGTCATCGACTATGGCGGCACACGCATCGCTGAGGCCCTGCACGGCAAGACACAACTCGATCAGGCCGGCGCGCGCCTGTTGGGCGTGGTCATGAACAAAGTGCCGACCGGGCGCCGCGGATATTCGTACTACTATTACAATCGGTACTACTACAATGACGGCGAAGGTGATGGCAAGCGCCGCCGCTCGAAGCGCGGTGCCCGCTCGACGAGTTCCGCGACCTCGACTGCACCCATGACCGATGTGGTGCCCTCGACCGGCGTGGATGCTAACAATCCGTAGACTGTAACTCATCATGCCCTCTGTTCTATTCATCTGCACGGCTAATCGTTGTCGATCGCCGATGGCGGCCGGCCTATTCGCTCACTTGATTCAACAAAGTGGTGGCGCGGTGGACTGGCAGGTCAGTTCTGCTGGCACCTGGGCTGTAGAAAATTTGCCGGCCATGTCGCTGGCGCGATCAGTGATGCAGCAGAAAACTGTGGATATCAGCCACCATCGTTCGCGGATGTTGACGGGCGATATGCTGCGTGCGGCCGATGTGGTGCTGGTGATGACCCGCCACCAGCACGAAGCGATTTGCGCCGAATTCCCGGCTGAAGCCTCTAAGGTCTTCTTGCTGAGTGAACTAATTGGACAACGCTTCGACATCGATGATCCGATCGAAGGTCCGGAAGAAGACTATCGGCGTTGCGCAGACGATATACAACATATCTTGCGGACTGGTTACGCCCGATTGGTGCAGCTGGCCGATCGGACGTCTGCCACGCCTCCGTCGAATTGAAGGACGTCAATCGCTATGGATGATCGTGTTGCAGTTATCGGGCTGGGCTATGTGGGACTGCCGTTGGCGGTGGCTTTTGGACATGGACAAGTTCCCGTCGTCGGCGTCGAGTTGAGTGCGCGTAAGGTCGAAGAGATCAATGCCGGGCGCAGTTACATCCCCGATGTACCAACTGCGGGTATTGCGGCCCTGGTTGAGCAAGGTCTGCTTAGGGCTACAACAGACTATACCGACGTACACACGGTCGACGCGATTTTTATTTGCGTGCCCACTCCCTACGATGCGGCCAAAGCGCCCGATCTGGCGTTCATCATCAGCGCGGCTGAAGGAATTGCGCCGCGCTTGCGAGCCGGGCAACTGGTCGTCTTGCAGAGTACAACTTACCCTGGCACGACGGATGAAGTGGTGTTACCGATCCTGGAGCGATCGGGTTTGAAGGCAGGCGTTGATTTTGATCTGGCCTTCAGCCCGGAACGAATTGATCCCGGCAATACGCGTTTCAATGCGATTAATACGCCGAAAGTGGTTGGCGGCACGACTGAGCGGGCCACGTTGCGCGCGGCAAGCTTGCTGCGCCGCATTGGTGCGCCAGTGGAAATTGTGTCGAGCGCACGTGCCGCCGAAATGACCAAGCTGTTGGAAAATATTTTCCGAAGTGTCAACATCGCGCTGGTAAACGAATTGGCTCTATTGTGTGAGCGCATGGGACTAGATGTATGGGAAGTGATTCGCGCGGCCTCCACCAAGCCATTTGGCTTTATGCCGTTTGCACCGGGCGCGGGCGTAGGCGGACATTGTATCCCGATTGATCCACTGTATTTGTCGTGGAAAGCGCGCGAGTATGATTTCCACACCAACTTCATCGATCTGGCGGCTGAAGTCAATGAAAGCATGCCTTATCATGTCGTCGATCTGGTGGTGAAAGGTCTGTCAGATCAGGGGCGTGGGCTGGCTGGCAGCCGGGTGTTGGTGCTGGGCGTAGCCTTCAAACGCGATATTGATGATCCACGAAACAGTCCAGCCGAGCGCGTCATTGAATTGCTGATGCGGCAGGGCGCACAAGTGACCTACCACGACACGTACGTGCCGAACTTCACTATTGGCCCTGATGTATTCCATCGCGAACGGCAGACGTTGGTATCGGTTGAACTATCGGATGCAGCCTTGCATGATGCTGATTGTGTGGTCATTGTAACCGGGCATCGGACCGTAGACTATGAGCGTGTCATTCGGTTGTCGCGCCTAATCGTTGACTCATGCGATGCGACACATGGTTTGCCACGAGTTGGTGGACGAGTCATTCGTTTGGGCGCAGCAGTCTAGTCGTGGCTGGCTGAAAGAACTAAGCCGATCGACTGGGAAACAGGCTCAGTAGCTACACTCGTGACGAATTACATACCGTTTATCAGCGAATTCCTTCTTGACTTTGACTAGAATCTGGTGTAACCTTCGTACAGTAGGCGGTTGGTTGTGTATTTTTTTGTTGTTGACTCAACCATAACCGTGAATTATTACTAAAAATCCATTGGAGGAATCATGGTTGAAAATTTTACGCAACACGCCGAAGTTGAGAATACGGCTAAGACCTACTCAAAACCTGCGATCATTCATGAACTGAAACTAGAAACCCGTGCTGGATCACCTTTGGGCATCGACCCCGGTGTCGATCCATTGGGCATTGACCCGACGATTGAATAGGTCCAGTCAGTTTGTCCGCCCGATCGGGCACTAAACGAATTTGTAAGGCAGCAGCTTGAAAGCGGACTTCGTCAATGTTGACGAAGTCCGTTTTGTGCTAGGTACGCCCGGTTGCGTGATGCCCCTCGCTGTCATTCTTCTGTAACGATGCCTCATGTTATGATATGACACTGGACTTTGCATGGGAAGAGTAACTTCAATGGATCAACGATTGCGTGCTCTGGTTAAGCTGAGTTGTGTAGTGAGTGCGGCAGTTGTAATGGGCCTAAGTGTGGTTGGCCTGGTCATGGCTGAATCGATTGAATCACCGGCGAAGATGCCAGCCGATTCTCAAACGCCCGTCGGGCTGCACCTGATCCAATCTGACGATACCGGGCTGGTGTTGGACCTGCGGACGCCCACCTATTCCGTGCAGGCTGACAAAAGTGGCTACCAACAGATTCAGGCAGCCGGTCTGCTAACGCTTTCAGTTGCTGGTCAACCGCAGTTACCCTACGCCTCAACACTGATTGGTGTGCCGCCCGACGCGCGAGTGACGGTGAAAGTACTGGAGGATGAGGCTGCGCCCTTGGCGGGTCAATTTGATCTGCCGCCAGCCCCGTCACCAGTGGCGAGTGATCTGGTGGCCGGCCAACTGACGGTGACAGCTGATGCGCGGACTTATGCCCAAGCCGCGCTCTATCCGAACGAGATTGCACGCCTTGCCGACGAGGCCTGGGTACGCGATCAACGTTTGGTTCGCATCGAGATCTATCCGTTTCAGTACAACCCGCGCGCAAAACAAATTGTGTGGCATCGAAATGTGCGTGTGGCCGTGCAGTTTGAACGCGGCACAACTCAAACGTTGAAGGCTGCGCCCAGCGACAGCGGACCGAATCCGTTTGAAGCGACTTTGAAAGACACGCTGTTGAATTATGAGCAAGCCCGTCAATGGCGGGCTGCGCCAGAGGCCTTTGGGGCCGTGCCGCAACTATCGGACCGGCAGACCACCGCAGCCGCGTCTCCTTCATCAGCAACGACCGAGTATAAGATCGTCGTCGATCATGACGGGCTTTATCGGCTGACGTACGCCGATCTGCTGTCGGCCGGGCTCGATGTGACGAACGTGGTGCCGAGCAACTTCCACCTTACGAGCCAGGGTCGCGATGTCGCGATCGAGGTGGTCGGTGAAGCCGATGGGCATTTCGATCCTGGCGACTCGATCATCTTCTACGGCCAGAAATTACGCGGCGATATTTTGGCGGCACGCTTTGCCAGCGAGGATGATCACTGGCTGATGTTTAACACCGGTTGGCAGGCGCGACTGACGCCGTTCATGATCGAGCGTTACACGGACGACAACGTGTACTGGCTAACCACGGCTGGTCCGGCCGGGCCGCGCATGTCGGCGGTGATCGGTACACCATCGGGTACGGCCATGGTTCCCGATTACTACACGGCGACTGTTCATGCAGAGCAGGCCAATGTCTGGCGAACGATTACGTTCACGGGTGAAGATCCGTTTTTCTGGGAACTGGTCAGCGCTTCGAGCCGCTTAACGCGCACCTATAATATTACCTTGACGGATATCGCCACGCCGGCTGTCTCGGCGACCGTCCGTGGCGACATCGTTGGCTGGACGTACGCGTCGGCCAATCCCGATCATCACACGCTCTTTTATATGAACGCGCAGAGCGCTCCGTTGCAAGATGTCTATTGGGACGGCGCTACTCGGTATCGGTTTAACGGCCAGGTGGCCGCGACTGATCTGATCTCGGGGGTAAATCAACTTAAGTTTGTGATTTCGCCCACAGCGGCGCTGCCGACGGATCAGATCTACTTTGATTGGTTTGAGGTGGATTACGCGCACCGGTTTGCGGCGCAGTCCGATCAGCTGAACTTCACCGATCGGGGCACAGGTTCACGCGAATTTCGGGTGAGTGGTTTATCAACCAATGCGGTGCGCGTACTGGATATTTCTGATCCGTATCTGCCGCGCCGGGTAACATCGCCGACGTTGAGCGGCAGCAGCGGCGTGTACACCGCCGCCTTCGAGCTCAATCAGTCCGTGCCGATGACCTATTTCGTCGCGACGAACATTGGCTTGCAAAGTGTCAAATCGATCAGTCCGTACGTGCCGATCGATCTTTCGGGTGGTACCGGTGCCGATTACATCATCATCACCCATCGAACGTTTTATACTGGCGTTCAGCCGTTAGCCGATTTCCGCGCCGCGCAAGGTCTGCGCGTTAAAGTGATCGATGTGGACGATGTCTACAATCAGTACACCGATGGTATCTACCATCCGTTGGCGATTAAAGCATTTTTGGCCGACGCTTACGCCAATTGGCCCAAGCCCGCGCCGGCCTATGTCCTGCTGGTTGGCGACGGTCACTGGAACTTCAAGAATTTTACGGTATCGACCGGGCAGGGTCAGGTGATCAACAGCCCGCCGATCTATATGCCCCCCAACTTGGAATGGGTCGATCCATTCCAGGGCGAAGTCGATAGCACCAATATGCTCGCGGCGGTGGCCGGAACCGACATCTTCCCTGATCTAGCGATCGGACGGTTGCCCGTGAATAATCTGACCGAGTTGAGCACGGTCGTCAACAAGATCATCGCCTATGAGCAGGCAGGTGTGCAGCCGTATCAGGATCGTGTGACGTTTGTTGCCGACAATACGCCCGATCCAAAAGGGGCGGGCGATTTTATCGCGTCCTCCGAGAGCGTCATCAACTACTATCTGCCGCCGGTCTACGGCGTCGATCGCGTCTACGAAAACAACTTTGGCTGCGTCAGTTTTTCCACTTGCCCGGCTGTGAACTATGCTTTGACGCGCACGATCAACGTGACGGGGGCGCTGATCGTGAACTACACTGGACACGGCGCAATACCCAACTGGGCCGATGAGCGCATCTTTACCAACAACGACATTCCGACGCTGGCTAATACGAATCAACTCCCCATCATTCTGTCGATGACATGCCTTGATGGCTACTGGTTGCATCCGCGTGCGACGACGCATTCCAGTCTGGCTGAACTGACTGTGCGGGCGGCCAACGGCGGCGCGATTGCGGCTTTTTCGCCCACCGGTCTGGGTGTGGCCGAAGGCCATGATTATCTGGAGCAAGGCTTCTTTACTGCCGTATTCTCAGATGGTCAACAATATCTAGGGCTTGCAACCATTGCTGCTAAACTCGCGTTGTATGCCACTGGCGCGCATGACGATCTGATCCATACGTTTACCCTTTTTGGCGATCCGGCGTTGAAGTTGCCAACATACGCGCTAAGTTTATCGCCGGGATCGCCGCTTACCGGCACGGGTGCTCCTGGAACTGCAGTCGCTTACACGCTGCGCGTAACGAATACGGCGTTCATGACGGACACGCTGACTTTCAGCATGACCGGCAATCATTGGCCGCTGACTTTTCCGGATGTATCGATATTGCCAGGTAGCGGACGCGATGTGGTGTTGACCGTCACAATTCCGCTTACGGCAACCATTGGCAGCCAGGATTCGGTCACCGTCACGATCAACTCGCATGGCGATGCGACGCACGTGGCGGCCACGTTGAAGACCACGGCGATTAAGACCTTCAATACCTTTTTGCCGGTTATCCGGCGATCATAAGGCTGAGCTAGGTTAGCGGATTCGCTGGTATAATCGGGCGCAGGGTGAGCGGGTGGCCGATCAATCGACGGATATTTATCGCCGCATTGCGCACGATCTGATTCAGACTGAGTTTCGGCTGCGGGTGATCAGCGACAGTATGCGGCCGTTGCTGCGGCGCGGCGATGAGGTCATCGCTGAACCGATTGAGCCGACGGCGCTGCGCTGGGGCGATATCGCGGTGATTCGGCGCGGTGCGGAATTGATCACGCACCGGTTGATAGCGACTGATTCAGGTGGTTGGTATTTGCGTGGCGATGATGCGATCTGGGTGGATGAAGTTGTCACAGCCCAAGAGATCGTCGGACGCGTGATCGCGATCGAGCGGGCCGCCCAACCGATTGATCTTCGCCGCCCGCCGTGGCCTGAGGTCAATCGGCGTGTCGGGGAGATTGAGCGCGGGCACTGGCGAATTGCACTGCGCCTGCATCTCGACCGGCGCGCGGCCAATCGACTGCAATTGGGGTTGACGTGGCTGAGCGCGTTGCCGGTACGCGTGCTCGTTCGAATCTGGATTGCGAACGCTTTGAAAAGGACATCGTAGACGTATGGTGACACTCGATTCTGTGCCTGTCTTCAATCCAACCGTGCAGGGCCGCCGTTTAGAAACCGAAGCGGTGTTGGTGCTGCCGGGCAAGGGTGAAGTGAAAGTGCTGAATGACGTGGGGGCGACCATCTGGCAACTGGCCGATGGGCAACGCACCGTGCGGGACATTGCGCGACTGATCTGCGGCCAATATCAGGTGACACAAGCCGAAGCCGAAGCAGACGCGCTGGACTTCGTGGCCGAGTTGGTGCGCAAGGGCCTGGTCACTGTACGAGCGTAATCCATGTCTAATCGCCGCTCCATCGCGGTGCGCCTCGTGTTGGTGGCCTGCGCCGCACTGGTCTTATTTGGAATAATCTCGACCCCGGTTGTTACCGCTGCCGTGGTGTTGAACTACTTCTCCGTAGTGTGGGACCCCGATCTGGAAACGGTCAGCATTAGCTGGGAAACTGCCACCGAATTTGAAACGTCCGGTTTTACGGTTGAGCGGTCGACTTCGCCAACCGGTACGTTCACCCAGGTTGGCGAATTTGAGCCAGCGGTCGGCGATCAAGTTACAGGTGCTACTTACGGCCCGTTCTTTGACACAGAAGTGGTTACGGGCACGACGTATTGGTATCAACTGGTTGTTTATGATCGTAGCAGCCAGCCTGATCGCACTATTCCAAAAGTAGCCATCATTGCGGGTAATCCTAACACACCCACGCCTACCAATACACCCGTCACACCCAGTGGCGGCGTTCCCGCTACCAGCACCAACACGCCCACGCCCACGGCAACGCGCACTCGCACGCCGACCGCTACGGCCACGCCATTGCCGACCAACACGCCGACTCGTGGCCCGTCGCCGACTCGGGCGGCTACGGTACTGGTGGGCTTCACCGTTACACCGATTCGCAGCGTTGCTAGTAATGGCAGCACCACGCCCACGTTATTATCGCCAACTTCGACCAATAACACGCTGGTCGCGACCGCGCGGCCCGTCTTTGCCACCGCCACCTTACTGTCGCCACTTTCGACGCCCGCGACACAGTTGGCTTTCAATGTTCCGTTGCTGACCAACACACCGATCCCTAACGGTCCGGTGCCAACTCTCGTGCCAACGGATGCGACCTTTGTGCCGGTAGCGCCGCTCGTTATTGCGACGCCGATTGAGCCTGCCAATCCGACCGATTCAAATGACGGAATGGGCGGCTTACTGGTTCTCATCGGCGCGGCTGGTCTGATGTTGTTGGGCGGTCTATATCTTATTCTTCGTCAATTGAGCAAATGATGACGGTTGTCGTCCATAGTAGTCGTTTTCTTGCCGCCAAACTAATCGAGTCTCGAAAATCTTGGGGGGCGTTAGTATTGCTCCTCGTTATCTTCGGTGTCACGGCTTGCTCGTCACCTGCGCCGCAAGCCACGCCAGTCGTCGCCCCCAACGTCAGTGCCGATCACCCAGTGGCGCGCGGTAAAGCGATTGTGGCTGCTGACGGACCAGTCGCGTTGACGCGATCTGATTTGGGAGCGCTGGGTTGGAGCAACGTCGATCCTAAACAGATTCGAGTCTTGCGCGGCGATCAAGAAGTACCGGTATGGTCCGATGATACAGCCGTGCGATTCTACGCGGTGCTCAGTCCCACGCGATATATGACGGAGAGCGTGTACTGGCTTGAACCGCGCGCGCCGTCGGCGCTGATTACTGAGCAACCCTTAGCGAACAATCCTAACTCAGCGACCGATCATTATTCGGCGACGGTGCGTGCTGAGGAAAATCGAGTCTATTCGCCACAAGTAGAAGAGGGTGATCATTGGTTCTGGCAGCAGTTGCCTGCGCCAGTGACCAAGACCTTCACGGTGACGCTCACTTCAATCGCGGCGGGTCCGGCCCGACTTCAAATCGAAACGTGGGCGGCGACCGATAGTGGCAGTCCGATCGATCACGCGTATCAGATTGCCGTCAACGGGCAGGATGTCGGCGAAGATCGCTGGGATGGCAAAGGCCCGCACTCGATCGAGTTGGCGCTGCCCGACGGCTTGTTGGTCGACGGGCCTAATCTGGTACGTATCAGCGCGCCCGGTCTGCCCGATGTCATGGCGGACACAACGTACGTCAACGCGTTGGAAGTTACTTTTCCACGCCACTTCACTGCGCAAAATGATCGGTTGATGTTTGATAGTCCCGGTGGGGCGCATGCTTTGAGCGGCTTCAGCGCGAACCGGATCGACGTCTTCGATGTCACGCAGCCCGATCGGATTACGCGCACCTCGATCGATCCCGCGCAGTTCAGCGGCATGGCCGGTCATCAGTACTGGGCCGTGGGGCCGCAGGGATATCAATCGGTGCGGTTAATGGCCGCCGCGACTAACCCAGATTTGCGCGCCGTCTCGGCCGACTACGTCGCCATCGGACCGCGCGATCTGATCGAGCCGTTGACGCCATTGCTCGATCTGCATCGCGCCGAAGGTTTGACGACGCTGGCTGTGCCAGTCGACGCCATTTACGATCAATTTGGGGATGGACGCGTCGATCCCGCGGCGATTCAGGCGTTCTTGCGATCGATTGCGCCGAAGTACGTGCTGTTAGTGGGCGACGCCAGTTACGATACGCTGGGTTACACGGTGGGCGCTGAGGCCAATCGGTTGCCGACGTTTCTGGTGCAAACGGTGTTCGGTGGTGAAACCGCCAGCGATGTGGTGTTTGCCCAGCCGATCGGCGATTTGAAACCGTCGTTCCCCATCGGGCGAGTACCGGCGCGGACCGCTGATCAAGTTCGCGTCTTCATCGACAAAACGGTGGCCTACCTGCAGTCCGCGCCGAGCGGAGCCTGGCGACAGCATGTCCTCGCCGTGGCCGATGGTCAGGAATCGTCGTTCAAGTCTGAGGCGCAGTCACTATTGGATGAAGTAGCGGCGAAGTATCAGACGACGCTGATTAATCCACCAGCTAACACGCCAGGCGCAAATCAGCAGATTATCGCGGCGCTGAATGAAGGTCAGGCGTTAGTGGCCTATTTTGGACATGGCAGTGTAACGCAGTGGGGTAAAGACAATCTGTTCACGGTGAAAGATACGACCGCGTTGCAGAACGGCCGCGCCATGCCAATCTTGCTGAATTTTACCTGCCTGACCGGGTTATTTACGCATCCCAAAGTACAGTCGTTGACGGAGACGTTGTTGTGGCAAGCCGGGCAGGGGCCGGTGGCAGTCCTCGCGCCGACGAGTTTGACGTTGGGATCGGATCAGTCATTTTTGAGCACGACGTTGGTGGCGGGCTTGATGGCCGAGCCGGGCGCGCGATTGGGCGATCTGGTCTTGAAAGCCTGGCAGGCCATGCCGACCAGTGATGCCGGCCAGCGTGATGTGTTGAGCACGTTCTTGTTGTTTGGTGATCCAGCCTTGCGAATTGTACAACCGTAAACCTAACTAAAGGCGGCCTCATGCGCGACTTTGTCCGGCGACGACGATTTGAACTAATAGCCGCGTTCGCGTTGTTGATTGGTGTGGCATTGCTGGTCGACTTTAGCGCGCTCTTCAGCGCCATCGAGGCCGGCGTATTGTCGCTGGGTCGTTTGCCGACAAACGTTGTGGTGGGTACGGGTTTGATCGGCGTGACATTGATCGTCATCGCCTGGCAGGCGCGGGTGCGCTTTCTGCGTTCGAATTTTTGGCGTGTTACAGTTTGTCCACGCTGTCAGAGTCCACTTCATCGCGTGCATCGTCGCTGGCATGAGCGGGTGTTAGGCAAGACGCTGCTGCCGCATTCAAGGCGTTATCGCTGTTCAAATAGCGCGTGTGGATGGTCGGGTCTGCGACACAGCCGCCGACATGAATGAGAAATCCGCCACGGCTTTGTGAGGGCAATAATTCAGAGTAACCTAAGTCGGTTTACAGATTGCTCGCAGCGGATTGTCAAATCCGCTGTCTTTCCGCCGGATTTGGCAATCCAGCGGGAGCATTCCTGTTAATTACCCTTAGTTGCTCAGAGTACGTTACTTGCAACTTGCCGATCACATCTAAATGAAATCGGGCTGACCTGCTTGACAGGTCAGCCCGATGACGTTAATTACGAAGCAAGAACTACAGCGTGGTCTGCTTGCGGCGGCGAATCGCTAACGTGCCGAGTGCGCCAAAGGCCAGCACCAGCGTAGCGCCCAAGATCACCACAGCCGACGTATTGGTCTCAGCCGGGCGGGCCTCAAGGTTGTTGAGGGTGACGGCGGTGGGGCTGCAGGGGGTGCCACCTGCAGCGCATCCGATCTGTACTACGAGGTCGCCAGAATCCGGAACATTATCGTCGGGTGGTACCGCGCCGTTGTCGAAATACAAGGCGATGTGCGTAGTACAAGGCTGCCCAGATGTGCTGTTAGGACAATTTCCAGTTCCCAATGGTAGCGTTGTATACCCAATGTCTGCTAATCCAACGCCCAGTTCACTATATAAGCCTGTGAATCTGAATTGTAGCGGGACATTGGGGACTACTGGCGTGCAGTCTTGCCATTGAAGTGCCGTGTCAGAGCAATGAAGCAGGTTCTGTCCGCCAAGATAGTTTGAGCCTCCGTCTGTGATGCGGACAATATAGTCCACGCCGACCTGATTCGAACATTGTGGAATTGAACCACCCGTCACAGGAAGCGCGTTAGGATCGATGTCAATGCACACTAATTGAAATGTTCCAAGATATGAAGCATTGGCATAAGTGTCCCACCGGAAATAGATGTGGGACGTGTCATTGGTGAAGTATAGTGCAGATATATTCCATTGATCCGGAATGGCTGCTTCCTGCAAATCAGACGCCACAAGTGCACCAGCTGTCCAGTCAGCAACGTTTCCGTCTACGGTGATGCTGAGTGCTACAGCGATGCCAACCACCAACAGGGCCAAACTTACTCCCAAGACTACGGCTAGACTCATCTTCTTTTTCATGATTTTCTCCTTAACGAGATGGAAAGAGTGCGAATCTGATTACATTGTCGCAACTCGGTTAGAAAGGGTTCAATTTGTCCGTTTGAACCCGTTTGAATTTGGGTCAAAAAAAGAGCCTCTAGGGAATTCGACCCTAAAGGCCCCGAACAGAACAGTTGGGTTATGTCTTGGCGCGCAACTTACGCTTGCTAATAAACCAGATTCCGCCCGCTGCTCCACCCAGCCCGATCGCGGTCATCGCAAACCATCCCATCGGGTCGGCCGATGCGCCGACTAACCGCTCGGTTTCCACAGCCAGATAGCTGGTCGTAAAGGATCGCTGCTCACTTACCAGCCCGTAATACTGATTGGTCGCGCTCATCACGTAGAATCGATATTTGTAGGTAACGCCCGCGGTTGCTGGCAAGGAACATAACCAGTACTGCCGACTCGCGCAGGTCGTTTCTGTGGTAAGTGAACACGGTAATTTGCTGCCATTCCCGGTATCAGGTGGATTTGTCAGATCAGCATTATCGATGGTGTACTGAATCTTGACACCTTCACCGCTGCTTGTATCCGAACAGGCTCCTATCAAATATGAGGCAGTGCCGGAATTGTAGCGCGGCCCATCTTGGTATTCCACGCTCAAAGCGGCATAAGCCGTAGAAGCCATGACCACCAACATCAACAGGGTGACTAACACTCGCGCGATCTGCCATAATAGTTGCCGACGATGTTGCATATCGAACCTCCTATGATCGCTGCTGACGTCAATCGTGAGGGGGTAGGGCCTGAATGATCCGCGATAGATGCGCCAGAGCGTAACTCATGCGGCTTTTTACCGTACCGATCGGGCAGTTCATAATCTCCGCGATTTCAGCGTACGACAACTCGTGCACGAACGTCAACTCAACTACCGCCCGGTGTTTCACCGATAATTGGTCGAGCGCCTGGCGGATCTGTTCGGCCCGCCAGGTCTGCGCCAGATGCTCGTCGATCGGATCGTCAATGGCGATGTCCTCTGCCTCATCCAGCGAGGTGGCCAGGCGTTTACGGCGCAGCCAAGACACGGTTCGATGATGGGCAATGCGCAACAGCCAGGTCTTGACGCTGGCCTGCTCACGGAATCGCCCTGCACCCTGCCAGGCCGCCAGAAAGACATCTTGTAAAAGTTCTTCGGCTACCGCCGGATCGTTGATTAGCCGCAGCACGTAGTTGAAGACGGCTTGCCCATAAAGTTGATAGAGTTCGTCAAACGCACGTTCATCACCCGACGCCACTTGGCGCATCAGATGATGATCAGTCGGTGTAGGCACGGCGATGGCGGCAGAATCGAGCATGGTAACTTGGGACGGATACGACTTTCCCGATTGTAGGCCAGATACGGTGGCTGGGCAAGACCCACTTTCAGCACGACGCCCCGTCTCCAGAAGTCGAAGACGGGGCGCTGCCGACTGTCCAATTACTCAAATGCACGACGGTAAAGCGGTTAGGCCTTTACTCGATGCGCTCGCCACCGTAGAGCGCCCACCAGCATACCCGCCACGACCAGTACACTTGCCAGCACTAACGTCCACGGCAAAGTCGAACTTTGAGCCGTCATCTCCGTGAGAGTCACGGCCGTTGGATCGTTGCCACTCTGATTGCCAGCAACAAATGGGGTACCGCCCAGACTGGCGCTGTTCACGTTAAATCGCAGACCAACGTTGCGCCCGAGTTGAGTGACTGGCGAAACCAAACTCCAACAAGCCGTATCCGGCGTACAGGTTGGATCTGGCACGCCACTGCTCAACGCAAACATGAAGAACAAACGGCTGTTGTATGTAGCATCGCAGCCGGTGCCCACATCGATGGGCAGAGTCACATCCCAATTGCCGCTGCTGCCTTCCGTCACGAAGTAATCGTAATAGTCAGAACATTGGGTGTAGCCGTCGGCGGTTGACGCTTTGCCAAAGGGCGCGTTAGTCTGACCTCGCCCGTGGCTGACGATAACACCCAGGCCTGTGCCGCCAGAGATTGAAGCGCCGCCGAGCGAGCCTTCGCCCCAGGCAGCGATCGCCGCCCCTAGCCGATAGGTATTTGCGTCGACGTTGCCCACGCTGGCGGGAGTGGCGCTGCCCCACCAGTTATTGCGACCGTGGAACGTGCCGCTAGTATTGACGCCGGTCGTGAAGCCACTGATATTATTGGCATAGGCAGTGAGTGTGCCGCCAGATTGATTGAAGGCGTTGGTCCCGCCAACCAAGGTGTTACCCTTAACGGTGGCAGCGCCGCCGCTCACGCCGATCACGTTCGTGGCCGAGCCGGCGTTGATCGTAAGATCCTGAATCACCACCGTGCCTGCCGTGACATTCAACACGGCGCTCGTTGCCGCGCCAGTGAGCGTGCCACTTCCGGTGTAATCGAGCAATGTCACGTCTTTGGCGATGCTCAGGCTTTCGGCGGGCAGGGCGTTGAGGACACGCACTATGCCGCCCGCTGAAACCGCACCGTAGGCTCCCGCTAACGAGGTGTAGCACGGATTATAACCGGTGCAGACCGCCGTCGAACTGCCGACATAGACCGTCGTCGGGCTGCCTAACACGGTGAAATTCGTGTTCAGCGTGTTCACGACGATAGTCATAGCTGCATCGCTGAATTGCCGCACGACAATAGCTTTGATACCTGCCGAGATCGACGGCACCGTCACATCCAAGATCAGGGTGTCCCCACCATCGGCAAAAGCATTGGCGGTTGCGGTATCGTATTTGGTCGCCGTATACCCACCGACAGCCGGGCAGGCAGTTCCAGCGTTCTTAGCATAGGCGTCGCCCAACACTGACGTAATCGGGCCGGGGAAATTGGTATTCCACCCGGCGTCGAGCGCATAGACGCACAGCGCGTTGTAGGCCGACCCGGTAGCGGTGAAGTTGATGGTCAACTGCGTGGTCGTTCCGGCGTAACCGGAATTGGGGCTGAACGAGGCTCCCGTTACGGTGACGGGCTCCGCATAGGCAGCCCCGGCCAGACTAAACAACACAACAATAGAGACGATCGCAAAAATCGATCGCGTTTTCATAAGGCACTCTCCTAAAAAAATAATAGTCTCTCAAAGATAATGGGTTGACGAACAAAAGACAGTCGTTGCCTATTCAGTTGTCACGCGCTGGATGTCAGGTGGTGAGCGTCCTCCTTGTCGAGAATAAACTGGCGTGGTGCGAGACCGCATATGTGACGGCGTAGCCAGCCAATAGACTGGTTACCACGAGCGCCAGTTGGGCCGGTAGCACGTCTAGGCCATTGCTATTGACCGTCTGGCTAGCCACCGGCTCGCCATATTCTGCCACGACCTCCACCCGGTAGGTATAAGTTTGACCGGGCATAGAAGAGACATCGGTGTAGGAGTAAGCGGCGGAATCAGGCCGAGAGGGTAATACTTGCAAGAGTTGAAAATCATTACTGCCAGTCACGGCGCGATAAATGCGATAGGCTTGAGCGCCATTACCGCTGACCGACCATTGCAGCGCAATGCCCGGCTGGACGATGGCCCACAACGTGAATAATACGGCCAGAGCGATGGCGGTACCGGCGAGGCGCGCAAAACGGATCTGGCGGGCGCGGCTAAGCCGATCGGCTTGGAGACGAGCCAACATCCGCCGCTTGACACCAAGCGAGGGCGCAACCTGGGGTTGATCCAATGCTGCCGATCGGACCTGCCGCCAAACTTCCAGTTCCGCATTGGCTTCGGGGTGCTCCTCAAGCCAGGCGTCAACCGTGCGGCGATCATCCGTGGGCAGCGCGTGCGCGGCGTACCACGGTAGCATCTGATCGGGCTCTAGAGTCGGCTGGTCTTTCGCCATAGTTGACATACCTGAGACGAAGCAAATCCACTCATTCTATAGTCGCCATACCTTGACGCGGGGTTCAAATTCGCTACAAACCGGGCAAAGCGGGCTGTCAAGGGCGCAAAATCAGTGGCAGGAAGTTTTGATACGGCACGACAAAAGTCCAATTACTGACGTTGTTTTCGGTCAAAGGATCAAAGTCATTAGCCAAGATATACAGCCCATTGCTCAGTGTAATACTGGCGCTGCCGGTTAACTCGACCGTACCCGTTATGACCCACGCGTCCAAAGCGCCAGACGTTATCACATCAAAATGGCGGGCCGTTGGCGCATAGACCGTCACTCCGCTGGGAACCTGATCGAACAGCCAGGCATTGTGCGCGTCCGACGGGCCATAGTTGCCAAATAGGGTAATGTAAGTGACTGTCTCACCTGACCGCGCGTACGTTGGTCCGTAGGTCTTGACCCACAAGTCCGTCACGGTGCGAACTGTGCCGCCCGCCTGATCGACATTGTTGGCCGAGACCGGGTCGAGGCTTGGCGCGTCGATCTTGACGGTGTTGGTCAGCGACCAGCCTTCGCTTACACCAGATTCGGCCAGGGCGTCGATCGTCCAGGTGTACGTATCGCCCGGCCGCACACTGTTGACATGACGCAGGGGCGGCTCGTTCGATGTGACGCCGATCGGCAGGGTGTCGGTGATAAAGACGTTATACGCCGTAGACGGGCCGCGATTGCCGTAAACGACGGTGTATGAGATGGGCGCACCCGCGATGAGTTCCGCTGGCCCGATGGTGCTGATCCACAGATCGGTGCGCGCCTGCACCACCGCAGTCGCCGTCTGTTGATTGTCGCCCCGCTGCACATCAAATTCCTGCCCAGACGATCGGGTTGCAAATGTGATCTCCGGCGCGATCAAACCTGCTTCGAGCGTAGTCGAAAGCGTCCACACATGTTCTTCGCCCACAGCCAGCGTCGGCCAGAACTGACCGGCCTCAAACAGGTCGGTGGCGTTGGCCGATACTGTGGTCGTAATCCAGACAGCGTGCGCGTCCGATGAACCACGATTGCCAAAAGCCACGGTATAGGTGAACGGTTCACCCGGTACGACTGTGTCGGGCGTTGTCGTCGTGAGCCAGATATCCGTCAGCGCCTCAACATGGATCGGGACCTCCAGCATGCCGTTAAGGGGCGATGGCCCAACTTCGATCAGGCCGCGTTGGCCAGTCGTTAGGGGGCGGGTGGCTTTCAGCGTAAAGGTGTACGGCTGTCCCGCGCTGATGGTGGTGGGCGCATCAATCAAGGCCAGACCGTAATCCAATTGACTGGGCACTGGCCTGATCTCCAGATCGTACGAGGCGCCACCCGGAGCGGTCTCCCGAGCTGTCACCACCACCCAGTATTGACCGGCGGCCAGCGTGTGTAAGTGGAGTTCCTTGTCTGCGGCGTGGCGATCGTTAATCGTCAACAGCCAGTCCAAGGGATCGAACTGGCCGGGCAGGCTGCCGCTGTCATTGTAGAGCGCCACATCCAAATGATCCGCATCAAGCGCGTTGAACACTTCAGCGTCCAACTCATATACCCCCGCATCGAGAAACACACTGTAGACTTGGTTCTGACCAGGCAGCACCGTTTGCGCTGGATACTGTTGAGGCTGGAACCAGCCAAATAGATGGGTCGCCGACAGCGCGCTGCTCACGTCAAGGCTCGACCACAAAGTGGCCGTAATCAGGCACGTGTCACCGCACACCGGATCGACGCGCAGCGGATACGGCTCGATGTACATCAGCCCCAACGACGTGGTGAACGGCACGCTGCTTTGATGTCCACCCAGCAGCACCGCTTCTTGCGCGGCCACAAACTGTCCGGCCCGGGCCGGAACTGACGCCCATTCTTCGGTGCCGCCGGTGACCGTTTGAAAATTCCACGAAGGCCGCAGCCCCGAGCGCGTGCTGCCACCGATGCGATCGAGTGTGTACGTGCCAAACCACTGCGGCGCGACAGCAGAGAATGTGTCATTGGTCGGTCCAAAGATGATGGTGTCTAGATCAGTGGGATAGTCTGACCATTGCGTGTGTGCGACGATGATGCCGCCGTCGGGCGGCTGATCGATCTGGAAGTTGTAATAGTGCCAGTCGCCTTCTTCACCGCGCCCGGACCAACTGAAACCGCCCACCGCCTGATCGGTAATCGTGGCCCCGGCCGCCAAATCCGGCGCGACTTGCCAGCTGACCGGCACCGACATCTCGAACGGATGAAACACCGGATCGAGATCGGCACGGCCTTGATCGGTGACGACGATCGCGCCGGAGTGTAAGCCATACACGCCAGTGGCCACCAGTGTGGCCGTTACTTGTGCCACTTGATGTGGTTCGATCGACACCATGTCGGCTGAGAGTGACACCTCTGGCCACGGCGCGTGCCGATAGAAGATCACGTCGATTGCAAGGGCGGTGTGATTGTCGCCTGCGCTGCGAGTGAAGTGGGATGCGCCCACCCACACGCCACCGGAACCCGCCCCCACCGATCGGGTATACGGACGCCCCACGCGCACTTCTTGCTGAGTGGAATTTAAGTGGCCGTAATCGAAGCGCAGCCACTCGTCGCGATTGTCAATCTCGGCGGGCCAGTCGACCCGCCCGTTGGCGTTGGCATCGGTCCACCATGCACCATTGGTGTCCAGATCCCACCAGTTATAGACCATTAAACGCCACAAGTTGCGAAACGACGGCGGCGTGGGCGGCACGGTATCGAAGTGCTCGAACGGCGTCGTCAACCGCACCACCATCAGATCGGCATCAGGATGAGCCGTTACCCACTGCGAAATGTTGAGCGCGTAATCGGGCACACCGTAGTTGTAGTTGGTGGCCGTATCGGTGAGCGTGTTGAGCGTGGCGGTGTAGTGCGCAATCTCGATCAACTGCTGCGCGCGCACCGTAGCGGTGATGGCGACGGGGCTGACGTTACTGATGGTCAGCGTGTGGGTGGCGACATGGCCGGCGGGCAGCCGCGCCTCGGTAACAACCGGAGGATCGATCGAGAGGCCATAGTCGCCCCGCGCAGTCTGCGCCGCACGAAAGGCGTTAGCCTGACCCGCGCCCTGTGACATCACGTCGTGACCCAAATCGCGCCCACTGTTGATCAACAATTCGCGCAGTTCAGTATACGTTGGAAAGCGGCCATGCGATTGCTTGAAGGCCTGAGCCGTCAACGCCGCCATGCCCGCGACGACGGGACTGCTGCGACTGGTGCCGGTCCAATGCACGTAAGCGCGCGCGCCGTTATGACTGCTGTTCACCGGATACGCGCCCGTGCCCGCGTGACCGTTGGCGACGAGATTAACGCCGCGCACCCCATCGGTGGCAGGTCCGCGATCGGAGAGGGAGACGACATCGCCGTAGTTGACGCGATTCGGCGCGCTGATGGTTTCCGAAATGCCCCACGCGTTGATCGTTCCGTATTGCGTGGACGCGCCAACGGTCAAGGCCACATCGGCGTTGGGGCCGATGAGCGTGCCCGCGCCGTACCCACCATTACCCGCCGAGTGAATGAAGAGCGGGGCCGCGCCTGCGCCGATCTGTTCTTCAAAGTAGCGAGTGAGATAAGTAATGTAACGCGATTCCCAATCGTAGCCGTCGTTGTCGATGGCACTGTTGCCGTAACTGAGGCTGACGATCTGCGGTTCGTCGCCAGTGTGCGGCACGCCATCATAGCCCAGGAACATAAACAAATAATCGGCGTCGAGCGCACCGCCCGCGTAAACGTTGCCCACCGCGATGATTTTGGCATCGGGCGCAGGGCCTTGCACCAACGGCCCGTAGGTCGTGGTGTAAAACGAGGTCACACGCGGTTCGGGGGTGAAGACACCGCCGTCGTTACCCACTGCCGTCGAAGCACATTCTGTGCCATGCCCGCCGCCCGATTGATACATACTATCGATCATGAAGGCGACCAGGCGACCCGCGGTCGGGATCGGTACGTTGGGGCCATAGACACCCGTCGAGCCGGGCACAGGATTGACACCGTCGCTGATCCAATACATCATTCCTGCTGAGACATCCGCCGCATTGTCGCCGTTGAGATCGAGCGCGCCCACGGGCCGCTCGCGCGTCAACTTCGTCTCGAAGACGCCGTCGGTATTAAGGTCCATGAAGGCGGCATCGTAGGTGCCGCTGACGACGGTATCGGCGACGAGGACCGGCGCGCTGCCCAACGCTTCGTCGGGATGATAGCCCCAGTAGTAACGGCCTGACACACTGGCGTCCGGCGCGGTGTAGATGGTGGCGCGCGCGGGCAGCGTGAAAGTGAACGCGCCCGTGCCGGTCAGCGTGCGCGAGGCGCTGACGTACCAACCCCAATTGTTCACGCTGTTGGGTGACGCCAGATACATCAATAACGATCGATCGTCGAAGGCGATAGGCCAACCCACGTAGGCTTGTGTACCGTCTGCGGTGGCGGTTTGCACCGCGTAGCGACCATTCAACGCAGGATTGCCAAAATCCACCCCGGAATCGATCAGGCCGATGGTCACACCGGTGCCGGTGAGGTTCAACGTTTGCCACGTTTCACGCACGCCCTGGGTGTCGTTCTCGAACCAACTGGTTGGCTGCTGGACACTTGGCGGATTTGGCGCAGGGCGATTGAGAGTGGTCGAGTCAGCGGGAAAGGTGTGGGCCAGATCGGGTTGCGGCGGCGCAGGCACATCGTCGGCGGACAGCACTTCGATGACACCCGGCGCGGCCTGCAACTGCGATCGATATGCGGCGTCGATCAAGCCCGCGCGGCGTTGCAGCCCACCGATGGTCTGGCGATAGATGGGGCCGACGAAGTATTGATCGATCGCGGCGCTGTCACTGGCCGACTGCGGTGCGACAAGGACGCTAACCCACAGCGTTTGACCGGGCGCTTGCGCGCGGCTGGCGGGCAAGGCCGTCAACGCGAGTAAAGGCATGACACATACGATAAGAAGAATGGCTCTGCGCATACTTAGTCCTACTGGGCTGAGACTCTAGGCGGTCGATAGTTCGTCGATTCTATCCGTTGAACTTTCATTTAGCGGGGCGGGGCGCACACCGGCGGCCAAGCCTATCACTAGGCGGCCTTAACGGATCACCGACCAAAACGAATCGTCGGGCAGAAAGTGCAAGCGCCGCACCGGCACGCTCTGCGCAAGTTGCAGCGCGCGCGCTAACAGATCGATGGTGCGCGAGGGATCGGCGGATACGATCGGGGCGCTGGCGACGATCTCGGCCACAGCCGCACCGATCGGCAGATCTTCGGTGAAGACGCGCCGATCTTGCACCAGGCGATACAGGCCATGCAAGACAACGTGCTGCGGGCCAGACGGCGCAAACTGCGTGGGATTGGAAAACGGCGTGGCCGCCATGCGCCAGCCGTCGGCGTTAGGCAACAACAAGATCAGATCGTCGTTGAGGACGACGGCGTCGCGCGAGACGCGGGAGACGGTGGTCTTGCCGCTGCCCGAATAGCCAAAGAAGGCATAACCGCAGCCCTGCCGCTTCAGCCCGGCGGCGTGGAACAACAAGCCGCCCGCTTCAAAGGCCAACAGCGCAAAGATGGCGCGCACGGCGTAATCGATGTCTTCAAACAGGTTGAGCGTGCTGAGGTGGAGGGTGGCGCGCCGGGCGGATAAATCGATGTCGCCGCGATAACCGATCGAGGTGAACGTTAACCGCCCCGACCGAAATTCAAACTCGCGCGGCAAGCCGGGCCGCTCGCGCCGTTCCGGCGCGGCGATCGCCAGAGTGCAATCGGCGGCTGTGTCAGCCACGACAAAGGCTTGATAGCGCGGGCGAAGATAATCGATCACGCCAGGGGCGGCGCACTCAAGGCGAACGCGCAGCCGATCGAGGGCGAGGGTACACGTGGTGTGATCAGGCGTCATAGGCACAGGCGGTTTCTAGTTGGCCCGGCGTGACGGACCTGCTTCATTCTAGCGCTTTCGGGGGCGGAACGCAATCACCCCAACGAGCAGGCAGGCGACCGCTCCGGCGACAATGATGAGCGCGGGCGATGGACCGCCCTCGGCTACCACTTGCACCGTGCCTTGATCGGTTTTAGCGCCGCTGGTTTCAACATCTTCCAGTTTGTAGTAATACGTTTGCCCGCCGATGACGTGCGTGTCGGTGAAGGCGTACGAACCGCCCACCAGCGGATCGGGCGAGGCGGGGATGAGGTCTGAATTGATCTGTGTAAAGGGGCCGTCGGGCCGATCGGCGCGATAGAGATTGAAGCCCGCCGTGTTGAGTTCGCTGGCGGTGCTCCATTCGACCGTCACTGCGGCCGACGCCGACGTGGTGATCAAGATCACCACCACGGCGATGATGATGAGGCCGATGATGAGCAGCGGCGGAAGCAGGTGTGAACGAGACATGCTGGAGGCCGAGCCTTTGCTTAAGAATACACGCGATTCTACCACAGCGCGGGGCAGATGACAGACGCCGCTGATGGATAACTGCTGGGTTGCTGTTGAGCGGAAAACAAAACCTGTCAGGTTCAGGCACTAGGTGCGCCAAAACCTGACAGGTAGTAAATTGACCCCTAAAACCGACCGCTGAACTATTCAGAGTAACCTAAGTTGGTTTACAGATTGCTCGCAGCGAATGGTCAAATCCGCTGCGTTTCCGCTGGATTTGGCAATCCAGCGTGAGCATTCCGGTTAAATATTCTTGGTTACTAAGAGCAGGCGACGGTCTGGCGTTTGCGCCGCGCCACGGCGACACCCGCCGTGCCGATGACGCCTAACACGGCGACCACAGCCAGCGGCGCGGGGCCGGTGTTGCTGGCCGAGAAGTCGTTGACTGTGACAGCGAGAGGCGAGAAGAGATTCAATGAAAAATCGTCAACCGCCAAGCCGTCATCTGCACCAGCGGCATTGAAATCTTGCCAGCGAATCCAGAAGCTAGTGCCGTTGGGAATTGATAATGTGCCTGACAACGATGATGAGATACTGAGCCTATTATTGGCCGCGTTGCCGTCGAGCGCACCAACCGTTCCAGAAGTAACGGGCGCAGTACAATCTAGCAAGTCAAAATTGGTCCACGTGCCAGTGGTCAACGATGTGGCATCAGTGCTGTACTGGAAATCTAAGCGATCAACACGTGCCGTGGCACCCAATCGCCACTGTTCGCAGGTGTAACTGATGCCCAATTGACCGATGGTGTTGCCTGTGTTGTTGGTGAAGCCAACCCCAATGACGGGGATAACTGAGCCAGATTGCAATGTGCCCAGCGCCCGTTCTGTGCTGCTGGTTGCCCCGAAACTGTAGGTATCACCTGTATTTCCGGAGCCCGTTCCGGCGGTATACGTCGTATTGGCACCAGTTCCAGTTTCTGCCAGAGCCCAACCCGTTGGTAACGTACTGCTGCTACCAGAGATGGCTAGCGTATCAAAGTTTTGCGTATACGGGGACAGGGGCAACATACTAATCTGAGCACTCGCAGTTGTGGCTAGGATGAGCGCCAACAGGAAACTGATGACGGCCCATACGATTTTATTGTGTGTCATGATTAGACCTCACGTTTTGTGCGGATTGGTACAAGATGTTACCATGCTCTACCTGACCGTCTGTGTGCGATACGTCAAATGTATGTGGAAAGCGCGCGTCATTTTTCGAATGAAGCTGTATGCCATGAATACGTCGAGCGAGATCCTTAGCGCCAGCGGCATTCATGGAAACAGGGTAGGGCGGTTAATTTGCCTCGTCAGATTGATTGATCATACAATGTGACGCGCAGCATAAATTGCCCGGCTTGATCGACCTGTCACCAGAAGAGCGGCAAGCGTTACCCAAGATGGGCGACAAGAGCCAGGCCTTTGTTCGCAAGGCGTTGGAACTGGTACAGCAAGACGATAGTTTCTTACCGCGCTCGTTTGAAGGTGCCGAGATGCAGCA
>JAXLWI010000003.1:0-155619 GCA_046328575.1 Anaerolineae bacterium
ACAAGACCTTTGCGGCGTGGAAAGCCTTGTTTGAAGCGGGCATTTACACCAATGCCGTTATTCCGCCGGCGGTGCCGCCAAACAAGAGTCTGCTGCGCACCTCGTATATGGCGACGCACACCGAAGAGCAAATGGACTTTGTGCTGGATACGTTCTACAGGGTGGGCAAGGAGTTGGAACTGATTTAGTGGTTAGTCGTCAGTGATTAGTTGTCAGTGATCAGAAAAGCCTCCGAAGCGCAGCATGCTCGGGGGTTTTTTGTTTTTCATGACGCTCAAGGAAGCGTCCGCGACACCAGGCTAGTGGCTTGAGCACCTGTCAGAGGCTGAAATTCACGACTTCGACTCTCGGCTGAAAAGCATGTGTTAAGGCTCGTTTCTGTTTCCACCAAGTAAAGAATGCATATGGAAGCACGCCAAATAGACAGTAAACGAGGGTCAAACTCAGCAAACGACCATTGATGGCGACAAAGTGCTGCATCTCTGCTATGAACTGTGAAATAGGCAGTAGAGACAGATTGATCGACGGATCACTCAGCACTTCCCAGATCGCAGTTAAATACACGCCTAGTACAGCACTAACTATCGCCAGACCACTGGCAATCAGCAAGCTGGTAATCGTTCGTTTTGTTCTGACTCGATCCATCGCTTTGACGATCCCAACGAACGTAGCCATTCCGATGACGGCGGCGGCAGCCTGAAACACCACAGCGAGTGCGGCCCAAGCTAATGCGCCTAATATGGCTATGCCCAGCCCGACCAATATGCCGCGCTTCAAGCCGGATGGTGCAGCCTGATAACGTCGTTGGGCGTCTGAAGTCATTTCTGGCAATTGTTCTAAACAACTGTGGCATAACCAGGTTGGCGTTCCATTGATTAACACCAATTGCACAGGTTCGCCATTCTTAACTTTGCAGGTTCGACCTTCGCATTCAGTCAAAGGTTGGGCATATTTCGAAATGACTTTGACGAGTTGGATCGCTCTAGCCGCAACAGCCTCTGCCGTTTCTTTCTTCGGCTCATATGGTACGATGAACCAGGCGTAATCGTCGCCAATGGTGTAGGTAAAACCTCGCCGCTTATGCGTCTTGTCAGAGAAGAACTGAAGATCAGAATCTTGCCGAATTGCTTCTTGGGTAGCCGCCTTGTCCAGGCCTGAGCGAAAGCGAATTAGTATCCCTATAATCGGGCGAAGTGTCTGTTCATGTTGGCCGTAAACGATCATGGTTACGTACTGGTTGATGCGTCCAATCAGTCGGTATTGCCAGAGACCCGGTTGATCATTACGTAGAAAGGGTTTCAGGCCTGTTAATTCGGCCAGCTTACGCCAATACTCTCCATACGTGAGGCGATTTCGGATTACCTTGCTTTGTAGCGTCCCCACGCGGCCACCATCTTCAAGTGCCGTTTGTGGCTCATCGCCAACCCAGAGCAGGTAGCGATACACAAAGCCATTCGTAACGATCTCGAAGGTCGCGGGCTGCCCATCGACGTTGAAGGTGTGCCGCGTCCCATATTCAAGAAGTTTTCGGTCAGACACGACCACTCGCTCGTCGAGCCAGACCGTTCGCTGGCCAGTCCAGTAGGAATGCTGCGCGCGAACAGTGTGCGATTGTCCGTTGATCTGAATCTGCCAAGTACGTTTGGCCATTGCGCCTGATCCCTGATCCCTAATCCCCGATTAACTGATAACCACCAACTCCCGATTGTACGTTGTAAGGCTTTCCGCCCCATCTGCGGTGATCAGCACATCATCTTCGATGCGCACACCGCCGACGCCGGGAATGTAGATGCCGGGTTCGACGGTGAAGGTATTGCCGGGCACAAGTGGCACCGCGTTGCCTTCCACCATGTACGGCGGCTCGTGACCTTCCAGGCCCAGGCCATGCCCGGTGCGATGTGTGAAGTACTGCCCGTAACCCGCCTCGACGATGACTTTGCGCGCGGCCCGATCGATGTCCTGGCCGGTCGCACCCGGCTTGGCCGCAGCGCGACCAGCGGCATTGGCTTGCTTCACCACCTCGTAGATGCGTTTGAATTCATCGGATACGGCACCCACCGCAAACGTCCGCGTGATGTCGCTGTTGTAGCCATCGACGATGATGCCGAAATCCATCAACAATCCTTCACCCGCCTGAATGACGCCCTCGCCCGCGGCGAGATGCGGCAGCGCCGCGTGCGGTCCGGCCTGAATCAGCGGCTCAAACGCGATCGCTTCCGCGCCGCGGCGGAGCAGCGCCACCAGCAATTCATTTGCCACCTGTCGCTCGGTCATGCCCACGCGGACGACGTCCAACACATCGTCAAGGGCCTGCTCGGTGATGGCGATCGCCCGCCGCATCGCAGCGATCTCGTCGGCATCTTTGATCGTGCGCGACGCCGCGATGCTGTCTTCCGCGTTCTCGATCTTGACGTGCGCCGCCGCTTGCTCCAACAACCGCAGTTCGAGCACGCGCATCTTCAACGCTTCCACGCCGATCGTCGCGGTGCCTAGGTTCAAGGCTGTACTGGCCGCGCGAAATGCATCGAGCGGATCTTGTCCATCGCGATAGGTGAAAATCTGCCAATCGATGGGGCTGTTATCGGCTTTGCTGGCTTCAAACGCAGGCACGATCAACACCGGACGACCATCTACCGGCAGCAAAGCCAGCGTCGGTCGTTCCGATAGATGAAAGTGTAGCCCGGTGTAATACACCAGATTCGGACCGGGCACCAGCGCGATGCAATCCAACTTGGCCGCGGCGGCAAATTGGCTCAGTTTGGTCAGACGCGAGTTGGTCATGGATATCCTTTCGAGTGGGGCGTTTTACGCATTAAGCAATACGCATTATAATCGCATCGATCCAATTCCGGAGGTGGAAGTCCGATGGGAAAGTTTCTGGCATTCCTGAGCGGCGTGTTAAGCGGAGCGGTGGTCGGCGCCGTCACGGCGTTACTGTTGACGCCGCAAAGTGGCGAAGGCCTAAAAGGTCAAGCGCGCCAACGGTACAACGATATGTTGGAAGAAGGTCGCAAAGCGGGCGAGGCCCGTCGGCAGGAAGTGCTGGCCGAATTTGAGGCCATGAAGCACGGTTAAACAGACACCCGCCCCGACGTTGACTGTAACGTCGGGGCTGGTGTGTTACTTCAGTGTGAGACTCTAATGCTCTAAGCTCGCGTCCCCGCGGGCGCGCTATTTTGTCGTGATATTCCAGTTGAAGTCGGCTTCTTCCGTGGTCTTGGGCGCCATCGCACTGATGACGATCTCCGCCCGCTTCAACTGACTCAGCGGCACCGTCCACTGCGCGGTATTATCGGCGGTGAGTGGCAACCGCGTCACCGTAGTCTGGCCGTCCTGTCCAAAACTGATCAGCTGCACCGCATAGGTTTGCGGCACAAAGTTATTGGTGCGCAGCCAGCCACCCGCCTGCCAGCCCGCCGAGCCGTTTTCGAAATCATCGTGATAGTTGATCTCCGGGATCGACACATCGTCGATGGCCATGCCGGGCAGGTTCACGGCTAGATCGTTGATCACCTCAAACCCGATCGTGATCTTCTTCCCCGCGTAATCGCTGAGATCGACGGTTTCTTCAACCCACTGGGGTTTATCGCCACCGCCGCTGTTGCCGGTGTAGCCCCAACCGTAATTCGCATTGATGGGATTGGTGTCGGTAGTCGATGGTGCTTGCAAAATCTTCCACGTCTTGCCGCCATCTTCGGACACCGTCAGATACGCGTAATCCCAGTCTTTTTCCAGTGAATACCACGTCCAGTAGGTAAGCGTCGCTTTGTTCACGCTGGTCAGATCGAAGTCGCGTGTCAGCGTGAGATCGGTCGTGTCGCCGCGATTGCTCCACATGAAGTATTGCCCGCTGTGCGGCTCCGCGCCGATCATGCGCGCTTTTGTCGAGCCGGCAAAATCGATCGAGACGTCTTTAGCCCCCTGCAATTCGATATAACGCCCGGCGTATTGATGCACGTTGCTGCGCTCGGCAAACGGAAAGCGCTTGATCGACTGCTCGGGTTCCACCTGCGCTCGATCGGTTTGGGCGTAGCCATAGCGGCCGTTGTCGATTGAAGGATTATCGAGCGTGCGCGCCACCAACCAATCGGCGACAAAATCGTCGACGGTCTTGCCCGGCTCCAACTTGTCCAGAACTTTCTGGATGCCAATGAGTCCATTGGCGGGTTCAGCGGCTAGTGCTTGCACGCCTTTATCGCCGAAACGATCCCAGAAGTACAACATGAACGAAAAGGCTGTGCCGTAATTCTGCGCGTCGGCCACGCCGCCATCTGGCCACGAGTTGAGTTGGATGTCGGGCGTCCGCGCAGCAACAAGGTCCGCACCCGGATCATCGCCGTTAAGGAAGATGGCCAATTCCGACATGCCTTCGCTGACCCAGGTGTCTTCGTTCTGATCATCGCGGAACAAAATCATATGCTGAAATTCATGCGCCAGCACGCCATCGTAATAGCCTGACCCCACCGCTTCCGCGCCGCCTACACCTTCGATGTCGATGTAAAACATATCTTTCTCGTTGGAGTCGGCGCGCACGGCGCTAGTCACTTGATCGACGCTGGAGAAATAGCCGCCTGACGAAGTGCCAGAGGTATTGAGAATATGAATGCGCGGATCGCAATCGATGCCGGGATTTTCTTCTTCGCCGAAGAGCGCGTGATTACGCGGATAGATTTTGTCGTTGAACGTCTGCGCGGAGCGGATCAACGCCTGCCGATCGACCATCTGCTCCCAACGGTTGTCCAGCCACATATACGCGTGATCGGTTTTAGCCACCAGTGTGGCCTCTACATCAAACGTCTTGAGGTTGTCGAAACTGAACACTTGAAACTTCGTTTGATCGCCAACATTGTAATCGGGCGCCGTGGTGCACGTCTTATCGGGCGCATCGGCGGGCAAGCCCTTGAACTTGATCGCTAAGGCGCGCAGATCGCCCGGCGGAATGTCGGTGGTCTCAACCAATTGGGCGTTCGTGCGATCGGCGTCGGTGACGGCATCGCGGATAAGGCCGACCGTGTCAAACGTCGCGCCGCTGTCAGATGGAGTCGTGGGGACGGTGGTGGCATCGGGTGCGGCCGTGGCCGCCGGCTGCGCGGGATCCGATCGGGGCACAGAATTGATCGGCGCGCGGGTCGGTTCGGGTACAGGCTGAATCGGCTGCACATTGGTACACGCTGCCAACAGCGTTGTTACGAGCAGCAACAGCGTTAGCGATCGTTTCAAGGTGACTCTAATGTTCACAATCTCCTCCAAATAGTTAACCTAAACGCGGCGATTATACCATTCACGTTCCCTATAAAATGCACATCGCTCGACCTGGGCAAAGCGTCGAGCGATGCGATGTTGAAAGACGATTGAGGTTAACCGGTGAAGCCGGGGTTATCGTTATTGAAGCCCGGCGGCATTTGGAATTGTCGTTCGGCGGGTCGCTGCCCTAAGGTGACTTTAACTTCGCGCGAATCGGTCGGGCCGTTGGCCGTCCCTTTGACTACTGTCAGCGTGATCTCATCGCCAACTTTGAACTGCTGCACGGCATCGCGCAGTGTGTGCTGATCATCGACGGCTGTGCCGTTAACGGCGGTGATGACGTCGCCCTTCTTCAGACCCGCCTTCGCCGCCGGACTGCCCGCCACAACGACCCGGATCAATGCGCCGGTTGTGCCGGTAATGCCTTCGCGCGCGGCCACATCAGCCGTGATCGATTCGAACTCCACACCCAGATATGGGCCGTTCGCCGCTGGCGCTGTTTGATCTTGCCCGTTGCCAAACGGCATCGGTACCTGCGAACCATCGGGCAATTGGAAATTGAAGTCTTGTGTCGCGGGCCGTTCGCCCAACTTCACTTTAACGTCGTGCGAATCGGTCGGACCATTGGCAGTACCTTTTACAATCGTCAACGTGATCTCATCGTTGGGCTTAGAATTCGCTACGCGGCTGCGGAGATCGTTCTGCGCGTCGACCGTCTGGCCATCGACAGCGGTGATCACCTCGCCCGCTTTGAGACCTGCCGTGGCGGCGGGGCTGCCCTCCACCACCGATCGGATCAACGCGCCCGTCGTGCCCGTGATGCCTTCGGTCGCGGCGAGTTCCGGTGTGATCATTTGATACTCAACACCCAAATACGCGCCGCCCGCCTGTGTCGGCTGTACCTGTCCAAAGGGTAAGGTAAAGCCCTGCGGGCCGTTGGAGTTGCCGCGATTCTGATCGGGTACAGGTGCGGCCGCGGCCGCCTGATTGGACGCCGCTTGCCGTGCGCCCTCGGCCTGACCCCAGCGATAGCCGATCAAACCGCCCGCGCCCAGTCCGGCGCCTAATAGCACCAATGCGCCAATGACAATCCCTAAGACTTGTTTGCCGCTGAATCGTGACTCGGTGGTCATACTCTTTTCGCCTCCAAATTTCTGGTCGAAGTATGCCACGCGCACGTTAAGATTTCGTAAGAAGGACTTGAAAGTTGCTTGAAAAGTGCGCTAAAACGCAAACCGCCCGACCTTGCCTAAGGGTCGGGCGATCTGCGTAGGAGGAAGGAAGTTGATGATAGTATCGATCCGTTGGCTTAAGCGCACATGAAAAAGAGTTGAAGGTTGATTGAGAGTTGGCCAACTTTCAAAGTTCGTGCCGTATAACGCAAATCGCTCGACCTTGCCTAAGGGTCGAGCGATTTGTGTAGGAGGAAGGAAGTTGATGATAGTATCGATCTGTTGGCTTAAATTCATATGAAAACGAGTTGAAAGTTGATTGAGAATTCGAGAGACTGCGAACGCAGAATTCAGAACAGCGACTGCGTACGAACCCATCTACTCTCGATTGACCTACAACTCCCGAGCGATCAGTGTGGCGACGCGGGCATTGTTGGCCAGCAGCGCAATGTTGGTCTTCATGCTCTCGCCGCCCGTCAGTTCGGCGACGTGCGCCAGCAGGAACGGCGTAATGGCCTTACCGCGCACACCCTGATCTTCAGCCATTTTCAGCGCGGCGAGGATGGCTGGCTCGATGTCTTCGTTGGGGATGGCGAGTTCGGCAGGCACCGGGACACCGATCAGCACGCCGCCTTCCAGACCAAGTTGATACTTAGCGCGAATGATCGCCGCCGCGTCCGCCGCTGTATCGACGCGGGCATCGACGGGCAGGCCGCTGCTGCGCGAATAGAACGCCGGAAAGGTATCTGTGCCAAAGCCCAGCACGGGCACGCCGCGCGTCTCCAGCCATTCGAGCGTGAGCGGCAGATCGAGGATGGCCTTTGCGCCCGCGCACACGACAGTGACGGGCGTCTGCGCCAGTTCGGGCAAATCGGCGGACACATCGAACGGCTGCCCGCGGTGCACCCCGCCGATGCCGCCGGTGGCAAACACCTTGATGCCAGCCTGCGCGGCCACCCACATCGTCGCGGCGACGGTCGTCGCGCCATGGCCGCGCTGCGACACCACAATAGGCAAATCGCGGCGGCTGACCTTGCGGACACCGTCGGTGTTAGCTAGCAATTCCAGTTCGTGCGGCTCCAGCCCGGCGTGAATTTCGCCGTTCAAAATCGCGATGGTGGCGGGGACAGCACCGTTGTCACGGACCACAGCCTCAAGCTGGCGGGCCACGTCGAGATTGACAGGGCGCGGCAGACCGTGCGTGATCAGTGTCGATTCCAGCGCGACGACGGGCTGATGGTTGGTCAGCGCCTCGCGGACGGAGGCAGAGAGATGGAGGGTAATGGGCATGATGAGGGGCCTCGTTTCGATAGATTCTAAACTATGCCGATTGTAACTCGATTGTAATATGCTGAATAGTCAAACCCCAATGGATTTGAACAAACCGAGTCACGTTCAAGCAAAACACCAAGATCTCCTACCATTACTTCCAGTCTGCTGAAGGCAGCCATGCCTTGATGCCTGTAATCATTGTAAGAAAACCGCAACCATTTTGAAAGGCTTGAGTTATGCATTTTACAAGCATTACGCATATAATTACAACACAGAATCGGTCCTATCATACAACTAGAAGTCTGATTACACTTTCTAGTCGTGTGAGGAGGAAGATTCTGACGTTACGGAGATGACGTGATGTTAAACAAATCTAGATCCTCTTCCTCAGAATCACAAGATTTTGCCAATGGCCTCAGTCTGATGAGCCAGATTGGTCAGGCGATTGTTGCCACACTGGAGCCAGGTAAACTGATTGAGGAAATCTACCATCAGACACACAAAGTCATCCCGGCCAACATCTTTACCCTTTCTCTGTTTACCGATGACCCGAATTGGATAGATATGTTTGCGGTGGATAAGGGGCAAGTCGTCCAGGAGCGGCGTCGCATCGGCACCCTCACCCGATGGGTGGTCGAGCAGCGCACGCTGTTTTCTACGCCCGATGATCAAGTACAACTTCCTCCTGTACCAGTCACACGAATCGAAACCGACACCGTTGAAGAACCGCGTGCCTATATATTGATCCCGATGATCACCCACGACAAAGTTGTAGGCGTCATCTCAGTTCAAAGTTATGAGCCGGATGCTTTCAATGACATGCATCTTGCCATGCTATCGGCCATCGCCAGCCACTCGGCGATTGTGATTGAGAATAACCGTCTACTGGCCCAAGCGCAACACCGTGCCGCCGAACTGGCCAGTTTGGAACGGATCGGCTACGAACTGGCACGCCTGACGAACATTGAGGATGTGCTGAAGAAGATCATTACTGAGGCCAAAGACCTGCTCACAGCCGATTCCATGTCGATTTTTGCGTATGATGAGCGGCGCGGCAAGTTTCGCCCCCCGGCTTTTATTCTCAGGCCTGGAGCCGCCGGGCCTGTCGCGCGTGAACGACCACCGCGCGAGATTGGTCTGACCATCAGGGTTGTTCGACTTCACTGTGCCATTTTTACCGAAGTCGCGGCGGACGGTCAAGTACTGTTTGCGGAGACCCCGATCGGCCAAAACGTCGAAGTGGCTCAACGGAAGACCTTTGAGTTTACCGACCAGGACACGCTCGAATTCTTGCAGGCGCAGAATGTGCGCTCATCCATTGGCTTTCCACTTAGCGCGGGTCGGGATATTGTAGGCGTGCTGTATATTAACTACCAACGGCCGCATACCTTCGGCCAGGATGAGTTCCAAACCATCGGCCGATTGGCGCAATATGCGGGCACGGCGATCCAACGGGCCAACGTCTACGGCGAGATCCGAGCGTTGCATCAGGCGGGCCATGCGCTGACCGGGCAAACCGAGATGCGAGCCGTGCTCAACAAACTCGTCGAGTATGGACATGAAGTGCTGGGGGCCGATCTGATTACGGTCTTTCCCTATCATGCCGGGGCGGACGAGTTTGAACTGCCGCCGGTCGTGTCAGGCGTGGCCCTGAAACCGGACCAACTTTTGCCGCCGCAAATCAAGTCCGATGATACTGTACGCCGGATCGTAACAGAGAAAAGCGCCCACTTCAGTCGAGACGCGCAGATAGATCCTTTGCTGGCAGGGTCCGATCCGGCTCTGCGGGAGTCTCGCTTTGTGAGTCGGGAGCAGATTGTCTCGGCGGCGGCGATTCCTTTACGTACCAACGATGATGTCGTAGGCGCACTGTTTTTCAATTATCGAACCCGGCAACGATTTGGCTCTCATCAGCGGACACTGATCGAAACCTTTGCGGCGTATGCGGCGACGGCCATTCAACGGGCTCGATTGCTAGACCGCCGCCTCAAGGAGTTGCGGGCGCTGGCTGAGATTGATGCGGCGATCACATCGGGCAGTCTGCGAGATGTGTTGGACAAAATCATTCAGTCAGCGTGTGAGATCGTGGGCGCCAAAGATGGCAATATTCTCTTGTTACATGAAAGTGGAGAGTATCTGTATCTTGCCGCTCGGCAGGGTGAGGCGTGGCGCAGTGGGGCGCCGGAACGATTTGAAACTGGTACGAGCAGTGTGACTGGCTGGGTTGCCGCGCACAAAAAAACAGCCCGGATTGGCAATGTCCGTACCGAGGAACCGTGGAAGGACATCTACCTCGAAGTAATCCCTGACATCCAATCGGAATTGAGTGTGCCAATCCTTGATGAGCAGAAGCAGCTGGTTGGGATCATCTTTTTAGACAGCAAGGCGGCTCACGCTTTTTCGGCCGACGACGAGCGGCTGCTGGAGGCTCTGGCCGGGCAAGCCTATATTGCCATTCGCAACCGGCGTCAATTTGAAGCCGAGCAACGCGCACTCCGAGAACTGCACCTGTTGAGAGAGATCGATAACGCCGTCAGTTCGACGCTGAATACCCAAGAAGTCTTGCAGCTGATTGTGGACAAGATCGATACGTTAATTGATGCCCCGATCTTCGTCGTGATGCTGGCTGATGAACGGCGAGGAGATTTGTATCAAGCCGCCGGGCGAGGAGTAGTTGCAGATCTCAAGTATCATCGTCAGAAGATAGGTACAGGGATCGTAGGCCAGGTGGCGCTGACCCATCAAAGTGTGCGGATTGGAGATGTTAATGCATTAGTAGGAGAGGTGGATTATCTGCAAGTCGTATCAGACACTCGCTCGGAGTTGGCGGTTCCCATCCTGCAAGGTGACCAACTGGTGGGGGTGCTGAACGTTGAAAGTCCTCAAGTGAACGCGTTCAATGCGGACGATGAGCGACTGTTGAACAGCCTAGCCTCACTGGCAGTCGTCGGGATCCAAAACTCACGTCTCTATGAACAGGAGCAGCGTTCCCGAAAGGTGATAGACATCTTGCGCGACGTCGATAAAGCGATCGCTTTCTTGGCTGTTAATCCGCCCGATCATCCCGTGCAAAGCCTCGCGGAGGCATTGAGTCCGGTGCTCCAAATTATCCTCAACCGTGGCCTGGAAGCTGTCGGTGCGGTGGTAGGTAGTATCATGTTGTATGATGAGGCGACCGATGACTTATATATGGCGGCCGAGCAGGGAGTCTTGTCAGAGTATCGAAACGCGCGACAGAAGATCGGCCAAGAAAAAGGTATCATTGGAAAGGTAGCGTTAGAGAGACAAATATTGCGGATAGATGACGTAACCGCTACACCTTGGAACACCCAGTATCAAGAGTATACGCCCGGAATGCGTTCAGAATTGGCTGTACCGCTGATGCACCAAAACCGATTAGTGGGTGTCCTCAACGCTGAAAGCCCTCGGATGAGCGCTTTCGGACCTGACGAGGAAAACCTGTTCGAGACCTTAGCCGGGCAGGCCGTGATCGCATATTTGAATGCGGAAAGATATCAAGCCCTGCAAACGCTCCGAGATATCAATCAATTGCTAGCTTCAGGCTATGATACCAGTGAAGTGCTGAAGTTGATCTTGGAGTATGCCTGCACCTTCTTCCGGGTCAAGTGGGGAAACCTACGGGTATATGATCCCAGTGGCCGCCCTACGCGTGACTACGTACTGGTCACGTCAGCCTTGGATCACGCTCCTGACATCCGGGTGATTGATTTACGATTGGCCACTCATGAACGTTGGCTCGATAGAGGCATCGTGGACTGGGTTGCGCAGCATCGCACGCTGTTTCGCTCTCAGGGTGATGTGCGCAACGATCAACGCTTTTTGAGCTTTCCAGGCCTTGAGATTCGTTCGGAGATGACCGCGCCGCTTTCAGTTGGGCCGGATCTAGTGGGCGTGCTGAACCTGGAGAGCGAACGTCCCGGTGCCTTTGATGAAGAGGATGAAAATCGAATGGGGGACTTCAGCGCGCAGGCCGCGCTGGCCGTGCAGAATGCACGTAACCTGGCCGAGTTGCAAGAGACACAGGAGCGCTTTTCAGCCCTCTATGAAGTGGGGAGCGAGATTATCACGGCTCCCTTGAATGAACAGAAGATTCTTGAAATTGCCCTGAATGCCGGGCTAAACCGCACCGGGGTCTTCCACGCAATTGCCTGGCAACCCGATCGAGACGGCAAACAATTGGAAGCGCGTCTGGTGCTGGGCGAGCAGCAATCCGAGCCGCACGAGCCTATTCCCCGCGATGGCACACTTGTTAACAGCGTGGCATGGCAAAAGCGGTCAGAGATCCTGGTCGACGACGTGACAGCGCCACCGGAGGGAGTAAAGCATCGGCCCGGATATACGCGGACAGGCTCAATGCTGGTTATGCCGATGATGGCAGGCGGCGAGTATTTCGGCAACCTGGACTTTCGGCACAAAGACCCTCACGGATTCAAACAGGAGGAAATCCGCCTGCTCAATGGCTTGACTGCGCAAGCGGCCAATGCAATACGTCGCATCCGCCATGAAAGAGAACTGGACCAATTCCGACAACGTGAGCACGAAGCGCGAGCCATGACAGATATTGGTATGGCTGCCGGCGAATTGGGGCACCGGATTGGTAATAAACTTGGCCTATTCAAAACTCATATTGAGGCAATCAAAGAACAGATTGGCTCGAGTTATCAAGATATCACTCGACGACTGGACTATATGTCAACAAATGTGCAATACTTGCTAACGTTAACCCAACAGTTGAAGCAAGAATTGAATGACCGAACGAGTGGAGTTAAGAAGCAGAAAAAGGATTATTCTGCAGCAGTTGTGTTATTTGAAGCATGTAACTCGAAGACTCCGTCGGAATTCATTCATGTGCAAATGGACCCTCCAACAGACGACCTTATAGTGAGGGCGGATGATAGCATTTTTGATGCTTTCATTAATATCTACAGTAATGCAATTGAAGCGCTTGAGTTGCAGGGCGGCACAATCTATATGAGTGCCTGTCAAATTAATGGTTGGATTGAATTCAGGATAGCAGATGATGGCCCGGGCATAGAAGCAGGAAAACTCGACAAGATCTTTAACTTGTTCTATTCGACCAAGCAAAATAGTCTGGGTTTTGGATTGTTTAGCGCTAAACAACGGGTATTGGCCAACGGTGGACAAATCGAAGTACACAGTAAGATTGGAGAAGGGACCACGTTTATAATTCGACTGCCGTCAGCGTTAGCCAAAGAGGTGCGATCATGAGAGTGCTAATAATAGACGAAGATCGGTATTGGCGTGAGATGGCCTGGATGTGCCTGCGACAGGTGGGGTACCGTGTAGACGCGGTTGCTGATTCTCTCCGGCTACAACAGTTTCTCGCAAAGTGTCCGGATATCATCTTATTGGGATTCTCAGTCATTCGGCCACATGACGAAGATCTAGTCGCCTGTGTACGCAGAACCTGCCCTCAGGCCATGACGCTGGTGTTCTCGACATCTTGGCCGATTGCCCAGGCAATCGAGAGACGTTTGCTGCGTAGCGGAGTTGTTGATGTAATGGGGCGCTCTAGCTTCGACTGTGATCTGGTTAGCCTTGTCGAGAATGAATATGCTAATCAAACTCAAGAGACGGCTTTGCTCTCAATCTATGGGCGATTCCGTCTACAGGGAGCGAAGTGATGGCGGAACGACGAGTATTAATCGTTGACGATGAAATCGAATGGCAGGAAGAACTGCGTCACATTCTTGTCGGAGGGGGCTATCAAGTTGACACGGCAGGAAGCCTGGAAGTTGCCTTTGCGTATCTCAACAATCGTCTTTATCACCTGGTCATCATTGACATACGACTGGCAGATCGGGATGTAGACAATGTTGAAGGCATGAGGATCCTTGAAGAATTACATGCACGTTACGATGATACGACGTTGTCGAAAATCATGATTTCTGCCTATGGCACGCGCGAGCAGATGCGAAAGGCATTTAAGCAGCACAAGGTCGCCGATTTCATTTCTAAACAAGAATTTGACAAATGCGAGTTTCTGACAATCGTTGAAGACACCTTCATTCAAAATGTTAGAGTGAATCCGAAACTTGACATTGTTTTAGAGGATGGTTTGTCTTTCGAGAATATGATTGTCGGTATCATTTCCCGCGATGGCAAGCGCGTTAAGAGCGCCGATGCCGATGTGCCGCGGCTTGTCATGGAACTCGAAGATTTGTTTTGCCGTTTGTTTTATGACGATATGCGCATTATCGTACGAAGGGTTACCTTGGGTCGTGGCAAAGCGGGTGTTGTCAAGGTGGCACCATTCTCGCATGATGGACATGATGAAACTGTGATTGTTAAGTATGGCGATCATGAAGAAATCGCTCGCGAGTGTCAAAACTATGAGGACTGCGTCAAGGGCAAGATCGGCATGTTATCCACCAATGTCCTCAATTTGAAAAGAACTCCGTTGTTGGGTGGTGTCGTCTATTCGCTGATCGGCACACGTGTTGAAGAGATTGTCGACTTTGCCGAGTTTTATCACAAGCACCCGACTGACCGGATCAAGACAGTTCTCGACCACTTGTTTAAAGAAACATGTGGCAACTGGTATACTGACCGTGGTAAAGTTCAATACTGCCACCTTGACGACATGTATGAAAAGGCTCTTGATTTTCGGCACTCTCAATTAATAGATGCTCTGGAAGATAACTTTCCGCATTACCTGGATCAAAAAATACTTGCCTTTCGCGATCTTCCCGACGTGCACGTTCCAAATCCGGCCTATGCGGTCAAAGGATCAGCGTTCTCTCAGTTGACCTTTGCTTGCACGACCCACGGCGATCTCAATGCTAACAATATCCTAATTGATGTCAATGATCACACGTGGCTGATCGACTTCTATCGCACAGGTGCAAGCCACATCCTGCGGGATTGCATCCAGTTGGAAACAGTCATCAAATTCGTCTTATTGCCGGGGGTCTTGCAATCAGGCGAGGAACTAACTGCACGCTATCATCTCGAAAGGGCATTGCTGAACATGAATCGTCTTAAAGAGGCCGACACTTTACATTATGAAGCGCCCCACGAAGAATATGCGAAGGCCTTTGAAGTTTGTCGCCGATTGCGACAGATTGCCCGCGATTTGGTGCATCCCAACGATGACTTTGCCGAGTACGCAATTGGCCTCTTATACTGTAGCATGAACACACAGCGTTTCTACAAGCTGCCTAAAATTAACCGCTTGCATGCGCTGCTTGCAGCGGGTATGTTGTGCCAGAAATTGGGGATCAACGCCTGAGAGGATGAACCATGCGGGTTCTCATAGTAGATGACGAGCAAGAATGGCGCGAGAATCTTTGTGACACCGTTCGATTGGCTATTCACCAAACCGTCGAGTGTGTGTTAGCCGCCAGTCTTGAAACGGCTCAAGCCGAACTCAAGCAGGCATCATTTGCGCTTATTCTTAGCGACCTTGGTATTCCGTCCCGTGATGGCATTTCTGACATATCCCCTGAAAACGGCATGTTGCTCTTGCGACTGATTCGAAGCAACGGGCTTAATCAAGGGGCCATTGGTATCGTCGTTACATCTCGTGGAACGCCGACTCGCATGCGGGAAGTGCTTCTTAGGCTCAATTTCTCTGATTTCCTAGAAAAAGACAAATTCGATCAAAAAGAAGCTCAGGAAGTCATTCGCGCGGCACTTTTCACTGGAGCGTATCAACGTGTTGCCGCGTCACAAGCAACCAAATTTGATTTAACATTTGTGTTGACGAATACCCACTGCGTCTTCGCAGAGTTGTCTGGTCCGGAACGGTTTGGAGATGTAATTCCCGATCAGCCACTGGTCTTTGAGGCGGAGGAATCGATCCGCCGAGCAGACCGTATTCGCAAGCTCGTCACTGGTGATCTGCGCCGTGAGATGATTGATGAATGGCGGACTGATGCGCGTGAGACTGGAATGGGCCTCTATCGAAGTCTGTTCGGCGACTTGTCATTTGGCGGCATTTTGCGGGCTGGCTCCGAAGGCCCGAAACAGTTTCGCGATCTCCGGCTGTGTTTTCGTGGCACACGCCGTTCGTTGGCTGTGCCCTTTGAACTCCTACATAATAATTCGGAATACCTGGCGTTAAATCATCCCCTTGTCCGCCAGGTCACCTCGGATCACGCGTCGGCTCGCAAGGCTGCCGCTTTTCGGACTTCACTTCTCAAACTGCACGAGTCGGATAAGACCCTCAACGTACTCCTGCTTGCTTCAAACGGTGGCGATGATCTGGAGGCGGCTGATCAGGAAGTGACCCAACTTAAGACCCGCATCGATGACCGTTTAGCCGAGACGGGGGTCCGTCGTAATGTATTAGCTATCTCTACGGCTGAGGCGACCTATACACGCGTCGAGTCAGTGCTGCGCGAACGAAAATGGCATGTCATTCACTATGCCGGGCATGGCCGTTGGAATCCGGATCTCCCGGAGGATAGTGCGTTAATCTTCATGCATAACGACAAGCCACGGTCGATGCCGGCCAGTGTGTTGCATGATCTTCTGAAAGATTCAGAGACTCTGCTGTTCTTCCTAAATGGGTGCTGGGGTGCGCGCACGGCCGAACATTCAGAGCAAGGCGACTTGTATGGGTTGATGGACAGCCTAGTACAGGCAGGCACGCCCATTGTTTTGGGCCACCGCTGGAGTGTATCAGACGGCGCCGCCCGTGATTTAGCGTTGACCTTTTACAATGACCTGCTCCAAAATTGGTCGGCTGAGGATGCGCTCCTCTTGGCGCGGAAAGCCGTCGTGAGCGAGTCCCCATTCCACGGAGACGACCCGGGTTGGGCCTCGCCTATTTTGGTGGTACAGACTGCATACACCCGCTGCTAAAGTCAAACCGTAGTCAGTATTGCCCAATGAAAACTACCTCTATAGCATCTAACTCGAGGGCGCAAGGTCTTGCCGACGGCCTCAGCCTAATGAGCCAGATTGGTCAGGCGATCGTTGCCACGCTGGAGCCAGGTGAACTCATCGAGGAAATCTACCATCAGACCCACAAGGTCATCCCGGCCAACACCTATACCCTCTCTTTGCTCACCGATGACCCAAATTGGATAGACATGTTTGCGGTCGATGAAGGACAAATTGTCCAGGAGCGGCGGCATATCGGCACCCTCACCCGATGGGTGGTCGAGCATCGCACACCGTTTGCTACGCCCGATGATCAAAGGCAACCTCCTCCGGTAGCGGTCACGCGAATCGAGACTGGTGTCGCTGATGAACCGCGGGCCTACATTCTCATCCCGATGGTTACCCACGATAAAGTCGTCGGCGTCATCTCGGTTCAAAGTTATGAGCCGGATGCTTTCAATGACGTGCATCTTGCCATGCTGTCGGCCATCGCCAGCCACTCGGCGATTGTGATAGAGAATAACCGTCTGCTGGCGCAGGCCCAGCATCGTGCTGCCGAACTGGCCAGTTTGGAGCGGATCGGCTACGAACTGGCGCGCCTGACGAACATCGAGGATGTGCTCAAGAAGATCATTACCGAGGCCAAAGACCTGCTCAACGCCGACTCCATGTCGATCTTTGCGTATGATGAGCGGCGCGGCAAGTTTCGACCCCCGACCTTTCTTCTCAAACCCGGAGCCGTCGGGCCGGTCGCACGTGAACGACCACCGCGCGAGGCTGGTCTGACGATCAGGATTGTTCGACATCACTGTGCCATTTTTACCGAAGTCAAGGCGGACGGTCAAGTGCAGTTTGCAGAGATCCCGATCGGTCAAAACTTCGAAGTGGCACAACGGAAGACCTTTGAGTTTACCGACCAGGACACACTCGAATTCTTGCAGGCGCAGAATGTTCGCTCGTCCATCGGCTTTCCACTCAGCGCGGGTCGGGATATTGTGGGCGTGCTGTACGTCAACTACCAGCAGCCGCATGCCTTTGGCCAGGATGAGTTGCAGACCATTGGTCGATTGGCGCAATATGCGGGCACGGCGATCCAACGGGCCAATGTGTATGGTGAGATCCGAGCGCTGCATCAAGCGGGCCACGCGCTGACCGGGCAAACCGAGATGCGGGCCGTGCTCAACAAACTCGTGGAATATGGGCACGAGGTGCTAGGGGCCGATCTGATTACGGTCTTCCCTTATCATGCCGGGGCGGACGAATTCGAACTGCCGCCGGTCGTGTCGGGCACGGCTTTGGCCCCCGACAATCTCTTACCGCCACAAATCAGGTCCGATGATACTGTACGCCGGATCGTGACCGAGACAAGCGCCCACTTCAGTCGGGATGCGCAGACGGATCCTTTGTTGGCAGGGTTCGATCCGGTCTTGCGGCAGTCCCGCTTCGTCACTCGCGAGCAGATTGCATCGGCGGCGGCGATTCCCTTGCGAACCAATGGTGATGTCGTCGGCGCTCTGTTCTTCAATTATCGCACCCGGCAACGATTTGGTTCTCATCAGCGTACGCTGATCGAAACCTTTGCGGCGTATGCGGCGACGGCTATTCAACGGGCCCGATTGCTAGACCGCCGCCTCAAGGAGTTGCGTGCGCTGGCCGAGATTGATGCGGCGATCACATCGGGCAGTCTGCGAGATGTGCTGAACAAAATCATTCAGTCAGCGTGTGAGATCGTGGGCGCCAAAGATGGCAACATTCTGTTGTTGCACGAAAGCGGGCAGTATCTGTATCTTGCTGCCCGTCAAGGTGAGGTGTGGCGCAGTGGCGCGCCGGAACGATTTGAGATTGGTAAGACCGGCGTGCAGGGCTGGGGCGCCGTGCACAAGAAACCAGCCCGGATTGGCAATGTGCATACCGAGGAACCGTGGAAGAATATTTACCTCGAAGTGATCCCCGGCATCCAATCGGAATTGAGTGTGCCGATCTTGGACGAGGAGAAGCAACTGGTTGGGATCATCATTTTGGAAAGTAAGGCGGCTCACGCCTTTTCGGCGGACGATGAGCGGTTGCTCGAGGCCTTGGCCGGGCAAGCCTATATTGCCATTCGCAACCGGCGTCAATTCGAGGCTGAGCAGCGCGCGCTCCGCGAACTGCATCTGCTGAGAGAGATTGACAGCGCCGTCAGTTCGACACTCAACCATCAGGCGGTGCTGCAATTTATTGTAGACAAGAGCGATGTTCTGATTGATGCGCCTATCTTCACAGTGATGCTGTATGACGAACGGCGCGGCGATTTGTATCAAGCAGCGGGACGAGGCATAGTTGCAGATCACAAGTATCATCGTCAGAAGATGGGTACGGGGATCGTAGGGCAAGTGGCGTTGACACGCAGGAGCGTGCGGGTCGGTGATGTCACTACACTTGCGCAGAATGAAGGCTTTCTACCAGATATGCTCGATACTCGTTCAGAGCTAGCGGTTCCCATCCTGCAAGGTGACCAATTTGTTGGCGTGCTGAACGTCGAAAGCCCTGAAGTTGACGCGTTCAATGCGGACGATGAACGACTGTTGAAAAGTCTGGGATCGCTGGTCGCTGTCGCGATCCAAAACAGCCGCCTCTATGAACAGGAACAGCGCGCCCGCCAGGTGATTGATATCTTGCGCGAAGTCGACCAGGCGATTGCCTTCTTAGCAGTGACTCAACCGGAGAACCTGGCAGACGAATTGAGCCCCATACTGCAAATCCTCCTCAATCGTGGCTTGGATGCGGTGCACGCGCCGGCTGGCAATATTATGCTGTATGATGATGCCACCGATGATTTATACATGGCGGTCGAGCGTGGTGTGCTGCCCGAACACCGCACCGCCCGCCAGAAGATCGGCGAGGGCGTCGTGGGCCGCGTCGCAATTGATAAACGAACGTTGCGTATAGATGATGTGAATGTGCCGCCGTGGGATACAGTCTATCAAGGCTACATCTCCGACGTTCGATCTGAACTCGCCGTGCCACTGGTATACAAAGACCGCCTGGTCGGCGTCCTCAACGCCGAAAGCCCACTGGTAAGCGCGTTCGGACCTGAAGATGAGGACCTCTTCGAAGCCCTGGCCGGGCAAGCCGTGATTGCCTATTTGAACGCCGAACGGTATCAGGCCTTGCAAACCCTTCGCGAAGTCAACCAATTGTTGGCCTCAGGCCATGACTCCAACGACGTGCTGAAGTTGATCCTTATCTATACCTGTACCAACTTCCGAGTGGAGTGGGGGAACTTGCGGCTATTTGACCATACAGGACAGCCGATCCTCGATTACGTCCTGGTTACCTCGGCGCTGGGCATTGACCCGGAAGTACGGGTGATTGAAATTCGACGCGCAACTCATGAAAAATGGCTAGAGAAGGGCATCGTCAGCTGGGTCGCACAACAACGTGAACTGTTCCGCTCGCAGGGCAATGTGCAGGCAGATCCGCGCTTTCAGAGCTATCCTGGCCTCGAGATTCGTTCGGAAATGGCTGCGCCGCTGTTGGTTGGCTCAGATCTAGTTGGCGTGTTGAACCTGGAAAGCCAACGTCTAAATGCATTTGATGCAAACGATGAAGACCGCATGCGCGACTTCAGTGCGCAGGCCGCACTGGCCGTGCAGAATGCGCGTAATTTGGCCGAGTTGCAAGAGAGCGAGGGGCGCTTTTCAGCCCTCTATGAAGTAGGGAGTGAGATTATCACGGCTCCTTTGGATGAACTCAAGATCCTTGAGATTGTTCTGAGTGCCGGACTGAACCGCACGGGGGGCTTCCACGCAATTGCCTGGCAACCCGATCGAGAGGGCAAACAATTGGAGGCGCGTCTGGTGCGGGGCGAGCAGCAAGCCGAGCCGCATGAGCCTATTGCACGCGACAGCACACTCGTTAACAGCGTGGCATGGCAAAAGCGGTCAGCGATCCTGGTCGACGATGTGACCGTGCCACCGGAAGGGACAAAGCATCGGCCTGGACATACGCGGACCGGCTCAATGCTGGTGGTGCCGATGATGGCAGGGGAAGAGTATTTCGGTAACCTGGATTTTCGGCACAAAGACCCGCACGGATTCAAACAGGAAGAGATTCGATTACTCAATGGCTTGGCCGCGCAGGCCGCCAATTCGATACGCCGTATCCGCCGTGAGAATGAGTTGAAGTCAATCTTACAGAAACAGTTTAACGAATTACAAGATGCTTATGATGAATTAAGGATCGCTGACCGGCAAAAGTTGGAGTTTCTCGCGATTGCCTCTCACGAGCTGCGCAAACCATTAACTCCACTTCGTGTTGTCTTAGAACGGGCCGTTTTGGGTGAATACTCGCCATTAGAATTGCTGGATAAAATGCGGCTCGCCCTTGATCGTACCCAGCATCTAACAGGTATCGTCGATCAACTTCTGAATATCGCTAGGATTGAAGCTGGCAAGATTAAGCCTGAGTTTGGAACTCATAGTGTAGTTGACTTGATAAAAAGATCGTTAACAAGTATTCAGCATGTTGCCGAGAATAAAGGCATTCAGCTAATATCTGAATTGCCAACCGAATCGATCACCGCCGAAATCGATCAAGGTAAAATTAGCCAAGTGCTTGATAACCTCCTAGACAATGCTCTCAAACATACCGAGGCAGGCGGTTGTATTACAGTTTCATGTATTCACCTCAAGCCTGAAGACGACGTCATCCTCTGCGTCCGTGACACTGGAGAAGGAATACCAGAGAAGGAATACAAGCGAATCTTTGACTGGTTTTATCAGGTCGATCCTTCCCTGACGCGCTCCATTGAAGGTTTGGGCGTTGGGTTGTATGTCGCTAAAAAGTATATCGATATGCATGGCGGTCAGATCACGGTGAAAAGCGAGGTCGGCAAAGGCAGCACCTTCACTGTCTTGTTGCCGGCACGTCAGAAGGCATAAACAAGCTGGAGGCTTCACTTGTCGCAAAATCTCCGGATCCTCATCATCGATGATGATCTCATTGCAACTCAAGAACTCAAAGAAGCCCTTGAATATGAAGGGTATTCAGTCAGCATAGCATCCGGTGGAGTGGATGGTGTGCGCCTTGCAGAAGAGCTGCTTCCGAGCCTCATCATCTTGGATGTGATGATGCCGGGAATGGACGGCTTTGAAGTCTGCCGCCTGCTTCAAGCAGGGGCTGAAACGGCGAAAATTCCGATTCTCATGTTGACCGCTCGCACTGAAGTACAGGACAGGATCAGCGGGCGCGACCGGGGTGCAATCGTTTATATGACCAAGCCGTACTCGATAAGCGAGCTGCGCGCTCAGGTCAGGGTTCTGCTCCATCGTTTCCCTAACCCACACCGCTCAGAGTTATCGATCACATACAATAGTCAGCAGGTATTCTCCTTCCAGCTACTGGGTGTTACAACGTATGCCAGTGACGGGCGGCATATTCCCCTCGCTCTGGTGGATCTCAATCAAGAACTCGTAGACGTGGGAGATCGAATCAGTGCCTTCCAGAAACTCCTGGCAGATGCTCCTTCTGACGAACAAAGTGCGCAGTACCATGAAAAACGTGATGTCTGGCGACGGCAAGTTAAGAAGCGCGGCAAAGAACTCCACGATCAATTCGTCGCCGCCAACTCGGATCTGGTCGAGCAGTTTGGCTTGGCGAAACAAGTATTACGATCAGATGACTTACTTGTCCGCTTTATTGGGCCGCGAGCGCATCTTGGCCTGCCGTGGGAGCTGCTCCATGACGGCGAGCACGTGCCGTTGGTAATCATGCATCCATCCTGTCGGACAGTAACAAGTATTCATTCTCGTCACAAGCACGATTCATGGAGTGCCTTCCTCGACAGACTAGATTCCGAGCCGCTGCGTGTTCTGTTGCTTGCTTCGAGTTCAGGCACACCGCTTGAAGAAATTCAATATTTAGGTCAATGGTTTAAGCAAGCATTTCGAGATAGGGTAGTTGTCGAACCTGATCCGCCGATAGTTTTGTCCCGACAACAGGCTGAAATCTTGCTGCGCAAAAAGTCGTTCCACCTCATTCACTACGCCGGTCATAGCAGCTTTGACGGGGTGCGCCCAGATCAAAGCGGGTTACGATTTGGCTCAAAGAGGGACGATCTGATCACGGCTGGGTGTCTATATGATCTGCTGCTTGATTCGCCGGCCCGGTTGGTTTTCTTGAATTCGTGCGCAGGCGCGCAAGTTGGTGATCTTGAACGACTCAAAGACAATGATTTTCTGGGCCTAATTGATGTAGCGGTCGTGGCCGGCGTGCCCGCTGTCTTGGGTTTTCGCTGGAATGTGACGAATGCCGCATCGTTCGAGTTCGCCAAACAGTTCTATGGTCACCTGCTTGAAACTCGGTCTTTGGAGCAAGCGACCTGGCTGACTCGCAAGAGCATCTATCGTGCTAACGGATGGGACGAAACCTGGCTCTCTCCTATCTTGGTCGTCCAAAATCCTCAATCCTTCTAAGGAGAACTAACATGTCTGACCAGCAACCTTCCGATAGTATCATCGTTTACACCATGCCAGACGTAAGCGAAAAGACCAATGATTATGATCAGATGCGCGGTGATTATGATCAAGAGAGAAAGTGGTTTGGTTCTCCAAAGCCAACTACAGTCTCATCCGTGAAACTTCAACAGCAGATCAATGTCTTTCTAGTCCAAATGGGCGAAGCGTTGAAAGAAACACCGGCTGAAGTAGGCGGATTCAAATTAAATGAAATCGAAATCTCGGCCGGAATCACGGCCGGCTTGGAGATTGCGCTGATTGGGTTGGGCAGCGCCAAAGGTGAACTCACGGGGGGATTACGCTTTACGTTTAAGCGTTCAGAATGAAGTCTGAAGTCCCACTCACCGCCTCGTATCGATACGCCGAGGTAACCCAAATCTTTCGCCGGGTGAAAGCCGGCGATTCATGCATGGTCGTCGGCGTGAGCGGCATGGCCAAATCGAATCTGTTTCGACATATCGCTAGACCTGAGATAAGAGAAATATTCTTGGGCTTGACCTGGCAAAACTACGGGTTTGCGTCGACGGATGTGCATGCCCTCGCGAATCCCAATGAGGCGGGATTATATGAATCTATCTTGCGTAATCTGATACGAGACACCAAGGAATTAGGCCTAGCAGGCAACGACCTACTCACTTCTGTACAGACTCAGTTTGTGCAACTAGAACGCTTGACGACTGACCGTGAGTTGCCTCAAGCGCAACGCGCTTTTTTGACGGCGATGGATCTATTCGCGACTAACAGGCAACTACATTTCGTCATACTGCTTGATCAATTCGATGAGATTTTTCCACATTTGTCCGCCCGCTGCTTTACCACCTTACGGCATTTGCGAGATCAGCTAAAGTATCGGCTGTCATATATAGTCTTTACACGTGAAGATCTGTCTCGCCGAGGTCACAATGCAGGAGTTGAAGAATTCACTGAACTACTCACGCCCGCAGTCCTCTGGCTAGGGACCTACTCGCGAGAAGACGCCCAAACTGAAATACGGCGTGTAGCGGCACGATATGGGATCAAGCCCGATTTTCGCGTAAGTGATCGCTTGATCGATCTCACAGATGGTCATTCCGGGTTGCTGAAGGCAGCTTATCAGGCTGTAATCGATGGGCGTGCAAACATAGAACTGAATGACAGCGCCATCAGTCTACTAAAGGATTCCAATGTTCAGACGGAATGCATGAAACTCTGGAGTAGCCTCACCTCAAAAGAGCAGACAACGTTAGTCAGAGCTGCGCTCGGGGGTGAGGTCGGTTCTCCAGTTAACGATACTATCGAGTATCTTGAGCGCAAGTCTCTACTAACAAAATCCGGTGGTCACTATAAGATTTTCTGCTCATTGTTCGCTGACTTTCTCGTTCAGCAAGCCAGTGGTTCATTTCAAAATCTCACTCCAGCAGCGGTAAAAACTCACCAAGGTACGCCCAGGAATTTGAAACTCCGTATTGAGACTGAAACGCGGACCGCCTGGCTTGGCTATCAGGAACTCAAGCTAACTCCCAATGAGTACAAACTGCTGGACTTGTTGTATCACCGCCGAGGAGCCGTTTGTAGTCGAGACGAGATCGTCCGGCAGGTTTACTCTGTTCGAGTGGTCGATCCTGCTACGGGTATTGACGATAGTCGTGTCGATACGTTGGTAAGCCGGCTACGAGGAAAGATAAAGGGCGCGGGAGGCGATCCGCACATTGTTACGACAGTGTGGGGACAAGGCTTCAAATTAGAAAACGACGAGTAACGCTAGTTTCGCGTTGCCGAATCAATCTAGTTGACTTCGTGGTCGTTTGCGAGGGGAAGTAGATGGGGGAGTTGGTGCCGTTCCCTCAGCTGGCAACGATGATGGGAAGGATGTTGCAGCCGGACGGGCAATCTTACGTGGTATAGACTGGCTGTCTTTATCGGGTACAACTATATCCGTTAGGTCAGGCATATTGATGTATTGCTTTCCACCTGCCATAGCTTGCATTGCCTCAATAGCTTCTGTACGCATCGCCTGTGTTAATTCATAGGGCTCATATTGGCTGAGATCTTGAACATTGACGCCCCGCTGTACCACCGCCTCAAATCGGCTTTGTAGCGCTAGGGGAACCTTAACTCGGAGCACCATACCAAAGAGCGGCTTTAATGCTAGTGGCTGAAGACGGCTGGTCAAAACGGCCAAGAATTTCTGCTCCAGCGGCACAAACACTTCTCCTCGACAAACCTGTTCGGCGTAGAATTCTGGCATTGCCGCCTGCAGCGCTCGCTGAGCGTTGTCTGTCACAATTGCCCGGCGAACAAGCTGCGGCCACTTGACGAAGAGAGCTATCTTTTCATGTGGCACTGAGAATGGCTCAAAAACGTAAGCCAGCGCGATTGATAGATCGAGTTGTAGGGCATCGCGAGTTTGGACACTCGGAATAGGGACTGAGATGAAATCTGGCGCTACGCTGATGACAGAGCGTACTGTCTGAGTAAACGGATTAATCCGGAAAAAACCAGGCCCCATTACTTTGTCATACTGTTCTAGACGATAAATTACGGCGAGCTCATAGTCACCGACCCAACGTATACCAAAGGGACGTCCAAGGCGAAGTAACAACCGATAAACCATCGGGGGCCGAGTGTCATGTGAGTCCTTCATAGAATACCCTCCTAGCATACCAAAAGAATGTCTTTGTGCTCGTTAAGCCCTGACTCATTCTTTCTGCAAACAAATAATTCGATAAGCGCCATTGGGTTCGAAGATAATATACTGTTGTTGCGGCGAATCAATCTTGCGCTTGATCTCCATCATATAGCTGTCGAGACGGTGATCGGGCGGACCAGGGAAGCGCCGTTGCTTAACTTCACCTGCTAGCATTTCACCGATCAACTCTTGACGTGTGATAGATTGTCCGCAACGCTTGTATAAATAGGCCAGAAGTCGATATTCGACAGCGTCTAGGCTCTTAACGGTCTGATCTGCCAATCGGACCCCTTGACGACTAGGAATCAATTCAATCGCCGGTTGGTTATCCTGCGACCTATCCAGAATATATCTAGCAAAAACTGGCGAAAAGATCTCGTAGCCTTCCTTGGATCTGGGTCGTATTAGGCCCTTTCGCTCAAGCCTCCGCGTAGCCACACCTTGCAGCCGTCCTTGATCGGCTAAGATTTGTAGACAGGCTATTTCCTCCTCTTCTAAGCTCTTCCAAATCTCGTCACATTCTGACTGTATCCGAGGGTGTTCACGAAGTTTTTCAAGAATCTCGGAAGACAATAAGTCCGTGGTTTCTTTACGACCAGTGACTTGTAGAATTGCTTTTATTAAACCAGCATGGCGACCTGAAATCTTTAGAAGGCGCTGTCGTTCCACCTCACTAAGAGAAAAATTCCACCGGGCAACTAGCCGGTCTATCATGAAGTTTGCATCTACTTCTCGATAGGGGCCAATTGCGATGGTCGTGGGAGTAACAATCTCGTAGAAATCCTTGCGTTCATCTTCATCACCCAAGAACGCCAATTCGTGACGGGTCACCGTCACGTACATCAGATGGAATTTGTGATTATCTCGCAAGACGCGTAGGCCATTCAAGACCTGAGCCGGCAAATTCTGAACAACATGGTCAAAATCGTCAAAGATCACAAAAATCTGAGACACGTCGGCTTTCAATATAGTCGTGATCACATCTTCCAAGGCTTGCCCCATCATTTCGGATGAGGTACTTTCAGCAGCTTGTCTCCACATTTCCTCTATCTTCGGTCGCAAGGCCATCGTTTTAGGGCCAGCCTGCTGAGTAGCCTGCGGTAAAGCCTGTAATATTAAACTATGCATTGCCAGAGCTGAGTACTTAGATAGTTTTGTACAAGGCACTAGGATACTGAGGGTATCTTGTGCGCGATCGCCTAGATGATGCGCCCGTACGTCGTAGCGCTCCAAGTGGCGTGCTACATTTGACTTGCCCGAACTGCCAACGCCAACTAAGGAACATGATTCACCGCTCGTCAAGGCCGTCAATACTGGCTTAATGACTTCACTTCGAAATTCAACTGAAAGTGGAAGATCCAGCATGTTGCCCCCAATCATCGGCTTTGAAGGGAGCAGTATCTAATTAAAGAGATACTACTCTTTCGCTCATCTCTTAGAAATCATACAACTAGGTCGGTGATTGTCAAGAACAGCCTTGCGAAAGCGCGCATTCTGTGGGTACTGTGCCATTGAGGTTGAGGATCAATCTCACACCGATGAGGCGCTGTACGCTGTGATGAACCAGATGCCAGAGAAGTTCGATTGGCCTGAGCTACCGACGCTCATCAATGCGCAAGGTTGGCTACCGTGCGCAGTCTAGGTAGCACCGCATTGTCGAATAAACTCTTCGAAAACCGTCGCGAAGACTCCATCAGGGCGTCCACGCACCAAGCCCTTATGTCGCAGCTGCAACAGATCCGCATAATTGACATCCTCGTGTCGATTGTAGACTAGTGCGACTAAAGTTGCCTGTTCACTGCTTTCTAGATCATTCCACATATCGTAACAAAGATTGTGTAACGTCGGTTCATCGTGCAGGATGCACGAAACGCTAGACCACGGCAGGTCTCGCTGGTTGAGACATGCCAGTGCAGCAACCAAGAGCTTGGCATGCCCGCCTGTCACTCGATAGAGATCTGCCTGTTGATCGTCGTCGAGATGCACGCGCCCGTCGACCGTTCGACGCTCGACCAGCGCGCGCGCATCACGCTCAGAGTACGGCGGCACCCAGAACTGAACGCGAAATATCTCTGTGAATTTTTCGCTCAACGGCTCAGACGCACCCTGCCGCGCGGCTAACGCCACGAGAGAGCTACGCGTACCGGTAACATATGTGAGCGAGTGCTTGTGATTGTCGCGCAGCCGGCGTAACGCTCGCAACGTGGCGGTGGGGAGTGTCACGAGCAATTGATCGAAGTCGTCGAAGATCAACGCTATGCGTGATTGCCCCGCGTGCCCCACCCCCCCCAACATGTCGGAAAGCATCACCTCCGCTTCAATGTCGTTTTTGCAGGCCGCAAGCTGCGTTGCATAGTTTTGAGCCAGCCTGCGATCGGCGATTGACCATTGCAACGCCCGTAGCTGAAGATAAACGCTGTCGGCGATAACACGGCATAAAACAAGCGTGGTGTCGAGCGTGTCGTACCGCGGATCAGCCCCGAGATAAACGGGCAAGAGGGTTGTAGTGGCCATCTCGCCAAGGTGGTAGGCAATGGCGCGGCGTTCACATATGAAACGCAATAGGTTTGAGAGGCCCACTCCGCGGATGCCGATGATTTGGTTTGCATCGTAGCCATGATACATCGAAGTGAAAAGAGGGGCAACGATCTCGCGCCGGAATGACAGCGCCAATTCGCGCGACAGAACAGACGACCGGGCTTGACTGTCGGTGTCCATGGTTTGTGGTCCACGTAACTAGGCGATGTCGTCGGGCGGCGCCCTCAGAATCGCTTCAACTACGCCGAATACCCGCAGCGGATCATCGTCTAGTTCGCGCTCAGAACCGTCGTGGATATTCCATTCTCTGCCCAGGCCAATGATATGAACTCTCGTGTGAGGTGCGGTAGATTCGGCCGAGTCGATCCATGCTTCTTGCTTGATCGTATCGACTATGACGAGATGTTGTCGATTCTGATCGGGCCGACTTTGTTGGCGAACGATGATATAACATTCATCATCCATGTCAGGCTGATCTGGATCAATCTGTAAAAACGCATACACCTGTCGCGACCACATGGGATACGTTTCGCCAGTCACTGCAGGATCGAGTGGCTGAATGTTGAAGCGCCGCCCACCAAGTGCTAGATGGCTGATTTCTAGAAAATCGGGAGCCGTCCCCCCCGAGGGCGGTAGTAGCCCCAGACCGGTTCGCCGATTGTCCGGCCAAACAATTCGCGTCGGCACATGGATGTTGAACGGCGGCAAATGCCGACGCGATTGCGAATACTGCCTGGCCCCGTATCGGTTTGTAGCTGGGGGCGTTCGCTTGCCATCGGGCGGCTCGATCTGCACGTGGCGCAATTCTCGTATTACCGCACGTTGTAGTTCCCAATAGGCGCGTTCTTGCTTCGGTTGTTTGGCATACGCGCTGCGTTGTGCTAAACGAACCAAGACCAGTGCCGCCTGTTGATAATATTCAAGCGCAGCCGTACTTCGCCCGTCGTTTAGCAGGAAGCGCGCTTGAATCAAAGTCGCGATTACCCATTGATGATCATTGCGCTTTAGCCAACCGATCGCAGTGCTGCCGTCGATCGGCGCCACATCTCGTTCGTCCTTGAGACCGGATGAATGACGAACAACCGCAAGGTACAAAAAGGCCACACCGATTGTCAACGGTTGCCGTGCAGCGACCGCTAAGCTGGCGGCTGCACGTGCGATGTGAATAGCAGGTTGAACTTCGCGTTGTCGACACAAGCGTTCGGCGTCAACGCAGCGCTGGTGAATATCGGCGTCTATCAGCGATAGGTCGAGCCGTCTAAGTAACTCATCAATCGAAAGGGGGTCTGTCAATCTTTACTCCTTGTGATGATCATCGCTGGCTAATCTGGTTGCCAGGTCCCATCATCTTTCGCAACTTCTCCAGCAACTTCTCCATCTCCGCGCGCGAGTTGTCACTGGGCGCTTCGCGGAGTTGTCGTTCGAGCATACGCGCCATCGTATCCATGAAGACGTATGCCAGCGGATGGACCACTTCGCCTGATTCGGCGGTCTGATTGACGGTGCGGACGGCTTGCGTCAACGCCTGCACCAGCTCGGCTTTGGCTTCGGCCTGCGCGAATTGGATTTGCTGAATCGCTTCTGCTTCGCCACGTGACTGCGTGATGGCCGATTCCTTTTCCCACACCACGCCCCAACTCTTCTGGCGTTGCTCGGTCACTTCCAATGGCACGGTAATGTTGCCAAAGCCGCTGTCGAGCAAGTCGATACCGCGTTTGGCTAAGGCCTGCTTGCCGTTGGTGTCGAGCAGTTGCGCGATCTCTTTGCGCGGATTTTGGGCTGAATCGTCGGGCGCAAACAGCTGATCGAGCAGGCGCTTGGACATGAAATCGCCCACTTCGCCGGCGGCAACTTTGAACGCTGCATCACTCCACTTAATCGGCGGGTTCGCTTTGGGACTATGGTGAACTTCATATACGGCGGCGCGCAGCGCCTCGGGTGAGGCCGGAAAACTGCCCACGGCTTTGGCCGGATTTGGACCGCGAAAAAAGGCGCGTAGCACGGTCGAGAAACCGGGTTTGGGCGGCGGTGGTGGTGTTTCACCCGGCATCTTCCGCGCGAATTTGAAGATCGCCCCGACACTGACTCGGATCGGCACACCATCTTTGGTCAAGACGGCAGTGTCTTCACTGTTGCTCTGAGCGCGCAAATCCAACACGGCCCGCGGATATTCAAACGCTTGGAGTTCATATTCGCCAGGGCCGTACATACCCGCGTAGCTGCCACCATGTTCGGTGATCACTGCCGTGCCCGATCGCACATCGAGTATGCCCGGCCCGCCGATGCGCATCGCCACTTCATTCTTAGGCGCCTCGACCGCTTTCTTAAGTGCCGCTAGGCCTTTCGAAGGAGGCGGTGGTTCTGCGCCTTCGATCGCGCCGCTCTTGGCGACGATGACGGTGCCGTTGCCGATGCCAAACGTGGTCGCGAGCACAAACTCGATCGCGTGGCTCAGCGATTGCAAGCTGTACATCTGCGCGACAAATCGCCCGGCGCGAAAGACAGCAAACGCCACGCCCAAGATCGCCGGCGCGACGAACCAAATATCGAACGGGAACGTCGTGGTTGTAGCCGTGGCCGGTGCCGGCCCAACGTAGGTCTGAATGCTGAAGTTAACCAACGGGCCAAAGGGCTGACCATTAGGCGCATGCAACCGCCAGGCATTCGTATACTGTCCCAGCCGATTGGGAGCCGACATGCCAATCGTGGGTCCAAATATGCCACCCGGTGGAATCTCTAGCGGGCCGAGATCCGTTCGGACAACATAGGTTGGCGCGGTCACTGTGGAAGTGACTTCGGCCAATGGCCCTTCCTCATGTCGGAACGTCACCGTTTCCGTCCACACACAGGTGCCGGCATTAACCATGTATATCCAGTCGGCATCAAAAGACTGACCAGCTGGTTTGAGTCGAATCGCTTGTGCCTCGTCGGGATTGCCGACGATCTGCGCGGCGTACGTGCAGCCTATCTCTGGATCGCGCTGAGTGATAGTCGGCGGGGGCATCCGCCGCATGAGCCACGAGCCCAGCACACCCATCAAGAGGACGGCGGCCGCGACGAAGACGCTCCGCCCGAGTGCGCGCAGCTGTTCGCTATGCAAGCGGCGGTTGAGCGAACGCCAGAAGGCTTGATTTAGTTCACTGAGACTGGGTCGATGATCCACTGCTGTTTCCGGTATCTTTGGGCGCGATCAGCCCCATGATCTGAACGTTCTCACCCAACATCAGGGGTGGTTGCTCGTCGGCGATCTTTTGCAGTGTTTCCAAAAAGCGCCGCGCCACTTGATCGGTGCTGTCGGCGATGGCGGGTGCGCCTTGTTCCAATGCCTGAGTCACGCGCATGATCAGATCCATGTACGCTTGCGTGCGAGCTAATGCCCGGCGGCGCTGCACCTCGGCCTCGGCCTCGGCGTTGACACGGATCATACGGCTTTCCCATTCGGCACGCCATGCTTTGACGCGCTGTTGGGTGATCTTGTCGAGCTCGGCCGTCTTCGGATTCTGATCGAACGCTTTAGCTTGATCAAAACCGGCCGGGAAGAAGATGCCCACACTCACGCTCAGCACGTTGATGCCGCTGGGGGCTAACGCCGCTTTTACCGCTTTATTCAGCCGTGCTTTGATGTCACTGCGCGGATCTTTGCGCGGCTCCAACGGCTCGGTCAATTGATCGAAGGTGTATTCGGCGATGATGCCGCGTAACATTCCGGCGGCGATGCCCAACGGCACATCATCCCATTTGGTCTGACCATCTTTGCCGACGGTTTGCAGCCCCAGGGCGCGCTTGATAGTGCGCGGTGTCCAACTCAACGGGCGCGGCCAACGCAGCACGCTCCGATCGATCTCCTGCACCTTAACGAACTGCACCTGATCGATCTGGAAGCGGACGGCAACGTTGGTTTTGATCAGAATGCCATCGCGTGTGGTGTATTCGAATCTGTCGCTGCGCAGTTGGATGCGCAGATCGATAATCGGGCCGATCTTTTCTGTTTCCGAAGTGAATACGACGCCCTGGCCCTTAAGTCGACTCAGCCCGGTGTCTGTAGCGAGTCCAACGATACTAGTGCTGTCGACATCGATCACACCGGTGCCGCCGGTGCCGGCGCGCGGCTTGCCGTCCGGCCCGTCCAGCACTTTGCCTTCACGCACCACGGCCGTCAGCGTCGGCGTACCGAGGGCGAACTGGTTGAGAACGCGCCGGGCACTGCTGCGCTCGCGCCGATCGCGCGTATTGATTGGCAGAACGTGTGGGCCGATCAGCCACAACGCCAGTAAGAAGAAGATCGCGGCAATGGCGGCCATCACGATTAGGCCATAGATTGTGCCCGTTATCACATCGCCGTACCAACGGATGGGACCGACGGCGGCCGCCCAAGCGATCACGAAAATGATCAGCAAGGGGAGGGCAACTCCGCGGGCGAGGATTTGGCGAATTTGGCGCATGTAAGGAAGCCTACCTAAGCATAAGGTAATATAGCATAAACTCTCGACAAAGACCAACGCCCGATAGACGCTGAGCCTGACTTGGCAGTATAATGCAGCCATGACCACGCGGTTGTCGCCATCTCGATTGACTGAAACATCCCCCACGGTTACCGTTCAGTTGGAAACGATGATCTACGGCGGCGAAGCGTTGGGCCGCGTAGACGGTCAGGCTATCTTCGTGACGGGCGGCCTAGCCGATGAAACGGTGCGCGTGGTGATCACGGAGCGGCGCAAGAACTTTGCGCGAGGCATAGTCACGGAGGTGTTGGAGCCGTCGCCAGAGCGCGTAACACCGCGCTGCCGTCACTTTGGCTTTGACGCCGAAGCTTGCGGCGGCTGTCACTGGCAGCACATCGACTATGCGGCACAGCTGCGCTTTAAGCGCGACATTGTGCGCGAACAACTGGCGCGGCTGGGCAAGATTGCGGATGCGCCCGTGCGCGACGTGATCGCCAGCCCGCAGCCGTGGGCGTATCGTAACCACGCCCAATTCGGTTTAACTCCCGATGGGCAGCCCGGTTTTCAAGCGGCACACAGTCATCGGGTGATCCCGATTGACGAGTGCCACATCGTGCGGCCTGAAATCCTCGATTGGCTGCTGACCCATCAGCACATTGCTAAGCCAGACACAGCGCGGATCGATATTCGCTTCCCGCCAGCGGCCTTCCACGTGCGGGACGCAGTGTTTCAGGTTGCGCCTGAAGGTTTCTTTCAAGTGAATACGTCACTGCTGGACACACTGGTCGAACAGGTCTTGACGAAGTTGGACTTGCGCGGTGGCGAGGCGGTGATCGACGCGTATTGCGGCGTCGGGCTGTTTACGCGTTTCATCGCGCCACTTGCCGATCGGGTGGTGGGCATCGAGTCGAGCCGCAGCGCGATCGAGGCGGCGCGGCAAAACCTGACTGAGTTCAAGCACGTACAGTTTGATGTAGGTCGTGTGGAAGAGATCTTGCCCAAGCTTGTTGGTCGCTTTGATGCAATTGTGGTCGATCCTCCGCGTGCGGGCTGCGGCCAGCTGGTGATCCAAACCGTGATCGATCGGAAGATCGATCGGGTGGTCTACGTGAGTTGCGATCCGGCGACGCTGGCGCGCGATGCCCGGCAGTTGATCGAAAGCGGCTATCGCTTGATCGAGGTGCAGCCGCTCGACATGTTTCCGCAAACGTTTCATATCGAGACCGTCACTTTGTTCCTAAAGTCAGATCACGCTATACTGTAACGCGGAGGCTATGGTGCGGCGCACATTCGCGTTCCAATACACGCTCATTGCATTCCTGGTGGCGCTGTTGTTCGTCGTGGTCCATGCCGCCTTGGACGTGTGGGAAACCGGCTCGCCGTTGACGCTGGACGCGTTGCGCCGTTCGGTGGGATGGGGCGATTTGTTGGTGATGACGACGCCGCTCTCGTTTGGGCTGTTTGCTTTCCTCGCCGGCCGTCAGCGCGATCAAGTCGACGCGCAAACGCGCTATTTAACCGCCCTCAATCAAGTAACTCGTACGCTAGCGCACTCGTTGGATCTGGATCAGACTTTGCCAGAAGCGTTGTCGCGCACGGTGCGCGCGCTGCGGGTCGATCATGCCACGCTCTATCTGTTTAACCGCGATCAGCTAAATCTGCGAGCAACAACGCCCGATCTGCCAGATGTGCTGACAGATTTTGTTCAGCGCTTGCAGCTGGAACAATGGCTGCCGATGCTGCTGCCCCGGACCGAAGGCGAACAGTTAGTTACGGTCAATTTTGCGGATATGCCGAATGTGTCGGCGAGCCTGCTGCGCAGCGACTATCGGCAGCTGGTCAGCATGCTCGTTCAATCAGAAGACGAGAGTCTGGGGCTGATGCTGATTTTCGCCCGCCGCACAGTGAGCTGGTCGGCCGAGCAGAAGAGCTTCCTAGCGGTCGTGGCTAATCAAATCGGCGGGGCGGTTGCCCGGATGCGGCCCTATGCGGAACTTCGTCGGCGCGCGCGTGACTTGGATGCCGTGGCACAGGTTAACCGCACCCTGCTGGCAGGCATGGGGCTGGACGATCTGTTGACCATGATCGTTAGTGCCGCTCAAGTCCGGTTTGGTCTGCCGTATGTGGCTGTGATGTGGGTGGACGAAGCGGACCAGGAATTTTTCATCCGCGCACAGGCTGGCCCGTTGGCGGTTAAGGCGTCGTCAACTCATCGCCAAAAACTGACCGAAGGTTTGTCAGCGCAGGTGTATCAGACGGGGCAGCCCTATCTGGCCCGCGATGTGCGCACGGAGCCAGACTACATTCCCGCATCAGAGGCGCCGGTGCTGTCGTCACTGTTGACGCCGATGAAAGCCTCCGGCAAAGTGATCGGTATCATGGCTTTTGACAGCCTGGCGCTGGACGGCTTCAGCGAAGCCGATGTTGCAGCGTTAACCACGTTGACCGATCAGATGACGATCGCGGCGGAGAATGCACGTTTGTATGCCGAAGCGCAAGTCGAGCGCCGCCGCATCGCCGCGATCTTGCATAGCACGCGCGATGTGGTGATGTTGATTGGGCCGGAAGGCTGCGTGCAGCTGATGAATCCGGCCGCGGAACGCGTGCTGGGTGTCGCGGAGGCCGATGGGATCGGTGTGCCGATCGAGCAGGTGTTGATCGAGCCGTCGTTCCGTGAGGCGTATCAGTGGGCTAGCTCGCACTCACCTGACGAGGACAGCCCGCCGCGTGAAGTGATGTTGAGCAATAACACCGTCTATCTGTTTACGGTGACGAATGCGCGAGACGAGACTGGTGCTTTCTTCGGGCGCGTGATCGTCATGCAGGATATTACGTATCTAAAGCAGTTGGATCAGTTCCGTACTCAAATGATTCAGATGGCTACCCACGACTTGCGCAATCCGCTGGGCGTGGCGATGGGCTACCTGGATCTGTTGCATGCCGACTTGCAACCGTTAGCGCCCATGCAAGCGCAAGTGTTGAATGGTATCGAAGGCGCGCTGATACGCATGCAGAACCTGATCAAAGATTTGCTGGATATGGAGCGCATCGAAGCCGGGGTTGACCGACGGCGCGAGCCAGTCTCGGTCAATGCGGTGACGTTGGCCGTCGTTCAGGAGTTGCGTGATCAGGCTGAAGCCAAACGCCAGTCTTTGGAAACCGCGTTGAGGCCGGTGCCCAACGTGTTGGGCGATCCGGTGCGGTTGAAGCAGGCGCTGATGAATTTGGTCGGCAACGCGATTAAGTACACACCCGATGGTGGTCACATTTGCGTGCGGTTATCCGCCACCGATCGACGGGTGGTGTTTGAAGTACAAGATAATGGTTACGGCATTTCCAAAGCCGCACAAGCCAAATTATTCCAGCGGTTCTATCGCGTCAAGGCGCGCGGTACCGAACACATCGACGGCACTGGCCTGGGCCTGAGTCTGGTGAAAGCCGTCATCGAACAGCATGGCGGGCGCATTTCGGTTGAGAGCGATGAGGGACAGGGCAGCACTTTCCGCGTGGAGTTGCCCGCAGCGAATGACAGTTAGGTGTAAGCAAGGGGAAGATGGCTACTAAAGCGAAGACTAAAACTCAATTCGTTTGTCAGCAGTGCGGCTCAGTCCAGTTGAAGTGGATGGGCCGCTGTCCTGATTGCGGCGAATGGAATTCATTCGTCGAGGTAGTGGAAGAACGCGCGAGCCACAAAGATCGATCGGGCAGTGGGTTGCCGCGCGCGGCGCCGATCAAACTGAGCGATATCCAAACCGATCGGGCCGATCGCATCCCGATGGCGATGCAAGAGTTCAGCCGCGTGTTGGGCGGCGGCATCGTGCCTGGTTGTCTGGTGTTGGTCAGTGGTGATCCCGGCATCGGTAAATCGACGCTGTTGATGCAGGTGGCTGTGCAGATCGCGGAGGCGCATGGACCGGTGCTGTATGTGTCCGGCGAAGAGAGCGCGCAGCAGATCAAGATGCGGGCCGAGCGCTTGGGTGGCGGCGATAGTTCGCTGTATTTGCTCACAGAAACCGATCTCGACGAGATCGTGCTGCACATTGCGCAGCTCAAGCCGCGCCTTGCCATCATCGACTCGATCCAGACGATGCAGGTCAATGAACTTACGTCGGCGCCAGGCTCGATCTCGCAAGTGCGCGAGTGTGCGTCGCGTTTGCAGGCCATCGCCAAATCGAGCGGCACGAGCGTGTTCATCGTCGGGCATGTAACCAAATCGGGGTCGATTGCCGGGCCGAAGGTGCTGGAGCATATCGTCGATACGGTGTTGTACTTAGAGGGCGATCGTTTTCATACCTATCGGTTGTTGCGCTCGATCAAGAATCGCTTCGGCGCGACCGATGAAGTGGGCGTGTTTGAAATGCGCGGCACGGGCATGGCCGAAGTGGCCAATCCGAGTGAGGCGTTTTTGGCCGAACGGTTGCCCAATGCGCCCGGCTCGGCGATTGCGGTGACGCTGGAAGGTACGCGTCCATTGCTGGTGGAAGTTCAGGCGTTGTGCAGTACCAGCGCGTTTGGCTTACCGCGCCGCACGGCCAACGGCCTCGATATGAATCGCTTGTTGTTGATTGCGGCGGTATTAAGCAAACGCATCGGGTTGAAGCTGGGCGATCAAGATGTGTTCGCCAATGTGATCGGCGGCTTGCACGTCGGCGAACCGGCCGCCGATCTCGCCGTAGCGTGCGCCATCACGTCGTCGATGCGCGATGTGCCGGTAGCGACGGATATGGCCATCATCGGCGAAGTGGGGTTGAGCGGCGAACTGCGCACCGTGGGTCAACTCGCGGCCCGCTTGAACGAAGCGGCGAAACTGGGCTTTGCGCGGGTATTGATGCCCAAGACCCATCGTATGGCTGATCTGCCAAAGGATAAAATCGAAATCGTCACGGCGCGGAGTGTCGGTGAAGCGTTAGCAATTGCATTGATGAAAAAGTGAGAGCTAGTGCGGTAGTGTGTTTGTGCTTTATAAATAGGACTGGTCAGCTTGGGCGCCAAGCTGACCAGTCTTTTCTATCGCAGCAACGACGCAGCTATTGCACTACTTTCCCACTCCAATGTGCACCTCGGATTTCACCAACTTGTCCGTCGGCACACCACTGCCGGTCGAAACCCACTGGAAGTGGCCCAGATAGTTGAGCACAGCACTGGTCGTCGTGTCACCCTGTTTGGCCTCCGACTTGATCATCGTCCATAGCGGCTGCAAGTTGAGATAGCCGGTTTGGACGCGATTGCCCGGCAGTAAGCCGACCGCTGTCTTGAACGTCGCATCATTTGTGATCGGTGACGGTTTGGCGTTTTGGACGCGCAACAAGGTGTCCGAAGTTGAGCCGATGACCAGTCGACCGTCAACCACGCCGTAAATGAAGGCAGGTGTGGAGCTGTTGTCGAGCAGCACTGCACTGTAAGGCAAACCACTCAGGGGCTGCCACTTCACATCGCCCTTGCTCTGTTCCGCAACGGCCTGCACCAGCTTATCAAGCGTGGCCGAGGCGCGGGCTGCATCGCTGCTATCGAACAGCAGTGCGAATTCAAATGGCATGTCTTTTAGGGCACTGTCAGGACTATCGCTGACTGTTTGGACCTTGGGGCTGACGATAAAGGCAAACTCACCGTTGAGCAAGTCAATCAGATCGGTCTTGAGGTTGACGCCTGCCAGCTTCTCCAACTGCGCGATCTTGTCGCGGAACGTTTCGCTTCCCATGCCGGGGAGGTTGGCAAACGGATCGGGTTGGTTGGGATCGAAGAACGGGTTGAGGTAGCCCGCCGGATTGTTGCCACTCAGCACGGCCATAGCCACCTGCGGAATCGATTCGAAGACCTTGTTGGCTGCGGCTTTATAACTCGCCTCATACATTTGGCGCTGCGCTTCCGGCAGTTTTGCCAAATCGATCTGCGCTGCTGTATCAAAGCGCAAGCCGGTCGGCTCGTAGGTCATTGCCACACCGATGCCGCCCATGGCATTCAGCGTGTCTTGGGCTTTTTGCAACTGTTCCAACTGCTTTGAGACATTCGGTGTAGCAGCGTCACCCAGATTGCCAAACTGCTGAGAAATACCCAAGGTCATCGTCATCACGGCTTGCATGTACTGGTTGAAGTCCATGTACATGGCGAAGGCCGTTTGGCCGGGTAGCGAGTTCATCGTCGTCTGATACTTGGCATTGAGGGACAAGTTATTGCCGTCCAGCGACGCGTCGATGGCTTTCTTCAAGTTGTCGGCGTTTGTGGTCACGACGATCACGTCGTTGACGGTGGCGTAAGCGACCACATCGCTGGTCGTGGATTTTTCCGCGCCAAACCAGTGACTCTCGGACGTGAGCGAGACGATCGCGACGCCGCGATAAGTGTCGTCGTGAAGCGTGGTTGTCACGTAGTCACTGGGCGTGAGCTTGCTTTCGATCTCTTTGCGGACGTTGACCAAGAATGCATCGGACTTAGCTCGATCGCGCGTCTGCACGACCGCGTAATACGTTGGCCCGTGCACCTCGCTTGTGGTTATCAGTCGCGTGTAGTTGCCCAGATCAAGCAGGCCAAAGGTGATCCGCTCGCCCAACCACGGCTGGATGTCGTCTTCCCAATTAAAACCGGCTTGAATGATCGCCAGTTTTAGCGCGCTTTCGATCTGCTTGGCTTCGGGTGAGCCTTTCCACGCGTCGGCCACGACGTTGTAATTGGGCAGCTGATCCGATCGGGTGTTGAGCGACATTAGCAGCATTGTGTCGGGCGGCAGCACTTTGACTGTCGGATCGACGACGGGCGCCGCGGTGCGACTGACGACGACGGCCACAATCGCGCCGACGAGCGCCAGCACGCCGATACCGAAGACTAGCTTGGCCAGCACACTGACCGGACGCGACTTCGGTAAGTTAACGTCAAATTCTACAGATTGGGTTACGGGCTCTTCCATGTTGATTGCTCCTTACGTGGGAAAATACAACTCGGCTACATTGACGCTTCCATTATGCGCCGCGTTGAAGTGAAGTCAAGCACCTGAGTGTGCCGGTAGGCTGACAATTGTCGGACGAAGGGCTAATCGGCGATGGGTTGTTCCGCGGCCGACATCAATAACGCCGGCAGTAGCGCAATGACGCACGCTGTCACAGCAAATAACAAAAACGATTCGCCTACCGCCTGCGCCGTGGCGCGTCGAAAGACCTCAAAGGTGTTGCCGGAAAACTGACTGGTTCCGGCGGCGAATTCGGCGGCCAGCGTTTGCACGCGCTGCGTGCCCCACGACAGCGCGATTGATCCACCGAGGCTCATACCGACCAACCGCAGAATGATCACTAAGGCCGAAGCCACGCCGCGTTCTTGCAGCGGCGCGCTGTTGACGACGGCGGTCGCGATCGGAGACAGGATCAAACCAAAGCCCGCACCCGCCACAATCAAGCCGGGCGTCATTTCGAGATAGGTCGTAGTCGCTTGCCATTGACTGGCGATGACAAAACCGATCGCGGCGATGATCAATCCCAGTAACGTCGGCGCGCGGTAGCCAAACCGATCGACGATCCGACCGATCACGAGCGACATCAAGGCCATCGTCACGGTTAACGCCGACAGCACCCAGCCTGTAAACCACGCGCCATCGCTGAGGATCTGTGCCACAGTGGCGTTGGGCTGACTCGACGCCACCACGGCGTTGATGAACAACGGCACCACGCCCAGCGCGACGATCAACGCAAAGCCTACCCCAAGATTAACCAACGCTGCGCCCGTAAACATCCGTTGTTTGAACAGACGCAGATCGAGCAGCGGTTGTTCCGCGCGGAGTTCCCAGACGATGAAGGCGACGAACAGCCCGATCGACGCGATGAGTAACGGCGTTTGATAAGAAGGCGTAGTCTGCTCGACAAACTGCGACACTTGCCCCGACTCTGCGCCACCACCCAGGCCGATATTGAAGGCGGCCAACGCCGCGCCGATCAGCACCGCGCCGATCCCGTCCAGTTTCCCGACGACTTGCGGTTGTGGTAAATGGCGCAGTGCGCGCCAGCACAACGCAAAGGTGATCAGGCCGATCGGGATGTTGAGCCAGAAGATGATGCGCCAATCGGTGAACAGGCGGATCATGATACCGCCGTAGAGATGTCCGACGACCCAGCCCGCGGTATCGACCGCGGCGACAAAACCGAGAGGCGTCGCGCGCCGATCGGGCGGAAACAGATCGGCGACCAGCGCCATCGAAACTGGCACCATCGCGCCTGCGCCCAACGCCTGAATCACGCGGCTGACCACCAGCCATTCGAGCGTGAACGACGGCGTGAAGCCCGTCGTGCGCGTCAACGCCACCAACAACGATCCACCGATGAAGATGCCGAGACACACCAGATACGCGGTGCGCCGCCCGTAGAGATCGCTGAGGCGACCTGCGAACGTCATGCTCACTGCATACGCGGCGAGGTACATCGTGACGACCCAGCCCGCCAGCGCGAACTGCTGCGTGTTCAACTCAAAATCGACGACAACTTGCGGCAGAAACGCCGAGGCCACCGTCAAGTCCATCGCGCCGATAAAGATGGCGATCGACACGAGTGCGATGGTCCGTTTGGGGTTAGGTGAAGTCATGAGAAGGTTAGTTGGTCCAACAGCGCATAGTCTGATAGTCTGCTGATTGACTGTGTGACTACAAGACGATAAGTCTATTTGACTTGTGGCGCAGCGATATTGACCGTCTTGCCGTACGAGCCGAACGTTAACGTCCAGGTCGTGGGCTTTTGCGGATCGGCAGTGGGATCAACAACGACGGCTTTGCGCGGCAGGAAGGTGCTGCCTTCGACCCAGACTTCTGCGTCCACCCGGCCTGTGCCGATGAGTCCGCCGCTCATGCCTTGCACGCGCGCGCCATCGAGTTGACCTTTGACGTGATAAACGTTTACGTTGTCGAGCGATTCCACGCCGACCAATTGAGCATTGTCGATGCCGCCGCTCAATACTTGCTCCAGCCCTACTTTCGGATCGAACATCACAGCGGGATTGAAGCCAAATTCAGGCGGCAGCACTTCCCACTGATGTGTGAGGATATTGGTGAGGTACTGCTCATTGCCGATGGCGATCATGTCCAACTCGGCGGCGGCGACGGCGGCGATGACTTTGAGGTGCACGCCCATCCGATCGGGACGGCTGAAGTCCCCTTCGGCGCTGCGGAGTTGAAGTGACGTCGCACGATTGAGATACACCGCCGAGCCTGCGATCTCGATCTTGAAGTGAAACGCAGGCACTTGCAGCATGGCCTGACCGGCGCGCGTGACAATGTCGTTGGGCGGCAAGTCCGGCAGGGACGGACCGCAGGCCGAAAGCACCAGCAGCAGACCGATTAGTATTTGTCGTATTTTCAAGTGACACCACCTGGCAAGTATTGTAAGCGAGCGATGAAGCAGTGTCAAACGTCGGTAGGGGCACGCATCGAGCTGTTATAATCGCGATATGCGTATTTATCGAATAGGTCTGGTCCTGGTCATTGCTCTGGTCGCGATTGGTTGGCTGTTGCCTGCGACATCTGCCCGAAGTGAAGTCGGAACTGAAAACGCCACGACTTTGCCGCTGCCGCCGGAATTGCTCCGCAAACTGCATCCTTCTTTGACGAAGCAACTACTATCGTCCTCAGTAAGTGACGCGGCCGATCTGCGTGTGCAGATTGTGATGCGCGATCAGGCGGATGTGCGCTCGTTGGCGGCGCTCAATCGCGTCGCGTTGGTTGCCGATTTACGGACGCGAGCCGAGCGATCACAGGCGGGCGTGCTGTCCGTGCTCGCTCAGGCGCAGCTGGCCAATCGGGCTGGCGATGTGCGCGCGTTGTGGATCAACAACTCGATCGCCGCGCGGCTCGATCGAGCAACCCTGTTGACCATCGCCGCCCGCGATGACGTCGCGTTGATCAAACTCGACGAGTATCGCCAATGGGTGAATCCCACCGAGTTTGCCGATCAACCGCTTGATATTCAATCGCCAACTTCAGTGGAATGGGGTGTCGCACGCATTCAGGCCGATAAGGTCTGGGCGGCGTTGAATATCACCGGCACGGGTGTCGTCGTCGCCAACATGGACACCGGCGTGGATTGGCAACATCCGGCTTTGCAAGCCGCGTATCGCGGCAATCTGGGCAAGGGCTTGGTGTCGCATGTCGGCAACTGGTTTGATGCGACGGACTTTCCCACGCAATATCCTTACGATGCCTTTGGCCACGGTACGCATACGATGGGCACGCTGGTCGGCAGCGGCGGCATCGGCGTGGCGCCGGGTGCCAAGTGGATCGCGGTGCGCGTGCTGAACAATCAAGGCTACGGCTTGTACAGTTGGATTCACACGGGTTTCCAATGGATTCTGGCACCTGGCGGCGATCCGTCGCGCGCGCCGGATGTGTTCAATAACTCGTGGGGATCGTCGATTGGCGGGGACGCCGAATTCCGATCGGATGTGCAGCTGCTCAACGCCGCCGGGATTTTTGCGGTGTTTAGTAATGGTAATGATGGCCCGTCAGTGGGGACTGTCGGATCGCCCGCTTCGTATCCAGAAGCATTCAGCGTTGGCGCGACCGATCAAGCTGAGTTCATCACGAGTTTTTCCAGTCGTGGGCCATCGCCATTTGGTGTCATCAAACCCGATCTTTCTGCGCCGGGTCTCAAAGTCCGATCGAGTTTTGCGGGTGGCGGTTACGTCATTGCCAGTGGCACATCAATGGCTGCGCCGCATGTGGCGGGTGTGGCCGCGCTGATGCATTCGGCGGTGCCGGGTCTGTCGATTCAAGCGACACGTTACGCGTTGACCAGCACGGCGATGCGTCTTACCAGCCTGACTTATCCCAACAACGATTACGGCTGGGGGCGCGTCGATGCGCTGCGAGCCGTGTTGAGTGTGGCCCATCCTGGTTCGATCAGTGGGACGATCACACGCGCCGATAACGGCCTACCGATCAGCGACGTCACCGTTCACGCCGAGTCCGGCACTGGACTGCTAGCCGAAACAACCACTGATACGGCGGGACACTATCGCGTCTACAGCGCGGCTGGCTATTACACGCTGACGCTCGCGGCGTTTGGATACGAATCGCAAGTGCGCCCCAATGTTTTCGTTCTTACCGACACGGTTACGCCGCGCGATTATGCCTTGACGCCGTTGCCGACCGGTACATTATTTGGCCGCGTGACCGATATCACCGGCACGCGGTTACTCAGCGGCACACTCATCGTGCGGCAGTCGCCGGTAAAGGTCGATATTTCGGGCACATATACCCTCGTCTTGCCAATTGGCACGCACGTGATTGAGATGCGTTCACCGGGACATCGCGTGATGAAGACGACGATCACGATCGAGGCGGGCAAGTTACTACAGCTGGATTTTGCACTGCCCGACGCGCCCAGCATTTTAGTGATCGATAGCGGCGCATGGTATGCCGAAAGCCAAATTGGTTACTATCAACAGGCGCTGGATGATCTCGGTTATCTCCACACCGATTGGACTATCCGCGACCCGTCGATTGATCTCCCGACGACGCCCACGCTGCGCGCCTATGACACCGTGATTTGGTCGTCGCCGTTCGATTCGCCGGGAGTGGTGGGCGCGTCCGAAGTGCTGAGTGATTACCTGTCGAATGGCGGCCACTTGTTAATCAGCGGCCAGGACGTGGCGTACTTCGATGCGTACTGGGGCAGCGGGACTTATTTGACCGATCAGATTTTGGCGCGATTTGTCGCCGACGACGGACCAACGCGGGTGTTGACCGGTCAGCATGGCTATGCAGGGCGCGTCGTTAACTTGACGGGCGGTGACGGTGCCGACAATCAGCTGTATCCCGATGTCATTACATCCACCGATCCGTTTTTGGCCGATACGGCTTTTGAATATGCCGCCGGTCAATCGGGCGGTCAGACCAGCGGTTTATGTCGGCGCTATCGAACAGCGTATCTGGCCTATGGGTTTGAATCGATCAGTGATGCCGCTTCCCGCCGCGCGGTGATGTCGGACAGCTTGCGGTGGTTGGCGCATCCGCCGATTACGCAATACTATGCGCTCGATCCGCAAACTGAGCCGTTGATCGGCGTCGTCGGGATGCGCGTGACTCGCACCCTGCAACTCCACAATCTCGACGAAGTTGCGCCGTCAACGACGTTCGCGCTCAGCATTGATCCGGCCTGGTCGGCGACGATCACGCCGACACAAGTTACGCTAGCTAGCTGTCAAAGTAAGGTAATAACCGTTACGGTCGATGTGCCAATCGGAACGGCTTTTGGTACGTTGCAGACGCTGAACATCGAAGCGACTCCGCTGTCGGTGCCGTCCGCCGCAGTGTCTACCACGCTCGTTGCTAAGGCCCCGGGCAGCGTGCTGCTTGTCGACGATGATCGCTGGTATGCCGTCGACGCGCCTTATCGCGAGGCTTTGGCCGCGCACAACATCTCCTATGATTTGTGGCGCGTGCCGGTCAATTGGGCGGGGCCGGAAGCGGCCGCCCCAGACGCCGATCGGCTAAGTTGGTATCCAGCCGTGATTTGGTTTACGGGCTACGATTGGTATGACACGCTGTCGGCTGGCAATGAAGCTGCGCTGCGCTCCTACTGGCAGAATGGCGGTCGCTTTGCGCTCTCGTCGCAGGATTATCTGGGCCAACGCGGCTACAATCTGTTCGGACGTGATGTGTTGGGCGTAGGTGCGTTTTCCGGCGATGTGCAAGATCCAGCGATGGGCGGCGTCGCACCGCGCTTCGGCGATGTATATTGGCAGCCGTTTGTGCCACCGTATCCCAACTACAGCGATGCGCTTGTGCCGCTGCCGGGCGCGCAGGTCGCCATGGTCGGTGCACACGGCTGGCCGACCGCCTTGGCGAACGCATCCACTTCGAACAAGGGCAAATCCGTATTCATGGCGTTTGGCTTTGAGGGGCTGACGGCAACGGCGCGCCTCGAACTGATGAATGCCACGTTGGGTTATTTATCGTGGCTCGGCTCGTCGAGTGTGAGTTTCGATCGGGATCAAGCGCAGAGCGGCGACGTTATTACAGCCACGATCGCTGCGGTGAATGACGGCCCGCGTCCGATCGATCTAGCTGCCTTGACGGTTACTCTCCCCGCCAACGTCAGTGATCCAGATGGCGCCTTGACCTGGCAGGGTTCGCTGTTGCCCGGCCAGCGCGTGACGCAGACCCTGGCGATGACGGTGACCAACGGTGACCGGGTCGAGTTGCCCGTGCACTTTGAGGATATCGATCACCAGTTGCATTTCACGCTGACGGCGCGTTTGCCGCTCACTGCGCCGCAACTCGACTTGAACGTACAACCGGCCCCAGCGTCGGTGTTGGCTCGTGAAGTCATGACGTGGACGGTAACGGCCCACAATCGTGGCCCGCTTGATGAGGCAACGACGATTACGAGCGTTGTGCCGTTCAATCAAAGCATCATCTCAACTTCTGTGCAGGCCAGTTCGGGTGCGCTCGGTCTTTACACCGACACGCTTGATTGGAACGGCATCATCTCGGCCGGGCAGACCATCACGCTGACGTATCAGATGACGGCGCCGCGCACTTTGTACGCGCAGGACTATTATGCCAGCGCTATCGCAGTGATTGGCGATGAGGTCTGGCAGGCCCACGCCTGGCTCAATGTGCAGCCGCGCCGCGCCTACTTGCCCATTGTCCGAAAATAGGTTGTGCGATACAGACATGAACGATTTTTTACAGCATCTCCAAGCGGGTAAGCCGTTGATTCTGGATGGCGCGACGGGCACCGAACTCGATCGGCGCGGCGTAGATACCTCGTTGCCGCTCTGGTCGGCGCGGGCGCTCATCACCGCCCCCGAAATCGTGAAGCAAATTCATGTGGATTACATTCAGGCCGGAGCGGACATCGTCACCACTAACACCTTTCGCACGCATCGCCGCACGCTGACCCGCGCCGGAATTGGCGCACGTGCGCACGAACTGACGCAACTCGCCGTGCGGTTGGCGCGGGAGGCCGCGGCACAGGCGGGGCGTACCGTCTTTGTGGCAGGATCGATGTCGCCGCTGGAGGATTGTTATGCGCCAGACTTAGTGCCGCCTGACGCTGAACTGCGCGCCGAACATCGCGAAATTGCGACGGATTTGGCCGATGCAGGCTGCGATGTGCTGTTGGTGGAAACGATGAACTCGATCCGCGAGGCGGTGCTGGCGGTTGAAGCGGCCAAAGCCACCGGGCTACCGGTGCTGGCCAGTTTCGTCGTTGGCCCCAACGGCCAGCCGCCCGATCGTGTGGTGGTGAACGCTTCAGCGGCGAATGCGCCGTTGAGATTACTCAGCGGCGAATCGATTACAGCGGCCGTGCAGGCTGTTAAAGCGCTGAAGCCGGCTGCGATCATGGTGAACTGTGTGCCACTGGCTTTCATCGACGGCGCGTTGGAGGAACTCGCGCGGCTTTGCCTTGATCGGCTTGTATGCCAACGTCGGGCACGCCGACGACGCGATCGGGTGGACGCTCACCGACGACGTGCGGCCCGAAGCGTACGCGCAGCACGCGCGGCACTGGCTCGAACACGGCGCGACCATCGTCGGTGGGTGTTGCGGCACTTCACCCGCACATTGCCGCTTTGAAGAAACTCATTGATAAGGAAATAGCGACCAGATGATAAAAGCACTGATTACAGATTATGGCGGCGTACTGATGCGCACTCGCACCGATCGCGCGCGCGGCGCGAGTTGGAACAACGTCTGGGCTTGCCGCCGCGCACGATCGAGGATCGCGTCTTTTCGAGCGATCTGTTCACACGCGCGCAGAGCGGTGAGATCAGCGAACCGGAGTTTTGGTCGTCGTTGGGGCGCGACCTAAATCTAGCGCAATTTGATCTCAGCCCTCAAACATTCCGGCTGGAATTCTTCGCGGACGATTTTCTGGACGGAGAATTGATTCAGTTCTTTCGCAACGCACGCGGCACGTTCAAGACCGGCCTGATCAGCAATGCGTGATGGACTGCGCGATGCTGTTGACGGACCTGTGGCACATCGACGACGCGTTTGATGTCATCACGATCTCGGCCGAAGAAAAGGTAATGAAACCGGATGCCCGCATCTTTCACACGGCGCTCGAACGGCTGGGCGTGCAGGCTGTTGAAGCGATCTTCCTCGACGACTTCAAAGTCAACGTCGATGCCGCGAATGCGCTGGGCTTGATCGGTGTCCACTTCCGATCGAGCGAGCAGGCCCAGCGTGATATTCGCGCACTATTGGATGGAAAAAGGGTTAACGTCGGATTCGCGTTCGAGGTGAAATCCGTAGGGCTTACTCATGGCGACGATTGGGATCGTAGCAGATACGCATGCCGCAGCGATTGGCGCGGCTGCCGCAGAACTTGGCGGCGGCGCTGCGTGGCGTCGATCTAATTCTGCACGCCGGCGACCTCAATTCGCGCCGGGTGCTGATTTATTGGCGGAAATCGCGCCGGTGCAGGCCGTAGCGGGCAACGCCGATCTTTTCGGACACGGCTTGCCGTTGACGCGGCTGATCGAGATTGAAGGCAAGCGCATCGGGTTGGTGCATGGCCACGGCGGCTGGGCCAAGTATCTGGCGGGCAAAGTGTGCGATCGGCTAGGCTATCGCGAAGAGTACTATGTGAACATTGTGGTGGAGTCGTTTGGCCACGTGGACGCGATCGTGTTTGGGCACACGCACCGTCCGCATTGCGAAGTCCGGATCGAGTGTATTGTTGTTCAATCCCGGACCAATCGCGCCCACGTATTACACCACGTCCGGTCCGCAAATCGGCTTGCTGCACGTGTCGGCGCAGGGCTTAACGACTGAAATCGTCAGCTGTAACGGCTTCGTAACCTGATTGTTCTGAAAGGCAAATTGGCTGTTGACTTGATTTGTTGTACAATGCTGCGTGTTGCATTGATTATGATTGATCGTGCGCTAATTTCCGTCGAACATTTCCGGCGACCTGGCTGAGCATCTAGCAGTCGCTCGACAAAACGGTCTGGGCTTGGAACTCCAGGAATTTTCTGATCCCAACGTGCTGGACGGCGATTGGCGCGGTCTCCTCGATCGGTATCGGCGTGCTTTGAAGGATTTCCCTGGGCTGTTGTCGATGCACGGCGCGTACATCGATCTGGTCAGCGGCAGCCCTGATTTGCGGCTAGTGGCACTGACCCGCGAACGCTATTTACACAACCTGGAAATCGGCCGCGAGTTGGGTGTGAAGTACATCGACTTTCACGCCAACTATTTGCCGCTCGTCGATCATCCCAGTTATCTGCCCGGCTGGGTGGAACTGGCAGGTGGCCTCTGGTCTCTGCTGGCCGAACAGGCGGCGCAGTCAGGCATTGTGTTGTTGCTGGAAAATATGTGGGAGCCGGGATCCCGCTATCATCGTGCGCATCCTCGAACGTGTCCAATCGCCGTATTTGCGGGCTTGCCTCGACGTGGGACATGCGGTGTTGTATTCACATCTGCTGATCAGCGCGTGCGGATCCGTGAACTGGGCGGGGACCTAGTCTATACGCACCTACACAATAATCACGGCACCACCGACGAGCACTTGGCTTTTGGCGACGGCGTGATCGATTTTCCGGAGTTGCTCACTTTGATGCGGGCGTTGCCACAACCACCCTTGTTCAGCCAAACTACCCAACCTCACACTGATCAAAGACAGTCTGCCCTATTTGAAACTGACACTCTAAATCTGCCTATAAGAAAACGCGACCCACTTTCGGGTCGCGTTTTTGTTGAGATTACTTTTTCACTGAGTTTTACGGGCTAAGCCTTTGGGCCAGTCCACCACTTTGCGTTTTGGCTCGGCTTCGACCATATGCTTCATCGCCTGGGCGATCTCTTCTGGATCATAGTTTCCCGACTGCGCTGCCAACTCGTCGAGCGCAGCACGTTCTTCGTTGTAATCGGCCGGCCAAACTTGCACATCGAGGTCGGCCATCGCCAACAGCAGGGCGCGTTGATCGGGCGTTAACTTGCGCGCATTCTCCAACAACCACTTGGCTTTGCCGGATGCAAACAGGGATTTTTTCTGGGCCATGCCGATCGTCCTTTTGACGCTCGCGGTGTTACTTTCATTATACGCTAAGCCGGGGCTGAGTCAAAGCCTAATCCTTGCTTCAGGATTGACAATCGTACCAGGCACATGCACACAATAGGACCACGCCGATTGCCTAATCCTGCACGGGATAGCCTGCGGACTTTGCGGCGCATTCAAATCGCTAGAGGAAGGAATCGTGAACGCTGGTCAGTTTCGAGTTCGTGTAGCAATAATTGTTGCTTTATTATCGACGGCGGTTTTGGGTGCGGCTGGTGCCGCCGACCAATCATGCGCTGCAGGCTGCCGATGCGGATCGGGGCCGGCTTCTGTTCCCGGACCAGAAGTGATTGTGCGTGCCGTGAATAACCCAGGTAGCCGCCTTTTCAGCGCCGCCGCCGTCTCCGGCACTTCGACTCAATCCTAATGCGCCCAGCGCAAGCTACGTTCAATGTCACGTATAACGGCTTCCGGCCAACGCTCAGGCGGCTTTCCAATACGCCGTCGATATTTGGGCCGGGCTGCTGGATTCATCGGTGACGATCAACATCACCGCCACGTGGACACCACTTGCGACGGGTGTATTGGGTTCCGCCGGAGCGATCAGTCTCTATCGGAACTTTCCGGGCGCGCCTGCTGCTAACACGGGAAGTTCTCTGACGCACTGGCCGATCGGCGGGCGTGCGGCAATCGCGGCGGCACGTATGACATCAATGCCAACTTCAACAGTAATTTTGCCGATTGGTATTTCGGTACCGACGGTAACGTGCCCTTCACCAATGGGATTTTGTCTCGGTGGTCTTACATGAGATCGGGCACGGTCTGGGCTTTGCTGGATCTTTCACGACGGTAAGCGCGGGCATTGGCCAATGGGATCATCCCTCATTTCCCGGCACACCCACGATCTACACGCGTTTCGTCCGCGACGGTTTGGGCAATCCGATTATCTCTTATGCCAGTCCATCGGCCGCGCTTCTGGTACAGCGCCGTAAGGCGGGGCTAGTGGCCTGTTTTGACTGGCCCGTTTGGCACGGCCGGTAACAGTGGTACACAGCCCACGCTGTATTCACCCAATCCGTGGAAGCCGGCTCCAGTTTCTCGCACTTTGATCAAGCCACGTACGCGGTTGAACTGATGAAGCCTGCGCTGCCCAACGGCACGGCGATTCACTCGCTCGGCACACGCACGCTGGGCGCGTTGCGCGACATCGGCTGGGGTGACGAACTGGTGATTCAGGCCTTCGGCTACAACACCACTGGCGTTGTCGAATGGATATGTTTCAGAAATAACTCGTCGGTGTCGGTGAACCTGAGCGACTATGCCATTGGCGACGAAGAGCGGCAAGGCGGCACAGAAGGCATGTTCCTGCTGCCCAACGTCAATCTGGCGGCGGGTGCATTGTTCACCATGCGCGCGCAGCGATGGCACGTGGGCGACCGCTTATATCCGGGCGATCCCAATCCGACCTATTGCTGGAATTGCACGAGCGGCTATACAAATCTGACCAACTACAGTCTGTGGGGCGGCACGGCTGGCGATCTGGCTAACACGGGCGACGAAATCGTCTTGCTGCGCACCAACGGCGGCCAAGCCGACACGGACGGCGTTACCGATGACTTTATCATCGACGCGATGCTATGGAACCGGACAAAACGTACATCGATACCGATGGCAGCGGGATCAGCGAAACGGCCGATCGCAACATCTTCACCAACGGCACCCGCCTGAGCACGCTGGCGTCAGGCAGTTTTCAGCGTGCGTCGACCGTAGAGACGTGCGTGCCGTCCACTGCCTTGACCGATAATCCCACGGCCGTCACAGTGAACTCATTAGAGGCGGCGCGCTCAACCACCGACCCAGATTCGGCGGCCAACTCCAGCCGATTGCTGATCGCGGCGACTGCGTTGCTGTTGGCGGGCGGCGTGGCCGTTTATCGGCGGCGACCGGCGCGTTAGGCGTTAGTTCCACTTCGACTTACTACATCGCCCCGCTGGCTTTGAATTTTCCAGCGGGGCGATGTGTTAATTCTCAACGGCTTTCCAGTTTCGCGCGTGCAAGTCGCGCTTCAGGATTTTGCCAACGGGATCAGCGCGGCAGCGCCTCGACGATCAGCAGTTTCTTCGGCATCTTGTAAGACGCCATGTCTTTGGATTTCAAGAAGTCGCGCAGTTCGTCGATGGTGATCGACTGATCCTTTTTCTGGCGCGATCGGCGCGCAGATCCGTTCGTCGTCCAACCGCTGATCGGTGATGCCGACCACGGCGACCTCGGCCACTTTGGGATGCTCGACCAGCAGCGCTTCGATCTCCTCCGGCGCGATCTTCATGCCGCCGCGAATGATCAAATCTTTAGCCGCCCCACAAAGCGATACCGATTCAACTCGCCGCCTTCGCCCGCGATTTCGAATAGATCGCCGGTGTAGAAGTAACCGTCGACATCGAAGGACTTAGCGGTCAAGTCGGGCCGCGCGTAGTAGCCGGTAAATACCGTCGGGCCTTTGATGGATTAACTCGCCCGCGCATTCGGCTCGGTGATCGTCGCTTTCGTGATCGGGTCGACCAGCCTTGGTAGACATGCTCGCACCGCGCGATTGGTCCACGCGAAGGGCACGCCGTAACGCGGAAAGTAGCGGGCGCGCTCGGCGGCATCGGGAATCTCATCGGGCGCGCTGATCAACGCAGTGCCTTCGTTGTTGCCAAAGAAATTCAACACGTTGATGTGGTGCTGTTCCTTCCAACTGCGCGTCATCCATTCGGACAACGGCGCCGAACCAGACCCGATGTTTTTGATCGAACTCAGATCGGCGTTAGCGAGGATGGCGGGATTGAGCAGCAGCATGTTCAACAGCACTGGCGGCACAACGGTGTAGTTGACGCGCTCGCATTTCTTTGATTTGGCCTAAAAACAAGCCCAAATTCAACGGGTGATGCATCACCAACTTGCCACCTGTCAACAGCCATGGTACCAGCATTCCGCCGATGGCGCTCATGTTCACCATCGGAAAGGGGTTGAGCAGTGTGTCGCCGCGCTCGATCTGCGCGCCGTCGGTGGTGGTGGCATACGCGATGCTGATCCAGTGATTGTGGCTGCGCGGTACGCCCTTCGGTTCGGCCTCAGTGCCTGATGTCCAGCAGATGGTAAAGACCTCATTAGCGGTGATCGGGTAGGCGGCCCGTTGTATCGCCAAGCCCGGATAATCGGCGGGCGCGGCGACCAGGTCCGTCCACGCGATCACATCCACTGGCAAGTCGTCGCCGAGCGCGATGATCGTTGAGGCTGGGCACTTCGGGTTGCAGATGCTGCACCATCTCGACGTAGCGTTGAAGCCGCCGAAGTGGTTCGTCGTAATGAAGGCTTTGGGCGCGACGTTCAACGTTTGGCGCAGTTCGTGCGTCCGATACTGCACGGGCAGTGGACTGACGATCAGGCCGAGCCGTGCGGCAGCCAGATACACGATCGGCAGTTCGACGATGTTGGGCAATTGCACCATGATCACGTCGTCTTTGGTGAGGCCCAACTTCAGCAGGCTGCTCGCCAGTCGATCGACTTGTTCCGCGAGTTCGGCATAGGTGAAGCGCTGCGGCTGGCCAACAGTCAATTCTGCGCGATTCGGCGGATCAACTAGCGCGACAGAGTGCGGTGTAGCAGCCGCATTGCGGCGGAACAGATCATCCAGCGTGTCTGTTCCCCAATAACCAGCGGTGGTATACGCCTGAATTTGTTCGGGGGCAACTAACAACATTGACTACTCCTCCCAGGGTAGATTGAGAAACTCAAAGGCTGAGTTTTCTGACAAACAGATTGCATGTTGCCGCGCAACGCTCAGGCGCCTCGCGTTGCACCGCTCCCGGAGGTCAACACGCAGCGATTAGTTTTCAGCGCGTTGGCCCCGGCGCGGTGGCCAGGGAATGAACGCGCCTGTCGTGTCCATATAATTTTTGTAACCAGGCTTCTTGTCTTCGCTAAAGTTTTTTCCAGCAAACCTACGCCCGATACTTTTACCAGAAACAACGTCATGATGATGGGACCGAAGATCGACCACCAGCCGCCCGCACTGCCGCGATTAGGTAGTAGCCCCACCATTGCGCACTATCGCCAAAGTAATTGGGATGACGCGCATGGTCGGCGAAACCGGTGTTGAGCAACTTGCCTTTGTTCGCTGGATTCGCTCTGAAGGCGCCTTGAGTTGCGCATCGCCGCATTGTTGAAATAGAACCCGATGATCCACGCCAGCACGCCGAAGCCATCCACCAACCCGATCGGACTGGCCCCGACTGCGCGATCAATAGCGGCGCGCCGGGATCACAAACATCAGCACACCTTGCAGCAGAAAGACCTGAAAGAAACTCACCCACCAGTAGCGTTCCGGCCCGTACTGAGGCGAAACCCTGGTAGCGAAAGTCTTCCGGCTTGCCGCCAGGTTGCGTTGATGAATGTGAAGCTCCCAAACGCAAGCCCCAGATCGTGACCAGCGCGGCGATTAGTAGTTTGCGTGGCAGATGACCATCGGGCGTGAGCAGGAAATACACCCATACTTGCAGCACGAAGCCGGGTCCCCAGTACGTATCGACGATGCTGGCATTTGATGCGGACGCTGTAAATCCACAGCAGCGTCATCATGAGCAGAATTGCGCCGAAACCGATTAAGTAATTTTGTAACATGAGTATCTCCGAGTGAAATGACCAAAGACCAATGAAAAATGACGACCGCTGAATGCTTTAGACTAACTTTTGAAACTCTTCTGAAAAATGCATTACCCTGCTTATCGATGAGCATGAGTTTGACGCTGCCGGTGACCAAGCGTAGGCGCGTATCGGCGTTGATGATCTCGTAGCCGAACGTCAGCGCGCGGCTGCGCAGTGAGTCGATCCACGTGTGCGGACGGTGATCCGTTCGTTGTAGTGCGCGGGCGACAGGTAACGGCACGTTCACATCGGTGACGGCCAGCGATAAGCCGCTCCGCTCCACGGCGACGTAGTCGAGATGTTTCTGCCGCATAAATTCCGAGCGGCCTTCTTCCATCCACACCACGTAGTTACTGTGATGGACGATGCCCATCTGATCGGTCTCGGCGTAACGCACGTAAAAAGAACTTAACAACTTTGTCATCAGTCATTTAGCGATACCCTTCGGCTTGAATCGTAAACAGTTTAGCGTACATGCCGCCCTTCGCCAGCAAGTCGGCGTGCGTGCCGGGATCCAGATCGCGCCATCTTCCAGCACGATGATGCGATCGGCCATGCGGACGGTGCTAAACCGATGGCTGATCAAGATCGCAATCTTGTTATCGGTCAGTTCGCGAAAGCGCTGAAAACGGCATATTCGTTCAACGCGTCGAGCGCGGCCGTTGGTTCATCCAGCACCAGCACTTCAGCATCGCGCATGAAGGCGCGGGCTAGCGCCACCTTCTGCCACTCGCCGCCAGATAGATCGTTGCCGCGCTCGAACCACTTGCCCAGCATCGTGTCATAGCCTTGCGGCAGCGAGGTGATCGTCGGGTGAGCACCGAGCGCTGCGCCGAATCGACGATACGCGGCTCGTTCTCCAACTGATCGATCTGGCCGAAGCCGATGTTCTCTCTCTCGCCGGCAGGAAGTACTTCACAAAGTCTTGGAATATCACCCCGATCCGCTTTTGCAGTTCCTTTTGATCGACTTCGCGCAGATCAACGCCGTCAATCAACACCTGGCCTTCGGTTGGATCGTACAGGCGCGTGAGCAGTTTAACGAGCGTGGTCTTGCCCGCGCCGTTGGCGCCCACCAACGCGATCTTTTTCGCCGGGTTTGATCGTGAGATTAACATCACGCAGAGCGTAGTCGCTGCGATCGGCGTAGCGGAACGAAAACGTTCTTGAATTCCGATGCCGCGCTCGATCGGGTGTGGGAGCGCGATCGGAGTGACTGAGATCGGCATCAGCGGTTTCCTAAATCGAGAAACGCAGGCGAGATTGCTCATGAACAGCGCGTTTTCGTACAGATCGCTCAAGCCGAAGAACAAACTTTGAAAGACGTTCTGGCTCTGGCGAAAGATCGACAGATACAGCGCGTCATATCGCCGAGCGTGATGCCGCCTTCGATGGTGCGGTAGACGATCCAGCCGTAGGCGAAGTAGTAACTGAGCGGCCAGCAAGCCCCAGCCAAATGAGGCAAACTGCGCTTGCGCCAGCGCTTGATCTTCGCGCATGAACTTCCAGAACAGATCGGCATAGCGTCCCAACAGCGGCTCGCCCAAACCGAAGAGCTTGACTTCCTTCACGCTGGTATCGACGGTAAGCAAGTATTCCAGATAATTCATGCGCCGCGCTTCAGGCGCGCGCCACGACAGCAAGCGGAAGTTCAACTGCGCGTATTGCGACCGCGCGATGAAGGCCGGAATCGTCGCGCCGAAAGAAAGGGATGAGGGCGAGCAGCGCGTTGAAGCGGAAAAGCAGGGCCGCAAATGAGAGCAGCGTGATCGTGTTCTGAACGAAATAGAAGCCGTTGTTCATGATCTGCAGCGCGCGCCAATCGGCTTCGCGACGAGCGTTTTGCAGCTTGTCGTAGAACTCGGCGTTCTCAAAGTGCGAGAGATCGAGCCATTGTGCGCTTGCGGATCAGACGCGTGTTGAGCGTGAAGTTGAGGCGTGTGCAAGATGTGCTCGGTCAACGAACGTGCCTGACCGACACCTGCTGACGCGAGGATCAACACGAACTCGATCGCCAGATACGGCAACGTTGCGGTCAGGCCGGTTTGCGCGTCCACCTTCGCCCCGATCGAACTCACGACCGAATCGATGATCAACTCGTTTACCCATAGGCCTGCCCGGCCGGGATCAACGCACCAACGATCGTCAACGCCGCCATCATCAACGTCGCGGGTTTATGCGCGTCCCACACCAACCGAAAGGCCGCCGGAATGTTCGCGGCGGCCTGTTTGAGATCTTGCCGATTCGGCAACTTGGATTCACTCGCCAAGGCCACACCTTTGATCGCAGATTCAAATTACCTCCGCGCCCGATGACCCACGACTTGTCCATAAGGTCTGCGCCTGAACCTGTGCGTGAGGCAACGCCTATGGAGGCTTTGCTATAATGGGCTATCGAATTCCGATAGTGAAAAGGAAACAAACAAGCGCCAATCCCTTGCGCAGGTGGTGGCTGGTGCTCATCGTGGCGCTCGTCGCGTGCTCGATTAATGGGACCTCGACCTCGATCGGAGCGGGCACGCGTCCCCCGAGCACGTCGCCGTTACCGACGCCAACGATCGGTGTTAGCCCACTGAGCAGCCCGCAACCGATCCCAGTTTTCAGTTACCAGATCGTCAATACATATCCTCACGATCGAGCAGCGTTTACCGAAGGTCTGGTATTGGACGGGCAGACGCTGTATGAAGGCACGGGCCTTAACGGCCAATCGGTCTTACGCCGTGTCGATTTGACGACCGGCCAAGTCCTGCAAAATGTCGCCCTATCTTCGAAGTACTTTGGCGAAGGCATCGTCGTCTGGGGTGATCAAATTCTACAACTCACCTGGAAGTCGCACATTGGATTTGTCTACGACAAGGCGACTTTTCAACAGCTCAAGACGTTCAATTACGACACTGAAGGCTGGGGCTTTACGCACGACAGTCAACACTTGATCATGAGCGATGGCACTGCCACACTGCACTTCCTCGATCCAGAGACGCTGACCGAAGTCGCGCAGCTGACAGTCATCGCGCAAGGTCAACCGGTGGTCAACATCAACGAATTGGAATATGTGCAAGGCGAAATCTGGGCGAACATTTGGCAGACCAATCGCATTGCCCGCATCGCGCCGGATACCGGCCAGGTCGTCGGCTGGATCGATCTCACTGGTCTGCTCACACCCGCCGAGCAGGCCGCGGGCGTCGACGTATTGAACGGCATCGCTTACGATGCCGAGCACGATCGCGTATTTGTCACAGGCAAGTTCTGGCCCAAACTGTTCGAAATCAAAGTCATACCCAGTCCATAACACAACCGGTCGTTATGATAGAATCTGATCGATCATGGCCACTTCGCTGCCAACGCCGATCACTCGTTTCGTGGGGCGTACCCGCGAACTGCACGAACTGCGCGACCTGTTACAGACCGAGCGGCTGATCACGCTCACCGGTCCCGGCGGCAGCGGCAAGACTCGCCTCGCCGTGCAACTTGCTTCGGTTGTTTCTATCACAGTTCACTGGATCGATCTCAGCGCGCTGACCGAGCCCGATCAAGTAGCCGAGTGGGTGCGACGCGCGCTGGGGCTAGGTGAACAACCCGATCGATCGGCCAGCGACCACGTGATCGATTTTCTGCGCGATCGATCGCTCTGGCTCATCCTCGATAACTGCGAACAAATCTCCACCGCACTAGCCCGCTTCGTTCACACCCTGCTCGATCGGTGTCCTAACCTCAACGTGCTGGTGACCAGTCAACAGCCGTTGGGCCTGCCGTCTGAAAAAGTCTATGCGGTACTGCCGCTGTCCGTGATGGTGGGCGAGGGTCAATCGGACGCCGTTCAACTCTTCATCGAGCGTGCCCGCGAAGTTCTGCCCACGTTCGAAATTACCGCCGCTAACCTTGCGTTGATCGAGATGATCTGTCGCCGCCTCGACGGACTGCCGCTGGCCATCGAGTTGGCGGCTGCGCGCGTGAAGGTGCTCTCGCTCGCGCAGATCGCCGATCGGTTGGATGACGCCCTGAAGTTGTTGACGCGGGGCACTGCCGCGCAAGCCGCGCGGCATCAAACTTTGCGCGCCGTCATGGAGTGGAGTTATCGACTGCTGTCAGCGGCTGAGCAAACTTTGTTGCGGCGTTTAGCCGTTTTTGCAGGCTCGTTCACGCTGGACATGATCGAAGCCGTCGGCGCGGATAATGCAGTTGGCGTGCTTGATCTACTCACAGATCTGATCGACAAATCGTTAGTGGTGGTGGATGCGCCCATTACCGATCCTGCGCGCTACCATTTACTAGAAACGATTCGGCAGTATGTGCGGGAACAACTCGATGCGGCGGGCGAAAGTACCGAGTTGTTCACGCGCTTGTGGCAGTGGGCGGTGACGCTGGCTGAACAGTCTGAACCGGAATTGATCGGGCCGCAGCAACGCAAGTGGCTGCAACGTTTGACGCTGGACTATGCCAACTTGCGCGCGGCGCTGTCCTTTACGCAGCGCCAGAACTTGATCGAGCGCGGACTGCGGTTGGGCGCGGCGCTGGGCCGTTATTGGTGGGCGCGCGGCGAATTTACCGAAGGGCTGTACTGGTTGGAGATGTTTTTGGCTCGATCTGATAACGTGCCTGCCACGGCTGCTAGCCGCGCCAAAGCCTGTCAATATGCGGCTGGTTATTTATATCGACAAGGTAAATTGGAGCGCGCCGCGCTGTTAGCCAAACAGAGTTTAGCCTTGCGGCGTCCGCTGGGCAGCGAACGTGACATGGCCGAATCGCTGAACTTGCTGGGCATGATCGCGTCAGATGCCAGTGAATTTGCCACAGCCGAAGCCTACTATCTGGAAGCGCTGCAGTTGCGACAAGCGGCGGGCGAGGTGCGCGGTACGGCGGTGGTGCTGGGCAATCTGGGTTACGTGCTGCGCTTGCAAGGCCAGTACGATCGGGCGCATGACTATTATCAACAAGCGCTGATCCACTATCGGCAGTGCGGCGATGTGCGCGGCATCGCCACTATCTTGAACAACCTCGGCAACATCCACACGACTCGCGGCGATTTGAACGGCGCACGTCCGTTGTATGAAGAGAGTCTGGCGCTATCACAGCAACTCGGCGATCAATGGGGGGCGGCGCGAGCCACATCGTCCATCGCCGCTTTAACGTTAAACGTGGGCGAGTACGATCGAGCCCAGACGTTGTTGCAAGAGACGCTGGCCCTGGGTCGAGCCATTCACGATGAATTGATCGTTGCTTCAACGCTGACCAATTTGGGACTGTTGGCTTATCTGCAAAACGATTATGGCCGCGCAGCCACTCACTACGAAGAGGCGCGGCTGCGCTGGCAAACCCTAAAACATGATTGGGGCGAAGGGCAGGTGCTGGTCGGGCTGGGGCGGCTGGCCTGCGATCAAGGTGACCTCGTGCGCGCTGCACACTGGTTGCGTGAGGGGTTACAACTTTATCAGCGCCTTCATCACCTCGAAGGTTTAGCCGATAGTTTTGAAGGACTCGCCGCGCTCGCGGCGCGACAATCCAACACTCCGCTCGCGGTGCAACGGTTAGCGCTGGCAGCGCGCTTGCGCACGCAGGCGCACGTCCCGGCGCTGCCGCCGCAGCAAGCGCAGATCGATCGATTGACGACGGCCGCGCGCGCCACGTTGGGTGACGCCGCGTTCGATCGGGCGTGGGCGGTTGGAGCCACGCTCGAATTAGACATGGCCGTAGCCGAGGCGCTGAGCGATCAGCCGCCGTCAATCCAGATCAGCCCGGCTGAACCCGCGCTGCGCATCTTTGCTTTAGGCCCAACGCGCGTGTTGATTGGTGAGCGCGCGCTCACGTCAACGGATTGGACGTACACCAAAGCGAAGGAACTGCTCTTCTATTTCCTCGCCAATCCGCCTGCGACCAAAGCGCAAATTGGCTTGGATGTGTGGCCGGAAGCCTCGGCCGATCACCTGCGTAACATCTTTCATCGCGCATTACATCATCTGCGCAAGGCGCTCGGCCAACTCGATTGGATCGTCTTCGCCGACGACGCCTATTCATTCAATCGGACGTTGAATTACTGGTGCGATCTGCACGAGTTTGAAGTGCGGCTGGCGTCCAAGTCAACCGACCGCGCGGCGGAGATCAAACGGCTGGAAGCGGCCGTGCAATTGTGGCGCGGCGATTTCGCCGAAGATTTGGATGCCGCTGAATGGGTGATCTTCAAGCGCGAAGAACTCCGCAATCGCTACCTGCAAGCGTTGCTCGATCTCGGCGCGCTGCATTTTGGCACGGCACAGTACGATCGGGCGGCGGCAGTCTATCGGCGGTTGCTGGCGCTCGATACGTATTTTGAATTGGCGCATCGTGAGTTGATGCGCTGTCTCGTGCGGCAGGGCGAAGTCGGTCACGCGCTGCAGCACTATCAACATCTGCGCGAGATGCTGCGGCAGGAATTGCAGGCTGAGCCTTCGCCGGAGACGGTGCGCCTGAATGAGCGGATCAAACGCGGCGAGTCAGTCTGAAGTGAAATAGTCCAGCAGCACACACTCAAGGGGGAGACATGTCCGATCAAATCATCACCGTTCGACCTGAAGTTACGATCATGACCCGACAGCATCTGCCCAACTTCGTGGGTATTTCGGCGGCCACAGCGGGCGCGACCAGCATCTCGATGAACATGGTGATCATTCCGCCGGGCGGTTCGGCTGAACCGCACTTGCATCGCAACTACGAAACCGCCATCTATCTGCTGCAAGGCCGTGTCGAAACGCGCTACGGGCCGGGGCTGAGCCAATCGGTGGTTAACGAGGCCGGGGATTTCATTTTCATTCCGGCGAATGTGCCGCATCAACCCATCAACCTCAGTGACACCGAGCCCGCGCGGGCGATCATCGCGCGCAACGATGCCAACGAGCAGGAACACGTGGAAGCCTATCATCCGCATGACGCTTGAGCGCACTGGGAGGCTGGCTCTGTCCAACATCCAACATCCAGCCTCCAACCTCCAATTTCCAACTTCCAATTTCTAACCTGCCCTGTTAGCACTTCTAGAAGCACCGGGGTGCTATGCTGTACGACAATTCGCCGCAGGCGGACTTGTTGCCGCAGCGGTGATCAGGGGAGGATACTATGCTGCGTCGACTGTCCGTCACGCTAGCGGTGAGTCTTGGACTGCTGCTAGCGCTCTTCGTTTGGCTGCAAACCCCGTTGGCCAACGCTCAACCTCAGCCCGCTGCCGCTGAGCCTCAAACGTTGCACGCGACTTCCGCGCAAACATACACCTTGTTTTTGCCGCTGGTCGCCAATAACTATCCTTTCTACACTCAATACGGCGTGGGCTATGCCACTGGCAGCGATCGAACGCTGATCCGTTGGTTCTGGACCAAACCGATCGAGCCGTCGGCTTTTCGCGTGTATCGTCGGGTCGGTAATGGAGCGGAAACGTTGATCGCCACGGTCGTATCGATGACTAATCCCACCGCCGCGATCAATCTGCTCAACAATACCGATCCGCGCTACAACAATCTCTACAACTTTCTCATCACCAACTACGCGCCACTTGGCATCACCGATATCCCTGCGTTTCACGCGGTGATGAACAACAACAAACTCGCCGCGCAGCGCATGGCCGCCGACTTCTATCCCACCGCGCTCGTCATCGGCTGGGGTTATCTGGATAAGGCCATCTCGCCTGGGATCACGTATACCTATCGAGTTGAAGCGGTGCTGCCGACGGGCGCGCAAAACTTGGGCAGCGTATCGGCCCTCGCCGGACAGTTGACGCCCCTCACCAAACCGACCGGCCTGTCGGCGTTGTCGTTGGACGACAACGATCCGTTGATCCGCGACAAGGCCGGTGATTGGGGCACGGCGCAGCAAAATCGCCGCTTCCATCAAACGGTGTATCTGTATTGGGATGCTGAACAACAAAGTAATTCGATCAACGGGCCGTGGCTGACGGGCTACGATATTTACCGCGCGCCCATCACCGCCTCGACCGCTTTTTCGCGCGTTAACGGTCTTCAACCGGTGCAGGCCTTGACGGCGACGATTCCCATTTCAGATACGCCTGTCACGACGAGTGTGCTGGCTTATGAAGAAGTGCCCTATTACTACGCCGACATCGCACCCGCGGTGGGGCAGTATGTTTATCGTGTGACGCCGCGCGATTTGTTGGGACAGATTCGCGCGTGGCCGACGGATCAAGCCCAGTTCAGCGATCCGATCACGGCGCGCGCCCGCGACTTCATGCCGCCCGATCCCCCCCTCAACGTCACAGCGACGGTCACCGCCACCGGCCCGATCTCAACCGTGATTGTTTCGTGGTCGATGACGCCTACCGCCGATCTCAGCGGCTTCATCGTCTATCGCGCCTTCTCGATTTCGGTGACGCTGCAAACCAACTGTGTTGATGAACATCAATGTTGGCGCGAAGTGACACGCACGACGCAATTGCAGTGGCACGATCTCGATCCGCAAATGGAGCAAGTGCGCTGGTATCGCCTGCAAGCCGTCGATCAGGACGGTAATCGCAGCCGCTACACATCACCCGTGCAAGCGATCTTGCACGATGTCACGCCGCCCACTCCGCCGACCGTGAATGTGATCCCGTGTGATACATCCGGCGGACAAGAGGGTGGCTACTGCATCAGCGCCACGCCCACGACGACGGACACGACGCGCTATCGCGTCTATTGCCAGTTCAGTCCTGACGGTGTGATGATGCCGATCAGTGACACCACGCAGATCAACAACTTCAAATTAGAGAGCGTCTATTCGCCGACGTATCCGCTGCAAAACGTGACGTGCCAGCTGCGCGCCGCCGATGCGCAGGGTAACCTCAGCGCGCCTGCATCGTTCAACGTGCCGTGGATGTTGTCGCTGCGTCCGATCGTTGCGCCGACGCCCATCATTACGACGATCAACACGGCGTTGGGCGGCGTCAACGGCTACAGCGCGCAGATCAACTGGGACGTGAACGATGCCGGAGGCCTATCGGGTTTTCGGATTGATCGGGAGGCGATCTATCGACCCAACAATGGCCCCGTCGGCGATGTTGCAACGTTCAACGTCGCTAATCCCAGCGCGCGCGTTTACACTGATACCTCGATCGAATTGCAGACCGTTTACAACTACACCGTGACCGCGCTGACACCGTCGGGCTTCCCGTTCTTTGGCAAAGAGGCCGCCTCGTTTCCGCGCACGTTTAAGGCGGTGATCAACGGACAGCGCCCCATCACCGAAGTTGATTGGATCACGATGACGTGGAGTGCGGGCTCAGGCACGTTCATGCATTGGGACCCTACCAGTGATTTTCTGCGCGGCTGGGCGATCTTCCGCAGCGTGCATCGCGATAGCGATTACATTCAACTGACGCCCATTGTCAACAGCGGACCGATTTACAGCGACAGCAGCGCGCAACACGATCGCTACTGGTACGTCGCGGTGGAATTCGATCTGCGCACGGGTGAGCCGATCCGCTACACGCGCCCGCGCAGTGTGGCCAATGGCATTTCTCCGACTACGCAAGATCAGCTAGGAAGTAGGGCGGGTTTCTTACCCACCGCACGAGGCGGCTATGGAAAGCCGCCCTACACAATGACGGCGACCAAACCGATGACTGCGTGTTCGCCCATCATGCCAACTGCGGGCGAACCCTTACGCTTTGGTGAAGGCTTCGAGGTGGTCACCGTTACTCTCGGCGCGCCGATCATTCCCAGTAACTTAACGGGCAACGGCTACTTGCACCTCACGCCACCGAGCGGCGATGTTTACATACCCGTCAGTTTCGCTGCTGCCGATGGTCTCAGCGTGGGCGACGCGCAGAATCACGTCTGCACGGGGCAACTCAGCGTGACCGGCGCGGCGGTTTTGCCTAAAGACATGCACTATCCTAACGGCTTGCACTACGACCTCAACGCGATCTATGCCAAGCCGTGGTTTACCCAACCCAACGTCGGCACCGGCGAAGTATCGATCAATTTGCCCGATAATTTGCGGCTTTTCGCCAGCGGCGGTGAAAGCGATGTGTGGCCGTTATTCGCCACCGATGGTCTAGTCGTGCATAGCGATCTTTCGTTTAGCATGACAGCCAGTCTGGCGGGCTTTGGTTGCGCTGCGCCCATCGTCGCCTTCAATTTGGAAACGCTGCCCGCTAAAGTGATTCCGCAGGGTTCGTTGAGTTTCGATCAATACGCGATTCGTTCACCGAACAGTTGTCTGCAATATCTCGATCGCTATACAGGCGTCCGACGCCACCTGCGGCACCGCGATAGCAACGATGGTGTTGCGCGGCAGCTACGCCTTTAACGCGATCAGTGTGGATGTCAACGGCTTGCGCGGCGTTTTTCTCTACCGCCGATGGATCTGGCGTGGCTCGGTAGTTATCCGTATCGCTTCAACGTCAGCGCGACGGCCGGCACGGAGATCGGCCTCAGCGGCGCGATTGTGTCGGGTAGTCTTGGCAGTGGATCTGTAGCGTTGGCCTATCACACAAGGCCTCACGACCACGTCGCCCCTGGCGTTGAACGGCACCTTCGTCAGCCTCGCTCGATGCCTGGGGCTGGCCCACGGCAACGCCAGCACCGTGCAAGATGTGGCCTGGTTGAGCGGCTTCAAATTGTTCGCCGGAAGTTGGGAAATGTACTTAGGCGAACTTAACCTTCGCAGTCGGCCACAACTCTCGATGTGGGCCACGCGCCCTAATGATCTGCGCGATGTGGGTCTGGCGCAGTTGGCCGAGATCGAGCCAGGGCTCAATCGGCGCTTGAGCAGCGCGCAGTTGTACTACAGTAACTGCACTGGCGCGTCAGCCCTCTTTGATGCGGCGCTCAATACCTATGTGCGGCAAGGCGGCGTGAGTCAGCGCCAGAAGGCCAAGATCATCTCGCCCGTGCAACTGCCCATTCACGGTTACGATGCCTCGCTCGACAACCTTGAATTCAGTGGTTGGACAACTATATCTTCGATCGCAATGCGACCGCGAACTTGAATCTGCCCTTCCCGCCCAGCGTGACGCTGCGCCTCGTCAATCTGGTTCAACCCGATCGATGACTGCATCGACGGCGGTGTGGTGCCGCCGGGTCAGGCCGCCAAGGCAACGTACTGGCAACTGAGCGTGCGCTTCCGTCAGTGGAATTCCGTAGGCCGCTGGGTGGCGCGATTTCAGAAGAACCAGTATCACGATGCGATGTTGTGGGCGCAGAGTGCGATCAGCATTCCGCACGTGACTGCGCCAGGCTCGTCGGGCCGGCCGCCATCAATGTCGATCTCTCGTTTTATCCGACGGGCGAGTTCTATTCGGCAACGCCTACAATCGACCGGACTTCACGTTGGACGGCTTCCCGTTTTTGACTTCCAGCCAACAACATCCCGTTCCGATCCGTCAGTTTGTTCCCCTATTACTATCCCGGCGGGGCTGCGCCCAGTAAGATGCCAATGCGACTGCGATCAATCCGCCGTCGAATAACTGGAATCAGCGCGGCTTTGTGGAGTTGAAAGGGCCGATCGTCGCGCCGTACTTCGGCCCATTGCGGCGATCAATCAACCGCGCCCCAACGTTTTTGTGTTGGGTTGGGATAGTTACGTGGGCTTCACCGCGCCACTGCGCGCCGGGAAAAGATAATGGGTGGATCTGAATGTAGTGAAACTCACCTACCGCACGATAAGTTAGTTTACGCCTACAACACCAGCACGCGGCGCAGCACGTTGACAGGCTTCAAGAATTCGCAAACTCATTGCCCGATGGCTGCCGCCGCTGCCCAGCGAAGCGCAAGTGTTGAACCTGGATACCGGCGTCGTGATGGAACCCGATCGAAGGATTGGCGTGTATCTGGGGCAAGCCGAGTACGATTGCTGATTGATCGCGCTGGCAGAACAACAAGGCTTTGCCGTTGGTGTCTCCGCCCGATAATTCAACACTGACGGCGTGGCATACCAAACTCGCCGTGATAAATCCGATCACCTACACGACGCTGCTGAACAATGTGTGGGTAAATACGGTTCGCGCACCTACACCGATACGGTGGCCGTGCTGAACGAATATGAACTTGCGCCCAACACCGATCTGCCCGATGATGCGCTCTTCGGCGGCGGCACGATGGAGCAGATGGATACGTGGGAGCGTGAAGTTGAAACATGCGCGGCCTCCGTCAATGAGCACCGGGCTTGATTATCAGTTCGAGCGTTTCCTGCTGAGTCTGCAACTGCGCGTGCAGCAATCGACGGACAAAGACCCGCGCCTGCAATACGCGGAACTGATCAGCATGGAGATCAATCGGCACGGCGACTTCATCTTGATCGGCAAGAACATCAGCAGCACGATGATCAGGACGATCAAACGCATGGACATCTCGTTGCGGATCAATCCGATCTTGCCTGAGGCGGCTTTACGGGCTACGAGATGTTGTCGAAAGCGAATCCGCGCATTGAGCGGGCTCACGGTGGTCATGGGCATCGGCGCGGAGGTCAACTACATCGGCGGCGGGGTTGAAGGCGTGGCTAGCGGCACGGGCACAGTGCGCCTGGGTGGCGATCTCTGCTCGTCGGCACCATCAAGCCAAATAGCCCGATCTTGCAGACGCACTTCCAAAGAGTTGATGGATAAACTCTCCGAGATTCCCGGCTCGGGCAATCAGATCTTTACGGGCTTTTTACTTGCGCGCGCACGGCCAAACGCCCATCTTCGGCGCGAGTTGTCTATTGCAAGTCACCGCAGGCGCAGAAGTGGCGGGCTGGTACTGGTCGTGCAGACAATCAAGGCGATGCGTAAGGGCGGCAAATTGCGCGGCTATGTCTTTGGCAGTTTTCATCTGCCTGGTCAGTCTGCGCGGCGACATCACGTTAAGGTATACGCAGCAAACGTTTAACAATCAAACGGTGCGCACCTTCAACGGCGATGGCTGGGTGGCAGGCGGTCTGGGTTCTGCAAATGCCGACGACTGGAAGAGTTGGGACACGCGCTGGTGGGATCAGCCGTTCTGTTGGACGGGCGCGCGCTTGCTAATCAAGTATCGCGAAGGGCCGGGCGGCCCAACGGCTGGGATGTGAGTTACAACGTCGAGTTTGAGTAGAAAGAATCACGGAGGACACTGAGATCACTGCAGTTCGCAAAATTCTCAGTGCCCTCCGTGATGGTGAAGCGACATGACCGATACCCATCAAGCCGTGGAGCGGGAAACATTTATCGTGCGTGTGGCATGAGTCGGCCAGCGGCGTCTGGCGCGGCGGCGGATCGATGCGTCTGCCCGATCAGGTTGCGCTGCATTTCGCGTCGTTCGCGCAAGCCGGAAAGTTTATGCAACGCTATCTGTCTCACGCCGATGCGGAACAATCCACCTAGATATTCGCCCCTTCCACAGTCTGCCAGCCCCTCAGCACCTCACAGTGTTGTCCAGATCGATCGAAACATAGCGTGCCCCAACGTGTTACCAACATAGCCCAATATGACGAAGTACGATGCTCGACTGTCGTCGTCGAAGCTTCAGGTCTGTACGTGACGCCTCGCTGTCAGGACTAAACCGCAGATCACCCCATAATCAAACCAACGGCTGACATCGACCTATTCCTGCGATTTGCTCCGTCTTTAGTCGGATGACGTTGAAGCAGTGCGCTGATAATCTAGACACGTGTGCGGGGGCACAAATCTTGAGGGCGATGACGATGTTTACGCCGCACGCGCAGGAACAACCGCTGTTGATGTTGGCGCGTGAAGCCGATGCAGTCGATGACGACCCACGTGGTCAGCGCGCCGATCCGCGATCGAGCCGGGTTTGGCGCGCGCTTACGCGCATTGCGAAACGGTACCGCCCACCACAGCCGATCGTTCTTTCTGGCCTCGACGTTTTCTCTCGGCGGATAAGCGCCGTGCGCTGCGCGCCCTCTACGCTTTTGCCGTGTGACTGATGACATCGTCGGTGCGCTCACTGCGAAGCCGAAACGAACTCATGCGCTGGCGACGTAATCACTCGCCATCAATCCGCCGCACGCTGATCGCGTCGCGGTGGCCCAGACCGATGCGCGTTTGCGCTATCGCATTCCGTTCGTTACGCCGAACAGTTGATCGACAGTGTGGCGCGTGACCTCACGCAGCGCCGCTATCAAGCCTTCGACGATCTTGCCGCGTATGCGTACAGCGTCGCGCTTCGACTGTAGGCTTGATGAGCATGCACATCATCGGCTTTAGCGGACCCAGAAGCCATTCCATACGCGATCAAACTCGGCGTCGCACTTCAACTCACTAACATCCTGCATGACGTGGCCGAAGACCCAGCAGAAGCCGGACGCGTGTACTTGCCCGCCGCCGAACTGGCCGGATTCGATCTGAGCGAAGCCGATTTAGGCGCGGGCCGCGTCGACCATCGCTGGCGCGGCTTCATGCATTTTCAGGTCGAGCGTAATCGTCGCCTATACTTGAGCATGGCCCGGCATCGCCATGCCAGACAAAAGACGGAACTGATTGCCGTAGCGGCCCGCGGCTGGTCTGCTCGCCAGCGCCATCGACGACATCAGAGCACGATTACGACATCTTCTCGCGTCGCGCCCGCATCAACGGCGCGCGCAGTTAACAAACTTCCCGGCCTGTGGTGGCGCAACCGATGAACCACTACGACTACATCATTTTGGGCGGCGGCCTGGCGGGCCTTAGCCTCGCCTGCCAGTTGATCGATAGTTCGTTGCGTGATCGTACGATTTTGATCGTTGAACCGGACGACAAGGGGGCATGTGCGATCGCACGTTCTGCTTCTGGTCCGATCGGCCCGCGCCCTTTGACGGGTTATTGCATCGCTCGTGGGATCAAATCCAACTCGTCGATGATCAGTCATCGCACCCGATTGATCTCGGCGCGTACCGCTATCACATGATTCGCGGCGCACCGATTTCTATCAGCACGCGCATGACGTGTTAACGGCAGCAACGTTACCTTTATTCAAAACACAGCCGATCACATCGAAGAGACCGCTGATGGCGCATTCGTTACAGTCGGCGGCCAACGCTACTTCGGTCGCTGGATTTTCGACAGCCGCTTCAAAGTGGCTGATTTCAAGGCTGATCCAACACGGACGCGTTATCCAGTACTTCACCGGTTGGTTGATCCGAAACCCTGATGATGCTTTTGATCCATCGGCCGCGACGATGTTCGACTTTCGCGTGCCGCAGAGAAATGAATTGCGTTTCTGCTATGTACTGCCGTTATCGAAGCGGCAGGCGTTGATCGAGTTCGTTGCCTTAAGTTCTCATCGAGCTGAATCAACGCTCGAAGGCCACGTCAGGCATACGCTGAACTTGCGCGACTATCGCATCCTCGAAGAAGAAGGCGGTGTCAGCCCTTCTGATCCGGTCATTTGCGCGTCGCACTAGCGCACGCATGGTAGCGATCGGCACAACGGGCGGACAGTTCCAGAAATCATCGGGCTACGCTTACGCGCATCAGGATGATTCGACTGCCATCGTGCGGTCGCTGATCAGAAACGGAACGCCATTCAACGTCCCTGCCGATTCGCCCGTTCTTCCCGGTTGTGCGATGCACTGTTGTTGCGCCTGATGCGCGAACAGGGCGCTACGCTCCAGGCGATTTTTGTGACGATGTTCCAGCGCAATCCGGCGGCGCGTATCTTTCGCTCTTGGATGAAACCGCCGCGATAGCCGATGTGGTGTTCATCGCGCTATGCCGCCGCGCCGCGTTCTTGCAAGAAGCGCTATACGAGCACGGCATTGAAATTCAAATCGCTTCGAACAACATCGCTTAAGATCAAACCGGCCTTATCGCCAGGTGGGTGCATGGCGGCGAGAAAAATAGTCAGAATTAAGTCATGCCTACGAAGTTAACCGCTCTCATTATCGGCGCTGGGATTGGCGGCATTGCCGCTACCGCGCGTCTGGCCCGTGCCGGATATACCGTCACTGTGTTGGAGAAAGAACGGCCGGCCTGGTGGCGTTTGCGATCAATTGCGTGACGGCCATCGCTGCGATATCGGGCCGACGTTGTTCCTGATGCCGGAAGTGTTCGCTGAAACTTACGCTGATCTCGGTGAAAGCATGACCGATCATCTTGATCTCCGCCGGATCGATCCGACCTATCGCATTCGCTTCGACGATGGTGTGTCGCTGGGTGACTAATGATCTGCACGCGCTGCAAAAGATCAACTGGAAGCGATCCGAGCCCGGCGAAGCTAGTGGCTTGCTGCGCTACCTCGTCGAAGGCGAGACGAACTATCATGAATCGCTAAAGTATTTTGTAGGCCGCAACTTCCGCAATATCTTCGAGTATTTCAGCCCGAAGAACTTTGCCATTGTTGTTGAAACCAAGCGTTGCGCCAAGCACTACGACAACATCGGTCACTACTTTGATGATCCGCATTTGAAGGCCGCGTTTACCTTCCAGAATATGTATCTAGGCGTCAGCCCGTTTGATGCGCTGGCGACGTACTCCCTGCTGCAATACACCGAACTGTGTGACGGCGTGTGGTTTCCGATGGGGGGCCTGTATCGCGTGATCGAGAGTCTAGTCGGCATCGCGGAGACGAATGGCGTACACTTTGTTTACAACGCGCCCGTGCGGCGCATCAACGTCGAGGGGCGGCGCGCGACGAGCGTCACGCTGGAAGATGGCTCGACGCTCGCGGCGGATGTGGTTGTGGCTAACGCTGATTTGCCGTACGCCTACGATGCGTTATTGCCGGATCGCGCCGAAGCCGATCGGTTGGCGCGGCTCAAATACATTGTTCGGCCATCATGTTTTACTGGGGCGTGGATCAGGTCTACGATCGAGCAACCGGCCATCACAACGTCGCTTTGTCGGGCAGTTATCGTGCAAGTTTCGAGCGCATCTTCAACGATCACACGCTGCCCGATCAGCCGAGTTTCTACGTTCACGCCCCCGCGCGCGCACCGATCCGGCTGCCGCACCCGCGCCGGACAAGACACTTTGTTCGTGCTGGTGCCGACTGGCCATCTCGACGCAGCGACACAGCAAGCATGGGACGTGTTGGCTTTTTTGACTCAGTCGATGTGGTGAACCGCCTAAAGGAAATTGGTGTTGCTGATCTCGATCAGCATCTCAAGTTCGAGGTATGTTACACGCCGCGTGATTACAGCGTGATCGCTACAATTTAGCAAAGGGCGCGGCCTTTGGGCTGGTCACAACTTCTTGCAAGTGGGTTATTTGCGGCCACAGAACCGGCACGCGCGGTATGGCAATGTGTACTTCGTGGGATCGAGCTTTGCATCCGGGCAGTGGCTTGCCGATGGCGCTGTTGTCCGCGCGGTTGACGACAGAGCGTGTGTTAGCGGAGCAACCGTTGGCCCAAAAGCTAGAACGATCGTGCGCGGCAATCCCGCGTATGCTTAACTCAAAACAGCAAAAATCACGAAACGCGGCGCGGGCGCTGAAGCGGTTTTGGCGGACTGGTGTGTTATTGAAGCAGCGGTGGCTGATCGCCCAGGGTGCGAATGGCGTTCCAATCGCGATGATCGCCTTGGTCACACACCGAACATCACGCCGCTGAGTCTGAACTTCAGCCAGTGGACCACGATGTGATCTTGCTGAGGTTTAGCACGCCGGCAAACAGCCCCTTGCTGACCGGTTTCACCAGCACGCTGATCGGGTCTAAAAACGTGGCGACATGCGAGCGATAGTTCTCGCCGTTCTTCATGGCTAAGGTCATGCAGACTACAAACGCCGCAAACGGCTTCTGTCGTAAAGCGAGCTGATGCGATCGGATGAACTGCATGGCTTCTGGCAGTACTTTTGCCGCGGATCGCGCTGCCCGCTACGACGGCGTGGTACGGCGCATGGGTCAGTTACGTCCGCCATGGCGCGAACATCAACGTCGGCGCCAGATTCTCGCAGCGCTTGGCCAGCCGCTTCGGCGACGCCAGCCGTTGAGCCTAATCGGCTGAAAGCGTGATCCTAAGGATGGTATTCGTCACTACATGCTCTCCTAAAGATATTCAGGCTTGAGATTGTGAGCGAACACATTGGTGGCAGCAGCCGAAACCACCGTCAGAAATGGGCTATTTTGCGGATCGCCAGAAGTCGCCAGTAGCGGCAGGTTATTTCAGGCTCGATAGTCTCCGCTGATGATGGTGGCGAGAAAAAGAGCACCAGCGTGATCGCCGCCATGATCCTTACCGTTGAGTTCAATCCGACTTGTTGGTTGATTTGGTAAACGGTTACTCAATGAGGATGGCTGTTCCTAACCCCATCAGTTTGTGGATGGTCAAGACCGAGCACGTTCAGCGGTCGGCCTGAATTGCTCAACCCAGAAGCCGGACAGAAAGATGATATGAACAGTAAGCCCGTGCCGATGAAGCGCGTGATTAGAGCATTCATGCCGCTTCGAGCGTTTCCGGCTGAACTTCAATCGCTTCGGTGTCTCGTTTGCGGCCAAACAAAAGGTAGGCGATCGGCCCGATGGGCGGTGCGAAGGCTGCTATCAGCCAGACATTGCGTTTGCCGTTAAGCCGGCATCGCTGCGCTGGCGAATATCGTACAAGGTCAGATAATAGCGCCGCGTTGATCGCACCGCGGACAAGACCATTGACGTTTTAAAGACCGGTAAAGCTTCGCGGAAGCGTCGGATGGTTTAGTTTTTTCCTCAGTCATGGTTCAACTCCTTGAAAGAGATTGGGCTTGGGTAGGATAGTCAGCTTGTTCAGTGGGCGGCGAGAATCTGCAAGTGATTCATTGAGAAAGCCGCGCCGTGACCCGGATAGACCGTGGCCACGTTTAAGGTCTTCCAGTTTTTCAACGCTCGTTTGAGCGGCTTCCCGATCGTCCATGATCAGATTCAACGTGGGCTGCTGTGCTGTCGAGCAGGTCACCGACGAACAGATCGCCGTCGACGGTGAGAAGACCGATCAGGCCACGCGAATGGCCGGGCGGCGCGATCACTTTAGCCGCCAGACCATAGATGGATAGATCGTCGCCGTCAGCAAAGCTCGCATCGGGCGTCACCCGATTCGCCGCCGAATCTGAAGAGCAGCGGCGCGATCCTTTGAGGAGCGGGTTGCCGCTACTTCGGCTCGCGAACATATCGCCGTGCTCGATCATGCCGAAGTCGGCCTGATGCATGGCGAGCGGTGCGCCGAATGTCTGGCGCAGGTAGGCGGCATTGCCGGTGTGATCGAAATCGCCGTGCGTCAGGATGATGAGTTTCAAATTGCCCGGCTGGCAGCCGCGTTCTGCAATTCTCGTTCGAGCGCCGCGCGTTGATTGGAACTGCCGGTGTCGACTAGAACGAAACCCGCATCGGTGTGGATCAAGTAACAATTAACACACGCCCCAAGCGATAAGGCAAGGCTAATGTGATGGTTTTGACGTCGAGTGACATGACTTATGCCTGATGAGCAGTGCGCCGTGATATGCGAACAGTATAGGCCGATCGTCAGGTAAAGCCTGACAGTTAAGCGTCGAGCGCTAGTCGAGAGATCTGACACTTCAACGTCGTCCGGTTGATCTGAGGATACGCGCATTTTGCCGCAGGCGTCAACGGTCGAAAGTCTGAAGTTGAAGTGGGTAGTCAGGCGGAGATTTTGGGTGAGCGAGGTCATTAAATTCACGCCGCTTTTTCGCTGGTAACTCCGCCCAGATGATTTAACTAGTGGTCGGTGGCGATGCAGTGGTGCATCGATGAACTCCAGTGATTGATGCCGGAAGGTAAGTGTGTACAGTTCGGCGTAGTGGCCGCCCACAGTGAGCAGGTTGGAAGTGATTGCCTTCTTCGATGATTTGTCCCGCGCGTAATACGATAATGCGATCGGCGTGGCGGATCGTCGAGAGGCAATGCGCGATAATGATGTTGGTGCGACCGCGCATGACGGTATCGAGGCCTTCTTGAATCAGCGTTTCCGTCAACGGATCGATGCTGGCGGTGGCTTCATCAGGCGAAATCGCCGGATTTTGCAACTCAAAATGCGGCCCAGCGCGACGAGTTGGCGCTGCCCCATCGAAAGGCTGCTGCCCCGTTCGCCGACTTCGGTTGATAAGCCTTGTGACAAACCGGCCAACCAGTCGCCGCCGCCGCCCGCGCGCGCAGGCCAGCTGTCGCCAGCTTCGCTTACGGTCGACAACGCGCGACCTTCCCCTGTCGCACCGTGCGCTCGCCCAGCTGGCGTCTGTGCGGCCAAACTGAAGGCGCGCGGCTTCAATCGCGGCATTGATCCGGGCATACGGATACTGCCGCTCGTCAGCAGCGGCCGCCTGAGGCCAGCAAAGCGCGCGATCGACGGTACCGTGAACTCTTGCTTCCAGATCCGGCAACGGTATGTGCGCCAGTGTCTCTTCCGCAGCCAGATGGTCAGCGTCGTTGCCAAATTCCGGCTTCGTCGGCTGTCGTCGATGTGATCGCGACGGTATACGCGCACCGTCAGCAGCGCTCGTTATCGGTCTGCGGCGCGTCGCTTTGTCCAGCTGCTTTTGCGGTACATTCGGCCGCTTGCCAGCCAGTCGGCGGCTCGACAGGCGTGCTGGTGACCGGAACGAAACCGGCCAGCCACCAGACAGGAGCAGATGCCAATCGCGCAGGTGTGAGCGCGCCGCTGCACGTTGAGGCCGCCCACGTAGACCAGCAGCGCCGTACCGATACCGGCCAACACGTTGAGAATCGGAAAGATCGCGCTAAACACATAACCCGTACGGCGATTGATGCGGAACGATTGCTCGTTCGTCCACGAACTCGTCGTAGATGGTGTTCTCCTGCCGAAAGGTCTTCGCCACCCTCTTGATGCCGCTGACGGTTTCCTGAATGTGCGCGTTAATTTGGTGCCGACGCGCCGCGATTGTGTGATGGTGTTGCGGGCAATGCGCCGAAACGTCAACGCCGCAAATACAATGAACGGTGCTAACGCCAGCGTGATCCACGTCAACGTCGTGTTGACGCTGAAGAGATAGCCCATCAATAACACAACGAGCAAAATCTGGCTAAACAAATCCATCGTCAATGTGACGACTTATGAAAAGGCCTGTGCCGGAGTTGACGCGACTCACGATCTTGGCCGAGATGAATTGATCGTAAAAGGACAGGATCGCGCTTGAGCACCGCGTCGAAGGCGTCTTCGCGCAACTTTAAGACGACGGCGGCCACTGCGCGCGACGAAAACGAACGGCGCACAAAGTTAAACACCCACGCCAGTGAACTGATCGTTGCAATGAGAGCGGCGTTGAGTACGAGATTGGTTTGACCCGCGGCGAATTGATCGAGCGTGCGCGAGATCAGGATCGGCAGGCTGACATCCAGCAGCGATTGCAACACAACCGACCCGGCCACCAATAAGGCTGCGGCCCAATTGCGGCTTGAAGTAACCGACGACGCGCACGACCAGCGCGCGATCAGTGTAACGGCGGTCGTAGGCTTCGGCATCGAGACCGTCAAAAATGAAACCCATAGGTTAAACCAATGCCTAACGGTGGAAGTTCTCATATCATAGCGCGCGCAAAGATGCGGCGATAGTGCGGCGAACGGCGCAGCAATTCATCGTGCGTGCCGTTGGCAAACTGCCAGGCGGCCCTGATCGATCACGAGGATATGATCGGCCCAACGGATCTGCGCCAAACGGTGTGTGATCAACAGCGTCGTGCGCTTACGCTGCACGTGCCGAAGTGCCAGTTTTGAATCTCGGCTTCGTAGCACTGTCGATGGCGCTGGTCGAGTCGTCCAGAATCAAGATGCGCGGATCACTGAGAAAGGCCCGCGCCAGCGCCAAGCGTTGTCGCTGCCCGCCTGATAGCATCGGCCACCCCGCGCTCACCAATCACTGTTTGATAAATCCTGAACTTCAAGATGAAGTCGTGCGCTTGCGCGTCACGCGCCGCCTGTTCGATCTCGGCTTGCGTTGCGCCGGGCCGCCAAAACGCGATGTCTTCGTTACCAGGCGCGAGAACAAAAAGATGTCCTGCTCAATCTTGCCGATCCGTGACCGCAGCGCGTCCAGACTCCACTCACGCACATCTACCCCGTCGATCAGAATGCGCCTGCTGTCACATCGTAAGTGCGATTCACCAGCCCGATCAGCTCGCTCTTGCCCGAACCGGTCTGGCCCACAATCGCTTACGGTTTGCCCTGATTTAACGCAGAAGGAAATGTCTTGTAACAGCGGTTGATCGTCAAAGCCAAAGGAGACGTGATCGAACACGATCTCGCCCCTTCACCGTCCGATCGGTCCCAGCGGCGTTCTCGTCCAGATCGGTTTCGGCCTTGATGATGCCGAGAATCCGATCGGCGCTGGCGAGGCCGCCTGAATGAGCGAAAACGTAAAGATCGAGCTGAACGTCGGCCAGCGCAGTACATTCATCAGCCCCATCACGCCGATCACATCCGCCAGCGTGATGACGTTATTTTGATAAGCCACAATGAATGGAGCAGCGTGATCAACCCAACCGTGATGGCGAATAACAACACGGCGGCGGAAAGCGCCTGGAGCGGCCTTGCTGGATCGCGGTGTCGTGCAGGCGGCAGGCGAGCGCTGCCGCGAAACATTGTCGCGCTCGAATGGCTCCAGTGCGCTGGCTTTGACCACTTCAATCCCGGAGATGATCTCGGCCAGCGCTGCGTCGAGATGACCAAATTGATTGCGTAGACGCGCGTAGACGGGCTCCAGTTCATTAACGTAGGCGCGCAATTGCGACGATGTAGGCTGTGACGAAGAGGGCGGGGACGATCATGAGTTGGAGATTGATCGAGGCCACGAAGATCAACACGATGGCGATCGTGCCCCACGACTCGATCAAAATACTGGCGCCCGGCGTGACCATATCGCTGAGCAAAGCGACATCGTCGGTGGCGCGCGCCATCACACGCTAACTCGCTGTCGATTGTGAAAGGTCTGGCTCTTGCCGAGCAACCAGCGTACAATTCCTGGCGCGCATCGGCGGCAAAGCGCGTGGCGATGCGCGTGTACGCATATGAGGCCATGATGTTGAAGAGGCCGTCCATTGTCAGGATGAACAGAATGGTGAGCGCGTACACGGGCAACTGCCCGCCGCCAGCTTGGTCAATTCACCCGCCGCGCGACCGATCAACACCGGGCTGCTGGAATAGGTGGTCAGACTAACGAGGTTGCAACGCCAGGGCCAGCGCTAAAGCTTATAGCGCCCGATGTGCGATATCACCCAGCGTGTCGTCGAACGGCGGTCGTAGGTGTAGGCGTTGCTAACGTTGAATTCACTGTTTGAAGACATGCCGGTTCTCGTTTAAGGCTGCGGGTATGACATGGGCCAGCGCAAAGAGTAAGTCTACTACCAGGCCGAAGCTATCAACCAGTCATGGTGAGTCATGAACCGCACATGCCATACCGCCGTGAAAGTTGAGGTCGCCAACGGCTTGAGCCTCAATCCAAAGTCTAAAATCCAAAATCGACAATCACTTGCCTAGGCGCTTCTTGAACTCTGCATCCAGCGCGGGCACGATTCCGAACAGATCGCCGACGACGCCATAGCGCGCCAGTTTGAAGATCGGCGCTTCGGGGATCTTTGTTGATGGCGACGATCACTTTGGCAGTACGCATACCGGCTTGATGCTGAATCGCGCCGCTGATGCCGCACGCGATGTACAGATCGGGCGCAACGGTCTTGCCAGTCTGGCCCACTTGATGCGCGTACGGAATCCAGCCCGCATCGACGGTAAAGCGCGGCTCGCGCCTAATGCGCCGCCCAGCGTCTTGGCGAGTTCGGCTACGGGCTTGAAGCCGTCCGGTCCGCCCACGCCACGCCCGCCCGACACGATGACGCGCGCATCGTTGAGGCTAACCTCGCCTTCACCCTCGATCGCGAAGCCAGTGACTTTGCTGGCGATCTGATCTTCACTCAGCACCGGCGCGACGGCGGTCACGCTGCCCGCTTTGCCTGCGACGACTTCCGGCATGGGAAGGCGCGCGATCGGGTAGTAAGGACGATCGGACGTTTGGCGGGCACGATGACGTGCGCCAACAGTTTGCCCGCATACACCGGTCGTGTCGCCAGTAGTTGACCGTCCTGCTCCTCGATCGCCGTGCAGTCCGCAATCGCGCCTGTTTCAGTTCGACGGCGACGCTGCTCGCCATCGCGGCCGCGTCGAGGCGCCCGCCATCACGACTTCAGGCTTGATGTGCTGCGCGATTTTTGTGAGTAACGCGATGTATGGTTTCGGCGCGAAAATCGGTCAGTGTAGCATCCTCACACACGATTGCTTGATCGGTGCCCAACGTGGATCGCTTCCGCCGCGATCGCCGCTGCGTTTTCGCCGAAGACCGCCGCGGTCACCAGGCCGCCGTTAGCGAGGCGCTTCGCTTCGCCGAGACACTCGTACAGCCGAAGCAAGCTGCTGCCCTTGAACGTTTCAATCCAGACGAGAATATTGTGCGCCATGATTAGATCACCTTCTCCGCCATAAGTTTATCGGCCAGTGCGCCGTGGCGATGGCTTGCGGTGAATCGCCGCTGATGATCTCGACGTTGCCCGTGCGCGCTGGCAGCGGGAAAGTCTTGACCCACTGCGTGGCTGCGTGAGCGCGCCCAACCTTATCGGCGTCCGCGCCGATGGCGGCGGCATTCAACGTCGGAATGGCGAGTTTGCTGGCTTTGCGGATATTCATGAAGGAGGGATAACGCGGTTCGTTGATCTTCACGACGCTGATGACGGTAACTGGTTATAACGCCTGCCTGACCTGTTTCAAGAAGGCGTGACTTTGAGCGATTTGGCAGCTCGCGTCGTAAGTTCATCGATCTTGGCGGACGCATGATAGGAGCGGCCAACCCAATCGGCGCGCCACGCCTGCTGGAACCAGGCCCGTATCGCCGTCAATGGCCTGCTTGCCGAAGACGACCACATCCACATCGCCCAACTTCTTGATGGCTTGGGCCATAGGGATGTGAGTGGTGGCCAGTATCGCTGCCGTCGAAGATCGGATCGGAGATGAGTTGGGCGTCGTCACAGCCCATCGCCACGGCCTGCTTCAGCGCTTCTTTGGCTTTGCTCCGGCCTGACTGAGAGTACGGTCACTTTCCCGCCGAACTTCTCCTGGCGGCGGATCGCTTTCTGATCGCGTACTCGTCCCACGGGTTGATGACGAGCGGTGCATCACCCCAACTGACGTTCGACTGCTCATCGACTCTTTGAGCGTCGCCGCCGTGTCGGGCACTTGCTTGGTGCAAACGACAATGTTCAAGGTGACCTCCTTAGGCATGATGTGTTGATTGCTGGCTATTGGTGGGGCGGGCTAATGCTTGAATCTGCTGCGAGCCTCGCCAACATTATAACACACTGCGTCAAAAGACAACCGCGAAGGCGCAAAGACAGGAAGATTTTAAGGTTTTCCTTCGCATCTTCGTGTCTTTGTGGTTCAATAATGGGACGCGAAGCACGCTGAATCGCCCACCCGCAATCAGTGTCATTCCGAGCCACGTAGTGGCGAGGAATCTCTACGCCGAAGCCGGGTGTATTTCGGTTGAATTGCGAGATTCCTCGTCGCCGTAGCGCGGCTCCTCGGAATGACGCGTCCGATTATTCTTCCTGCCATACTTTGGGATCGTACGCCGGTAGTTCGCAACGGAGGTCGCCGTCTTCACGGCAGCTCAACGCGTAACCGGCCTGCATCAGTTGGTGAATCTCGCTGGTACTCTTCGTAGATGATGGCCCCGGCGGCTGTTGCGCAGATAGCGTTCCACGTCGTATTCATCGCTGCAGCCGTACGCGCCGTGAATCTGAACGGCGGCGTTAGCGGCTTCGAAGGACGCATCAGGCAAAATACTTTATCAGCGACGTTTCGCGGGTGTTGCGCTGCCCTTGTTCTTCAGCCACCCTGCGCGGAGATACAACAGCTGCCCGATCTCATACTGCTGCACCATGTAAGCGATCTTCTGCTGCACCAGTTGATGTTGCCGATCTCCTTGCCGAAGGCTCTGCGTTCATTAGCATTACCACCCGCGTCGAGCGCCGCGCGGATTAAGCCGGAGATCGCGCCCGATCCCACCGTATAACGGCCATTGTCCAGCGCCGACATCGCGATCTTAAAGCCCTCGCCCTCTTCGCCGATTCGATTTTCTTTTGGTACGCGCACATCACTACAATTGACCCAACCCGTCGATCCGGCGCGCACACCCAGCTTCTAAGCCGTGAATATCGCCGCGGGTCACGCCGGGCCGATCGGCTTCGATCATGAACGCCGTCAATGCCTCGTGCGGATCTTTCGCCGTCGGATCGGTTTTGGCGAACCACAAAATGTGATGGGCCTTTGACGCCAGACTGATCCACATCTTCGCCATTGATGACGAAGTCATCGCCAGCGCGCCGCGCTGTCGAAACCATATTCGCCACATCGCTGCCGACGCCGGGCTCGGTCAAGCCGAACATCGCGTACTTTCGCCTTTGGCTTGCGGCACTAGAAAGCGCTGCTTCTGATCTTCCGTGCCCCATTGCAACAGCGCCAAACTGTTTAAGCCCACATGCACCGACATCACCACGCGCAGCGACGTATCGACGGCTTCCAGTTCTTCACACGCCAGCCCCAACGAAATGTAATCGAAGCCTTGACCGCCATATTTTACGGGCAGGCACAGGCCCAAATGCCCAACTCAGCCATGCGCGGCAGCGTCGCCGGATTCATCTCTTTGGCGGCGATCCAGTCTTTGATCGTCGGTTGCACTTCGCGCGTGGCAAAAATCGCGCACCATCTTTTGAACCATCACATGTTCGGACGAGAGGGTGAAGTCCATCTTAGCTTCCTGAGAAATGAATGACGAGTACGCCGGGTTCACTCGTTAAGTTATGCGAGTATAATTCACATCAATGATCTCTCTTCGCGCGTTACTGCTTGTGATAGTGCTGGCTGCCTGACGCTGCTCGTCCGGCCCGACGATGCCGTGACCGCTTCGTTCGTGACGCAAGCCGATGCCGAGCGTGCGACGTTCCTCTATCGCCGCGCTGAAGAAAACGTACGTCTCGCATTGATCCGTCAACTGTGGAATGCTTCCACAACGGCGGCTCGCTGAGTTGCTGATCGATCAACGGCGCTTTGATGAAGTGCCAGCCGCGATCGATCTCGCCCGCGATCTCGGCGCAACCCCGATCGATCTGGCGGTGCTGAACGCGCAACTCGCCGCGCAAACGGGGCAATTTGAAATCGCCGGCTGTGCAGTGGCTAATCGTTGCGTAAGCAAAGCCTGCTGCTTACCCACACGCTGTCAATGCGTATTTGCAGGCTGAAAATTGGGCGGCGGCAATAACCAACGGCGGAGCAGTGGCTAACCGCAGAGCCTGATCATATTGAAGCGCGATTAGCGGTGGCGAAGATTGTCGCGCTCGACGATGCGGCGCGTGCGAAAGAGTTGCTGGCGCAAATTCCGATCGAGCAAGCGCGCTTATGGATGCCGGCGTTGGATGAAACCGAGCGTGCTATGCAGTCGATGCTGTTGGGTCGCGCTTACTTGTCAGCGGGTGATCTGACGTTGACCTGGCGCGCCTTCAAAGCGGCAACGGAGGCCAATCCGATGTATGCGGAAGCCTATGCGTACGATGGCTTCACCCGATCAACTGGGCCGCAACGGGGCCAGCCAACTTGATCGGCAGCAGATCGATCGAGATCTCTGGTGGTGGCGCGTTACTTTCTGCGCACGGCACGCGTGGCTATGGCAATCTCGATCGCGCGATCGAGGATCTGCTGTTCGCCGCCGAGCGTGATCCGCAGAATCCGCTTATCGCTGCTGAACTCGGTCAGGTATATGAACAGCGCGGCGATCTGGCCGCGGCGGAAAATGGCTGACGACGGCGCGATCTCAAAGCCGACGATCCGTTGGGCTGGAAGGCACTGGCCGAGAGTTGTATGCCAGTCACAATTACGGGCCGCGTGAGCAAGCACGTTGAAGATCGCTCAGCAAGCGGCGGCGATGGCCTCGGATGATGCTGAAGCGCGGGTCTGGTTGGGCGTGGCGCAGCTGCTGAATGGCGAGCGTGCAATCGCGGAAGGGGAGTTGCTCCGCGCCGCGGAACTCGATCCAAAGTCGGCGCTGGCACGGTTATATTTGGGGCGTCTGTATGGCCGCGACAATGACGGGCGCCAGGCTTATGAGCGAGCCATCGCCGCGTTGGATCCGGCCGGGCCGATCGGGGCGCAGGCTAAACGCACGCTGGCGCTGCCGTGGCTATGGTATAATCGCCGCGTTATCGAATCAAGGGTAAGCATGGCCCGCCGTTCTGAAATCAACAAAACGCCCAGCGCAATGCCCGCATCATGTTTGCCATTCTGGCGATCCTGGTGGTCATGACGATGGTGCTGAGTCTGGTGGCAACGCCCTCGACAATTACGCCGGTGGCGAATACGCCCGCTGCTCAACAACAAACTGCGCCGTTGCCAATCGCCACACCGTAACTAGCCGTATTAACGCAAACGCCTCGACCGATAGTCGAGGCGTTTTTATTTCGGTGCGCGGTTAGCGATTGCGTAACAACAAAGAGCAGGGCGACGATCATCACTATGCCGAACTCGATTAAGACACGGCGCGACTAGTGCGATCGATTAGGTACTGCGTCGCCAGACCGACAGGCGCATAAAACGCCAGCAACTGCGAAATCGCGGCGGTAAAGACATCGGTGCGCCAGTAGTTGATAGCCCAATTGCTCTGGGCCAGCACCAACCCGATCGCGATCGACAGCAACAAGGTGCGGCTGGTGCCAGCACGCGTTGACGACAGGAGATCAAACGCCAAACTGGCGGCCACAATTAACGTCAGGGTGGCGCTGATAAGACTGCGGGCGCGCGTGTTCCAGATGAGACCGAAGAGGAGCACGGCTAACGTAGGTGATCGCGGTCAGAAACAGCCGCGCTCGGCCAGCCGTTGGCCCGTCCGGATCGATCGAGGCATACTCGGCTACAACCACCGCCACAACGCTCCGCGGGATCAATGAAGCCCGCAATCCGCCAGCGCGCTTCGGCAGTGTTGCTCAGCTTGGCTGCGCGGCGACGACCGCATAGCCGCCGGAATGATCAGTATGGGAATGTGCGCGTCACTTCGCCGCGCCGCACGCGCGGATGAACGCGGATGAGGGCGTCGATGCCCGCGCACGTCAGCGCCGCCGCCAGAATCATCACAAAAGTCGTGGCGGAGAATTCCGAGAACGCAGGGGTGTGCCGAGGAACGGCAGCACCCACGCCGGTGGTGGCCGGCGACTCGATGAGCGGGAGCAAACTCAAACTGAGGACGATCAAGGCGACAGGCACGCTCAGGCGCTCGCGATTAATCGTGTGGGTGCGTTCCATCATGTCGGCGCGATTCTAGCCGGACGCGGGGCTTTTGTCAAAGCCACAGGGCGGCTGACAAAAAAACGACCACTCCGTAAGTGGAGTGGTCGCCAACTGCAGAATACTTGGAGGTTGTCAGTTAGTGACGGCGCTTGATGCCGAGTACAACCGCGCCTAACACAGCCACTAGGCCGAGCCCAAGATAGATCGGAGTAGCGGGCGGTACGGCCTTGGCACTGAAGTGAATCGACCGTTACAGCGGTAGAAGGCGGCTGTACGAACTGAAGTAGGGCATATTTCATGCCGCCGCCGTCAAGATCACCTGTGTAAAAGGGTCTCGTAGTTGTAGTTCGTGTTGGGGTTAAGCGCCCAGACATATGCATCCTGTACAGTTCCGCTTGGGCGCTGAATCGTGTAACTGGCGTTGTTGGTGGAGCACCCGGTACGGTGTATGCTAAACATCCAATCGCGGCCGGTTCAAGCCGTGCCAAATTCGCTGCTGTTATATAGCGTGGCGGCAGAGAACTCCCTCGTCAAGAGCCAGACCATAGTTAGGATAAGTACCAGCATGCCAGCCCTGTACTAACTCTGTAACATCGACCGAATGCCAGCCCGCCACGTCGGACGGAAAGGAGACCGGGGTGATAAGCGGTGCAAGACTGCTCCCAAAGTTGTTCAAGTTACGGTGTTTTCATTCCACGGGGCTGTGATCCGCCGGATGTTTACGGTTTCACCGCTTGGATTCGTCACATAGATTGAAAAGACCGCCGAAAGTATCGTCGAACCAGCGCCTTGTGCGGCGACCGGAACAGGTGTCAATGTTAAACCAACTCCACTTAGGGCGACCATGAGCACGACTGTGATAACAAGCATCGTCCGTTTCATATTCTTAGAATTCCTTTCCCATGTGTAGCCATACTGAAGTGATCAGTTTTTTGCACTTGATGCTGACTGGAAAAATCATCATCGCCAATCAGTCTACTTCAACCATACCTGATTGCAATAGATTCAGTGCGGTTTTCACCGCTTACTTACCAAATACTGACCGGTTGCAAACCATTGCTGAGCAAGCAATCATAAACAGCAGGCGGGATTTACACGCTCGATTTGAAGATTTTGCCACTTTTAGCCTTTTTCTAGGTCGGTTTCTAATCAATGCTGAGCGTGTTATACTCACGTTGTTCGATTAAGGTTGCGGTTGGTTTGAGCGTCAGGGTGCATGTGATTTTGTGAGGTGCATGTGATCGTAATATTTACCTGATCAGTACAGTTGTGGGAAGTTTCATCAATGCTTTGGCGGATGTGCTGCCAAAGCGACATGCCAAGTGGCGGCTTAGCGTGTGCGGCCTGTGGCCAGACCCGATCGGTCAGCCGTGCTCTGGCGGTTGTGGCGTTCATCGCGACGCGTATTGCCCGTCATGTGACCAAACGATCGCAGTACGGAATCCGATTGTGGAAGTGAGTACCGCTGCGCTGTTTGCGCTGTTATTCACGCGCTTCAGTGACCCGATCGTGCTGGTGTTGGCCAGTTTTCACACCAGTGTGCTGATGTTGTTGACGGTGACCGATCTGGAGCATCGTCTGATTCGAATCCTTTGCCGGTTGCCCGCTATCGCCATCGCCGCGTTGACTTCATTTCTGTGGTTCGGGCCAGGCTGGTACCTCGCGTTGGTCGGCGGGGTGATCGGCTACGTGTTCTTTCTGGCTGGCGGCCGTCCTGGGCAGCAAGGCGTTTGACGCGGCGCGATGGGCGGCGGCGATGTGAAGTTAGCGGCTTACATCGGCCTGATTACAGGCTTCCCCGGCGTGATTACGGCCTTGGTCTTAACTATCCTGGCGGGCGGCATTGTCACAACTGTGCTACTGCTCCTCCGGGTCGTGAACATGCACAGACGGTATTCGTACGGGCCGTTTCTCGTCATCGGCGGCTTCGCGGCGATGATGTGGGGGCAGCAAATTGTGACGCGCTTCTTCTTTGGAGCAGGCTGATGTTGATCACAAGGCTGGCCCAAAATCTCAACCGCCGACTGAACGCGAATTACGCGAGACGTTTATTCGCGAAGGACTGTTTTGCTACGATTGGTCCAACGGTCCCGGCGACGTCTATCCCGCGCACACGCACGACTACGATAAGGTATTATTTGTTGTACGAGGATCGATCACCTGGTTGTTGCCTGCGACGAATGAGGCCGTTGAGACGCGTGCTGGTGATCGGATTGATCTCCGCGCGGCACCGTACACTGACTGTGGTCGGGCCTGATGGTGTGACGTGCCTGGAGGGCCAGAAGGAGTAATCGGGATGTGCAGGGACGTTTTACGCTGACCGTTGATCCGGCTGATCTGCAAACACTGCTCGATCTGATTGAGGGTGCCGACACAACTCGCGCCGCGTTACAACATCGCGCCGACGCAGCCGGTGGCCGTGGTCACCTCACCGTCGATCCGGAAAGTGGGAGATCTTTCAGTGGGGGTTGATTCCGTCGTGGAGCAAAGATCCGTCGATGGCGAGCCGCATGATCAATGCGCGGGCTGAAACCATCCATGAAAAACCGGCGTTTCGCGCACCCTTTGCGCGCAAACGTTGTTGGTCTGGCGGACAGTTTCTTTGAATGGAAGGCATTGGAGAAAGGCAAACAACCTTATTACGCCCGATTGGCCAACGGCGAACGCTTTTGCCTTTGCGGGCTTGTGGGATCATTGGACTTCGCCCGAAGGCGATGAACGCAAGACGTGCACCATCATCACCTGCGAGCCGAATGAATTGATGAGTCAGCTGCACAATCGGATGCGGTGATCTTCGACAAGACGATGATGTGGGATTGGCTTGATCCTGAAGCGCCACAATTGGCGCTAAAAGCGATGCTTGCGCCATACGCCAAACCGATGGCGGCTTATCCCGTTTCGCGGGCGGTGAATCGGCCGGAAAATGATTCGCCCGCCTGCGTGACAGCAGAAGGTGCGCCGCTCACTTAAATTGGCAGGATTTCAAGTTCGTTTCAAAGCACGCTCGGTATGTTGGCCGACGGTACTTTGTCTGCACTATCCATAACACATCAGGATTGGTACGAAAGTCCCGAAAATTCCGCAGGCGTATCGCGCTTGGTTTGCTGGCGGTTTAGCCAGTGAGGAGGGGCACTCAGCAGAATACCCTTGGAGGAAAAATGAAACCTTGAAATTGATCTTTGCTATAGTGGGCGGGTTCGCGCTCACGCTGCTTGCAGTCGGCTTAACGTTTGCTGCGCCAGACGCTGCGTCGACGGTGACGGCATAATCTGTTCGAACCGACGATCACGCCAACGATAACAATTACACCGACGACAACGATCACGCCGACTCCGACAGTCACACCGACCGTAACGCCAGTGCCGACAGCACTTACACGCACCCATCCCATGGCGCAGGCTATCGCACTGCATTCACCCGTACACAAGTGATGTCATTGCACGATGCGGGCCTGGGCTTTGGCCAAATCGCGCGCGTACTTAACGGCGCTGGCTTCAGGCGGCGTGCTTTCGCCGACGCAAGTGTTGGAGATGATTCAGAGCGGCCTGGGGTGGGGACAGATCAAACAGCAGTACGGCATCCATCCTGGCGGCTTAGGCCTCGGCTCGATCATGAGCGGACGAGCCGCACCTGTCCCAGTGACGGATACGCTGAGCAGCGGCGGAGGATACGGCCAGCCGGCCAAGTCGTACAAAATCCCCGCGCCATCGTCGCCGAGCAACTCTAATCAGTCAGGCTCATCGACATGTCCGGGCAATAGCTTGCAATGCGCCAGGGCATAATAAACCTGGCAAAGGCCCCAAGAAGTAGGCGCTTCAAACCGGCTGGATCACACTTGATTCAGCCGGTTTCATTAGTCGCGCGCTCGCGGAAATAGATCACGCAGTGATTCCAACAGCGTTTTCTGACTGAAATCTTTGAACTCGCCCGCATCGAAGAACACCCCGTAACAATGCGGGCAGGCCTCATACCATTTTCTGCGGTTGTTGAAGGTCGACCATGCGCGTCAATAACACGCCATCCACGCGGACAGTTGATCTTGCGCACGTCGTTCATCTGCCGTCCTCGATCGGCATAGCCGATGATAAGCCTCCGCCGCGCGGCAGTTGCTTCAACTGCTGGTGCTCTTGCAGATCGAACCAGATGCCCTGACAATCCGTACACCGATCAACTTCGATGCCTTCAAGCATGACCTTGCATCTTGGCGTTGCACTTGGGACAATTCATCGCTCGTTCTCCTGCGATTAGATTCGACCGAACTCGCGCGCCATTTGTGACGCGCTGAAGCGGATCATCGTGGGGCGGCCATGCGGACACGTGCGTGGCGACGTGCACAATTCCAACTGGCGAATCAATTCGTTCATCTCCGCTACCGACCGGACTTGCCCGCCCTTAATGGCGGCGCGTTTGCAGACGCGCGTGATCAACGGCTTCTTCGTTGGCCATAAACGGCAGATCGCCCGCCATCAAATCGGCCACCAATTCATTCATCGCCGTACGCAGATCGTCGTTCATCAGCAGCGCGGGCAGACTGCGCACTAGCCAGGTCGAGCCACCGAACGGTTCCAAATGCAGGCCGATGTTGTTCAGCACGTCGAGATGTTCTTCAATCAGCGTCGATTCATCGGGCGAGAATTTCCAGCGGGATCGGATCGAATGAGATTCTGCACCGCGAGGTGTTGCGCCGTTTTATCGGCCGCGAACCTCTCGTACAAGATGCGCTCGTGCGCGGCGTGCTGATCGATCAAGTACATGCCCTCCGGCCCTTCGGTGATGATGTACATCGCGCCGATCTGACCGATGACGCGCAAGGGCAGCGAACTGCGGACTGAAGATTTCTGATTTCTGATTTTGGATTTCTGGAGTCAACTACTGGCGTCGACTGAACGCTGAGCGCCGATGACTCAATCGGTAGTGATTGACGCCCGCGACGCCTGACGCGCGACCGCTGATTTGCTGATTGCTGATCGCTTCTATCCACCTGGCTCCAACGAACGCAATCGCTCGGCCGTGCTGCCACCACATCTTCATGTGTGTCCATCGCTGGTTGCCACGCGTCAATTGGCGGCGCGGATTGGATCTGCGGAATCGGCGCGTGATCGATCAGTGTGCGGCGCACCAGAAGCGTTACGCACTGCGAAAAGCAACATCGTTGTTGCGAAAACGCACTTCGGTTTTGGCGGGATGCACGTTGACGTCCCCATCCTCTGGGTTCATCTCGACCCGCAGAATGCACACTGGATAACGCCCCACCATCAACAGTGTGTGATAAGCCTGCAAAACGGCTGTATTTAAGCCGCGATCCTGCACCAGCGGCCGTTGACAGCGTCATGTCGCTGCGATTAGAGCGCGACAGCGCCGGCTGAATGAAGCCGCTTACGCGCACCTTCGCCTGCTTCAGTGGGGGAAGGTTGGGATGAGGGTAATTCGATCATCTGCTCGGCGACTTCAAGGCCATACGCGCGATCATCATGCAACGAGCCGTTGCCTGTCGTCTGAAACGACGTGCGTCCGTTGTGGATCAGGTTGAAGCGAATGGCCGGATACGCCAACGCATAGCGGCTGATCAATGTGTCGATCTGGCGGCGCTCGGTCATGTCGATTTGAGGAATTTGAGTCTAGCCGGTACCGTGTAAAAGAGATTTTCGACGGTGATGACAGTGCCGGCAGGTGCACCAATACCCGATCGATCTACCATGCCGTCGGCCTCGATCGCCAATCGGGTGCCGGTGAATTCCCCCGCGCGCGTCAGGCGCGTCACTTTCGCCACGGACGCAATCGACGCGAGGCGCTTCGCCGCGAAAGCCCAACGTGCGGATGTGCGAGAGATCATCGGCGGTCGATAACTTGCTCGTCGCATGGCGGCTGAAAGCCAGTTCCACTTCGGCCGCCGGGATGCCCGATCCATTATCGGAGATGCGCAAAAACGATCGGCCGCCGTCGCGCCTCGACGGTGATGTCGGTCGCACCCGCGTCGATGGCGTTCTCGATCAATTCTTTCACGACCGAGGCGGGCGCTCGACGACTTCCCCGGCGGCGATTTGCGAAACGAGGTTAGGGGGCAGGAATGTGAATGGGCATGTCGGCATTTTACCATGCCCTGCAAGCGATTTATTTCACTAATCTAATCTTTGGGATTTTTGTCTTGACACGGTGCGTTATTTCGCTATACTGACTCATAGTCGTGAATGACTGGCAGTCATGACGCGGGGTGTTATGGCGGAGAGGCGCAGTCAACGATCAGCATTGGAACGGCCTCCCGGCGCGAGCGCGAAAGGCGCGGCGACGCGATGATATCCTGCGGGCTGCCAAAACCTTACGTCTTTACCCGTGGTTATCACGCGACCACCATCGACGATGTGGCCGTCGCGGCGGAAGTGGGCAAGGGCACCGTCTATCTGTATTTCGATACGAAAGAGACGATCCTTGCTCATTTGCTTTCAGACGGCCTCGACGCGCTGGTCACTGATCTCGAAGCGAGCTATGCGATCGATGAAGCACTGGACGCGGGCACGCGCCTGCGCCGGATTGCGATCGCTTACCTCAGGATTTTTCCAGACGAGTCCCGAATACCGATTGATCCTGGCGTTCGATCGCGGGCAATTCAGGCCGCGACTCCCAACGTTTATCAAGACGTGTTGACGCGCAGCCTGCCGGCCTCGAATGGCTGGAGCGCGCCGTCAAGCAGGCGCAGACCGAAGGCCTGATCGCGATCGAGAATACGCGTGAGGCCGCCAGCGTCTTGTGGGCCGGGCTGAATGGCGTGCTGGTTTTGCTCAGCCATCCATTGCGAGCGGAGATCATCGCGACTGATCTGCAATCTTTGTATAGCAGGATGATGGACGTGCTAATCGATGGACTCAAGAAAACGATCTAACATTGCGGCGATGGCTTTCTGCTATGAGCCGTTGGAAACGGATTGGATTCCTTACCTTTGTGATTCCAGCAGCCGCATGGGATATTGTTTTTGTGTGCCGGTTATGCGGTGTTTGCTCTGCCGTGCAAATTGGAGCCATTTACTAAGATTTCAAGAATCGACGTTGGCAATGACAGGTTTGTGACCCTCTCCAGAGATGCGTGTTGGGAAATTGGCTTTACCGTCTACTATGAGGTCAGTGAACAGGGTGAAGTCATTATTCCGCGGACTGGCCTGAGTTTCATAACAGACAGCACAGGTAATTTTAAGGTAGCCTACGCCGAGAATCAGTCGTTAATTGCCGTCTATGATTTTACTGAACCTGTTTGCCATTGTTGATTTCAAAACGCGAAAGTCTTGGCCCACAAAATGTATTGAGGCAAACAACTGTAGTGAATCAAAGACCAAAGCGTTAGCGCTTTACATGCGATTGCAAAAAAGAGAACCCAAATCTTGAAAGGCCCAAGACCCTCTTGCAGTGAAAATAGTGGCCCTCTGCCATAAGTAGTGTCATTCTGAGAGCGCGCAGCGCGCCGAAGAATCTCGACTGGACATTGCCGCCGGCTGGCGCGAGATTCTTCGCTTCGCGCAGAATAACACTGAATAGCAGCACATGAACGTCGGCATTCGGCTCCCAGACTATTCGACTAACGCACGATCTAACTATCGCTCTAACGAACTAACCCACTACCAAGGAGGAATCATGAAAGACGCAGTCATCGTTGATGGAGTTCGCACTCCGGTCGGTAATCACGGCGGCGCGCTGCGCACGCTGCTGGCCAAAAGGCTTTTGCTCGCGCTGGTGTTCAAAGCCATCGTCGAACGCAACCACCTCGATCCCGCCTCGATCGACGAAGTAATCGCGGGCTGCATCGCGCAACCGTCGGACGCGCCCAACATCGCTCGCGTCTCGGCCTTGATGGCGGGTATTCCCAAAGAGACGCCCGCGCTGACTGTGGCCCGCAACTGCAATAGCGGCCTGGACGCGATCGTAGAAGCATGGCGGCGCATTCAACTCGACGAAGGCCACATCTATCTCGTCGGCGGCGTCGAGAGCATGAGCAACATCCCCTACATCATCAAGGACGCACGCTGGGGTCTGAAGATTCGCCACTCGCAACTGACCGATGGTTTGTGGGAAGGCCTCACCGATCCGATCTGCGGTCAACTCATGGGCCGCACGAAGGCGAAACTTAGCGGAAGAGTTCGAGATCACACGACAGCAGCAGGACGAATATTCGGTACAGTCGCATAAGAAAGCCTTCGCCGCGACGCGCATGGGCAAGTTCAAGGACGAGATCGTGCCGGTCGAGATCGTGAAGAAGGTCGCCGGTCAGGAAGTGGCGAAGGGCGAGATCACGCAGGACGAAACCATTAACGCAGGCTTGTCGATTGCGAAAGCGGCGATGTACCTACAGTCTTCAAGCAGGGCGGCAGCGTCGCCCGCCAGCACTTATAATGGCATCAGCGATGGCGCCAGCGCGATGCTCATCATGAGCTGCTTGAAAAAGCCGCAGAATTGAGGCTAAGGCTCGCTGGCTGTGATTCGCGGCTATGGCTTCGCGGGCGTCGAACTTACGAACGCATGGGCATCGCCCCGGCCTACGCCGTGCCGAAGGCGTTGGACAAAGCCAGCCTCAAACTCGGCGACATGGATCTGATCGAGATCAACGAAGCGTTTGCCGCGCAAGTGTTGGCGTGCGGGCGTAAGTTGGAGTGGGACTGGAATAAGGTCAACGTCAACGGCGGCGCGATCGCGCTCGGTCATCCCGTCGGGTCCAGTGGTTGCCGTATCGTGGTGACGCTGGCGCACGAGATGAAGCGCCGCAAAGCCCATTACGGTATCGCCACGCTGTGTGCGGCGGGCGGGCAAGGCGCGGCACTGGTGATTGAAAGCGTAAACGGGCAATCCGTAACCAGTAACGAGTGATGAGTAACGAGCGCTATTGCTGACCTCGCGTTACTCATTAAAGGGAGTCCTATGACCGAAGCAACCGATCATCTCGACCCCAACGAAGTCCGCATTTTTAGCGGCAGTTCCAATCGACCGCTGGCGCAGGTCATCGCCGCGCATTTAGGAGTGCCGCTGGAAGAGACACACATCTACGCGCTTCAGCAACGACAACCTCTATATCCAGTTGAGCGCCGCCAGCGTGCGATCGCGGCGCAGGTCTATATCGTGCAGACGCTGGCCCCACCTGTCAACGGTATCTGATGAACTTCACTGATGATGATCGACATTGCGCGCAGTGCGGCGGCGAAAGAGATTCACGCGGTGATTCCGTATTACTCTTTTGCTCCGTCGGACAAGAAGGACGCCCCGCGGATTTCCATCACGGCGCGGCTGGTGGCCGATCTGCTCGACACAGCGGGCGCGACGCACGTCATGACCATGACATTGCACTCGCCGCAAGTGCCGCGACTTCTTCCCCATGCCGACCGATCCGTTGACGGCGCGCTACACTTTTTACGATTACTTCAAGGTGCGCGACCTCTCGAACACGATCATGGTCACGCCGACATCGGTCAAGGCAAATCAGCGATCGATTTGCGGCGCAACAGCCTGCCGATGGCCTTCGGTAACAAAGAACGACTCTCGGACACTAAGGTCGTCATCTCGGGTTTGAGCAGGCCAATCGGCGCGCGGCTTCAAACGCGCCTTGATTTACGACGACGAGATCGCCACGGGCGGATCGGTGGTTGAACTGTGCCGCGTCCTGATCGAGCAGGGCATCGAAGACATCTGGGTGTCGTGCACGCATGGGTGTTTACGAGCAAGGCGTTTGAGTTGCTTGTGTGCCGCAGATCTCGAGATCGTGACCCGCATTACGGTTAACATTCCGATGAGAAGCGGCCGAAGAACCTGAAGGTGCTATCGGTCGCGCCGATCTTCGGCGGAAAAATCAAGTGCAACTACTTTCATCAATCCATCGGTAACCTGTTCACGTACGCCAAAGACGACAATTCGTAAAGCAAATTGCCCCTACCCCAAAGGAGAGCACTATGTACATTTCCAAAGCGGAATTCAATATTGTGGTCGGCGCGGGCGCGATGGGCGCGGGCATCGCGCAAGTGATTTCGTATTCCGGCTTGCCCGTCGTATTGAAGGATGTCGATCAAGCGATGCTCGATAAGGGCGTGGCACACATCCGATCAGTTACAAAAGCCGCGTGGAAAAAGGCAAGATGAGCGCGGGCGAGATGCAATCAAAGATGGACTTGATTATCCCTACGCTCGATTACGGCGAGTTCGCCGACGTGGACATCGTGATCGAAGCGTGCCCGAGAAAATGGGCAAACAGCGCATTTTCCAGGAGTTGAACAAATTTTTAATCAGAAGGCACGCTCTATGCGTCTAACACCTCGGCCTTGTCGATCACCGAGATGGCCCGCGCGACCAATCGGCCGCAGAAGGTCATCGGTATGCCACTTCTTAACCCCGCGCATGTGATGAAGTTGGTGAGATCATCAAAGGCGAAGATACCGATCAAGAGACGGTTGATGATCTGGTGGCCTTCACTGAATCGCTGCGCAAGATTTGCAGTAGTGGTGAAGGAATGCCCCGGTTTTCTGGTCAACCGATTGTTCGTGCCGTACCTCAACGAAGCAACGTTGTGCTTGCAGGAAGGCGCGGCTACCGCGCAAGAGATCGATGGAGCGATGGTGGAATACGGCTGGCCGATGGGTCCGTTCACGTTGATGGACTTCCTCGGCCTCGACGTGTGCTGACGTGGGCGAATATCTGCACTCGCAATATGGCGAGCGCATGAAGGGTGCAGTGTTGTTTGAGAAGCTCTTCAAGGCCGGGCGTTACGGCGAAAAAGTAGGCGCGGGCTTTTACGGCTACGGCGACAACACCGATGAAGCCGTCAAAGCGATGGTGGCCGAAACCAGCGGCGGGCAAAAGCAATCGGAATTTACGCCCGAACGCCTGATGTACGCGTTGATCAACGAAGCGGCCTATGCGTGCAGAAAACATCGCCGATGTGCGCGACATCGACATGGCCATGATCGCGGGTTCGGGCATGGCTGCAGGGCGAGCGTATGGGGCCGTTGGCATTAGCCGACAAAATCGGGTTGGATGTCGTCGTGTCCAGCCTCGAAGATTTTGAGAAGAAACTGAGCGTGCGTTTCCATCCTGCCGAGAAGTTATGCGAACTGGTGACGAAGACGGTCAACTCGGCGAGAAGACGCGCGCGGCGGTTTCCTTGAATATGTATAAATAACCAATGCCCAATGACAAATGACTAATTGGGCATGTGGTTCAATCGGCAATCCGAAATCCAAAATCTAAAATCCGAAATGGAGCATTATGGCTGACTTCATTCGCTACACCATCGAACAAAGTGGCAACCCTCGTGATCGATCACGCGCCAGTGAATGCTTTCAACAAACAGACGATGCAGGAACTCAGCGATGCCGTTGATGCGCTGGCCGTCAATCCCGACGTGAAAGTCGTGGTCGTGACGGGCGCGGGGCAACTCGCTTTCGTCGCGGGCGCGGACATCGGCGAAATCGGCGGCTACGTCAAGGCGCAAGACATGGCGTCGGCGCAGGCCTTCATCGCATTAGGCCAGCAAGTGTTCAGCAAGATCGAAGCCTCCAACAAGCCTTTCATTGCGGCGGTATGTTTGGGCAGCGGCCTCGAACTGGCAATGGCGTGTCATCTGCGCATCTGCGGCGATCGCGTGCGCTTGGGCCAACCCGAGATCAACCTGGGCATCATCCCCGGTTGGGGCGGTACGCAGCGTTTGCAACGCATCGTCGGCGCGGCCAAAGCCGCTGAGATGATTTTGACCGGCGATCAAATCACTGCTCAGCAGGCCATGCAACTGCGACTCGTCAATATGGTTGTGCCCGGCGGCGAAGTGATGCGGCAAGCCAAGGGGCTGGCGGCCAAGATCGCCAATAAGAGCGCGGTCGCCGTTGCCGCCGCGATGAATGCCATTCGCGCCGGCCTCGATGCCGAACTGCACCTCGGCCTCGCTGCGGAGTTGCGACAATTCGGGCATGTCACCGCCAGCGCCGACGCGATTGAGGGATCACCGCGTTCTTAGAGAAGCGCGAAGCGAAGTTTTGCACAAGTATCGGCTAACGAGTAATGGAAAGTAACGAGTGATTGAGTTACCCATTACTCGTTATCCGTCGGAGGTCTCTATGGATTTCACATTGACCGAAGAACAAATCAGTTTTCGCAAACTCTTTCGCGATTTCGCCACGAAGGAAGTGGCGAAGGTGGCGAAGCACACGGATGAGACCGAAGAACCACCGATTGATCTTCTCAACAAAGCGGCGCAGCAGGGCTTCTTCGCCGCAATGATTCCCGAAGACCTCGGCGGCGCGGCGCCTGATCCGTTGGAGCCTACACGTTGCTGATCGAAGAACTGGCAAAGGCGTGCCTGTCCACAGCCGTCACCATCGCCACGCACAACAGCCTCGTCGTGGCACCTGATCGTCTCACGCGGCACCGCCGATCAGAAAGACAACTGGCTGTCGATTTTGGCCGAAAATCCCGGCGGTTTTGCCCTCAACGAACCTGATGCCGGATCAGACACCTCACGCTTGAGCACGCATGCGAAACGAACAAACGATGGCTACGTCATCAACGGCGTGAAGACGTGGGTCACGAATGCGGGTATCGCAAAGTTGCTGCTCGTCATTGCGCAAGCCGACGGCGGCCCAACGGCCTTCGCGATCGATCCCGCAACACCCGGCGTCAAGATCGGTCACCGCGAGCCGACCACGGGCCTGCGCGGTGTCACGTTCAATACCGTCTACTTCGATGCCGTTGGGGTGACAGAGGCCGATCGGCTTGGCACGAGGGCGAAGGCCTGGTCAATGCGCAAGCGGCTATGGCGCACTATCAACTCGCCGTTGCAGCAACCGCACTGGGCCTCGATCAACATGCCGTCGCGCAGGGCTTCATTTGCCATCGAGCGCAAGCAGTTTGGCGTGAGTATTGCGACTACAAGGCTTGGGCAACTATCTCAAGGAGGTTTATGAGATCAATGCTGAAGTGCTGCGCCATCAAATCGAATATGCGGCGTGGCTGTACGAGCAAGGCAAAGACTCTTGCGGCAGCAGCATTGAAGGCTAAGTTGTTCGGTGCGAAGGCTGCGCGAAACGGCCAATCACATGCCGCGCACGGCGGCTACGGCTTCAGCGACGAATACACCATCTCGCAGTTGTATCGCGATGCACGCTCGCTCGATCTATTGGGCGGCACGCCGCAAGTCGGCCGCATCGCCGTGTGGCAGGAAGTCTTCGCCGATTCAGGTGTCGTGATTAAACCCTAATAACTATAGATTGGATCATGGCCAATAAACTGAAACGCACCTATCACATCATCGGGATTGTCGTGTCGCAGATCGTCAACGTGCCTTTTGTGGCGGTGCGGCGATCACGCTGCTGCTATTCACGGTGCAACCCGATGTACCGCATCGACTCGTCGGCTGGGGCGTGTCGCTGATCTTCTCGACCCTCGTGCCCGCGCTGAGTCTGTTGTTTTACAGATTCCGCGCCGCGACGCGATGTCACGCCGCCTTGAGCCGTGGGCGTCAACTGAAAAACGCCAGCGCGTGATGAGTTTCGTCTTCATGGCCGTCAGCTATCCGATCGGGTTTGCGCTGCTTCAAAATCATTCAAGCCCCACCCATCTTCGAGGCGATCATGTTGACGTATGTGATCGTGGTGTTGGGCTTGATCCTCGTCAACATTTTCTTTAAGGCGAGCGGTCACGCCGCAGGTGTCGCCGGCCCGGTGAGTGCGCTGATCTATCTACGGTTTGATCGCAACACCGCTCATCGCGTTGATCCCGTTGACGATGTGGGCGCGCGTGCGCGCGAAGGGCCACACGCTGTCGCAGACGATTGTGGGCGCGTTGTTATCGGCCGGAATTACCATCGCCGTGTTGTTTCTCTACGGCTTTCGTCCTGGGCAGTTTTAACCGACCAACATAGGTGGTGAGTATGGACTTTGATCTCTCGCGTGAACATCAGTTTTTGCGCAAATTGGTGCGCGAGTTTGCTGGAAGAAGTGGTGAAACCAGCGGCTCGGCAAGCCGATCGACCAGCCAACCGCCGACCGAAGTCATCAAACAAGCGGGCGAAATCGGCCTGTTTGGCGTGCCGTTTCCGCGTGAATATGGCGGCATGGGCGCGGGCGAAACCGGCTATTGCATTTTGATGGAAGAACTGGGCCGCGTCGATACCAGCTTTGCTACTCATCATTGGTGCGCACATCGGCATCGGCACGATGGCGATTTATCTGGGCGGCAACAAACGCATCCGCGAAGTACCTGCCCGATTTGTGCAGCGGCAAAAAGATCGGCGCGTTCGCATTGACCGAGCCGCAAGCGGGATCGGATGCGGCGTCGATCAAATTGCGCGCGACAAAAGAAGGCGATTCGTACATCCTCGACGGCTCAAAGATGTGGATCACCAACGGCCCGATGGCGAGCACGATGGCGATTCTGGCCGTGACCGATCCCGCATTGGGCACGCGGCGGCGCGACAGCCTTGTCGCGTCCACGCGCGATGATGACGGCAACCTGATCGAGGGCTTCACGCCCGGCAAATTCGAGCACAAGATGGGCCTGCATGGCTCGCCGACCAGCGCAATCTCCTTCGACAATTTCCGTGTGCCTGCTGAAAATATTCTGGGGCAGACGGGCCTGGGTTTCGTCGTCTTCATGCAGACGCTGGCACCGGGCGCGTAACGTTGGGCGCAGCGACGCTGGGCGGCGCGCAGAGCGCGCTGCAGCAATCGCTGGAATGGGCGGCAATGCGCACGCAATTTGGCAAGCCGCTGGCGCACGCGCAGACCATTCAATTTATGGTCGCGGATATGGCCGCCGAGGTGGAGGCGCTCCGTTCGTTGGTGTATCGCACGGCGTGGCTCGTCGACAACAATCGCCCCTTCATCAAAGAGGCGGGCATGTGCAAATTGCTCGGCTCCGAGATTGCGCGTCGCGCTGCGTCGATCGCGCTACGCAGATTCACGGTGCGCTGGGCTACAGCCGTGATACCATTGTCGAGCGCGGTTTCCGCGATTCGCGCATCGCCGAGATCTTCGAAGGCACCAATGAAATTCAGCGCATCCTGATCGCGGAGCAGATGTTTAGAGAAGTGGGCGTGAAGATTAGGCCGTAAAATAAACCACGGATTACACCGATGTCACGGATAAAATAACCAAGCCATCCGTGTGAATCCGCGACATCCGTGGTTAAAGAGGAAACGCTATGAAAATCGTCGTCTGCATCAAACCCGTGCTTGATCCGCGCGGCATGACGGTGAACCGCAAAGCGGAGAAGGTCTTTTATCAATCAAGAAGACTATATGATCGATCCGGGCAGCAAGGCTGCCTTGAAGTGGCCGCGTCGATCAAAGCGCAAGACTCAACCACGCACGTGATCGCGATGTCGGTGGGCACCGATCGGGCCGATGATGCCCTGCGCGAAGCGTTGGCGCGCGGCGCCGATCGTTACCCTGATCGGACTGGACAACATCGACGCGTGGGCCGTGGCGAATTCACTCGCCGCCGCGATCAATCGGTTGGGCGATATCGATCTGGTATTGTGCGGCGAGCAATTCGCTGGACACAGGCGCGGGCGAGTTAGGGCCGCGTCTGGCGGAGAAGACGGATTTGAGCCGCGCCTGCGGTGAGTAAAGCGAATGCCGTGAGGACGTTGTCGGCTGTCACATCATGGCGAGAGCCGCAAACGCCGGTTCACAGCGGTGTTCACGCAGGCGCCATGCCAGTTGGTTGGCGGCTGTCGGACGTTCCTGCGGTAAACGCTGCGGTGGAGGCCTGCGGTGCTGTGCTGCGGTGTCGCCGCCAGTATTATCGCGGCGCTGATGGCGAAGAAGAGGTCGACCTGCCCGCCTGACCGGCAGGTGTCGAGGTGCCGCGTCTGGTGGTTGTTGATATGCGGTGAACAATGTTGCAGAATGCGCGCGATGGCAATGCGGCAAACGTTTACGCCACATTAACGCGCAGATAATCCGCGAGGATCATTGATCGCAACGCAGGAACCGGGGCAGCGGATGGAACAACTGGGCACGGGGCGTTGACGCCGCTGACCAAAGAATTAGTTTACGGTGCGCGCACCACCGCCGACATGATGGGCTCTACGTGAAGGTGGCGTTGCCGGATCGAACGCCGACCTTGCGAATGAGTTGTATCCCGTGGGCGCGGATCGCGTGATCGTGGTTGAGGACGATCGGTTGGCCGAGTTCAACGTGGAGACGTGGCTGAAAGTCCTGAGCGATCTCTTCGTCGCGCAGTCGCCAGAATTTGCGCTGTTTGGCGCCACCCTGGACGTGGCAATGCGCTGGCTCCAAGGCTCGCGCAGCGCTTCGGCACCGGCTTCATCGGCAACTGCGATGCTAAAGGTCGATGGATTTCGAGCGCTGTTTCATCGGGCGACGCGCTGGTCTTCGGCGGCGAATACTTCGATGTTGACGACGGTAAGCTGCGCTGCATTTTACCACGGCGCTGCCCGACACTTGGCGAACCGTATCCCGATTACTCACGCTACGGCGAAGTGGAAACGTTCAGCGTCGATCTGGTGGACGTTCAGTGAAAACCAAAACAATCGGGCCAATAGAGTACGCGCTGCCGAAACCGAAATTGAAATATGCCAGGCGCATCGTCTCCGTCGACGACAAATCGGCGAGTTGAGGTGCGCTGAGTTATTAAAGTACAAAAAACTCTGGCGCACAACTGGCGGGCACACGCGAAGCGGTCGATGAAGTTTACATCGTCGAAGATCACCGTCGGTACAGCGGGCGAGCGTGTTGCGCCGGACTTGTACATCGCGCTGGGCATTCGCGGCGATACGCAGCATACGTGGGGCATGAAGGGATGCCATCGTGGGTTGCGCATCCGACGCCGATGCGCCGATCTTGAAGCAGGCCGATGCGGCGATTGTAGCGATCTGGGGAAGTTTGCAGGAGAGTTGGCGAAACTCCTGAGTAGCGAGTAACCAGTAACGAGCAATCGGCTGTTACTCGTTACTCATTACGTTAGCGTGGCCTGCCGCCCGGAAGCAATCGGACGGCGAGTTTTGTTAGTTGCTCAATTAGCGGCCTCCTGATACACTTGCGGCGTGATTACCACCTCATCTTTGATCTCGACGACGCTGTATCCGCGTAATGCCGGCTTGATGCAGGAGATCGGCGGGCGGATTTTACGTTACTTGACGATCGGTTGGGCCTCATCGGACGAGCAAGCACGTTTTCAAAAAGTCGATTACTTCCAACGCTACGGCACGACGCTGCGCGGCTTTGTCGTGGAACGACCCGATATTGATCCCGAAGATTACCTGCACTTCGTACACGATATTGATTTGACGCAACATATCGGCCCTAATCCAGCACTGGTTGAGATGCTGCGGTCATTGCCGCAGCGCAAAGTCATCTTCACCAATGCCACCGTCGAACAGCGCACAAACGCTGGACTTGGGCTGTGCCAATCAGTTTGAGCGCATTATCGACGTGCGCCGTGAACTTCGTCAGCAAGCCCGATCCGCGCGCATGACTGCATTCTCGACCTTTATCAAATAAGTGCTGGCGACGAGTGTGTTGATCGAAATAACGCCCGGAATTTATGTCTGCCAAGGCACTGGGCATGACGACGATTCTGGTGGACAGTAGTGATTGTGCGGACGTGGATTATTGGTGTGATATTCGATGTCAAAGCAGCAGTTGAACAAGCGATGACGACAGCGGATAGCGAGACAAAGCGATGAAAGACAAAGTGACGACACTCGCAGCAGCCGCTGCGCTGGTGAAAAAGCGGCGATACGCTGGCGCTGGGCGGTTCTCATCGGTGGCCGGTGGCCTTTGTGCTCGAACTGCTGAAGACCGACGCGCGATTTGACGCTGCTGTGCTTCACCGCTTCATATGAAAGTGATCTGTCGACGGCGCGGGCAAAGTAAGCACCATTCGCACTCCGCTACAGGATTGGAAGCGTTCGGCCTCGCGCCGATGTTCACCACTGGCGACGCCGGTGACGGAAAGTGATCGAAGAATCAGAAAGCAGCGAAGCCTTTGGCTTGCGTGCGACGCTGGCCGGTGTGGGTTTTATGCCAGGCCAAGGCTGGATCGGCACGGACATGCTGAAGGTACGCCCCGATGTGAAAGTGATCGATGATCCAGACACAGGCAAACCGGTCGTGGCCTATCCAGCAGTGTTGTGTGACGTCGCGTCGTGCACGCGCCGATCGCCGATCGGTTTGGCAACGCTTGCTTGAAAGGCAATCTTGTTGTCGATCAAGAAATCTCGATGGCGGCCAAACACGTGATCGTTACGGCGGAAGAAATCGTCGACGAGTTGACGCGCCGATCGAGTTGACGGGGCTGACCGTAAGTGCGGCTGTGCATACGCCGCGTGGCGCTTGGCCTACCTCGTGCTATCCCAATTACGCAGTAGATGGTGAGGAGATTTTGTTACGGCGATGCGTGCGCGGCTGAAAAATTTCGCAGATTATGTGAGTGCGCTTACGATCTGAGCGCGTTGACTCACGCAAAGGACGACCGCTGTGCTCAAATACCTACCCGATCGTACTAAGTGACCACGGCGCCGCTGGCAGCCCGGTCAATGTGTTGATTGCGATTTCATCATGGCCGTGGCTGTCGGTCTGCAGGTGCTGTTGTTCTATCGGCGGCGCAAACTGGCGCGCAGGCGCTGCAGGCCGAACGCGGTAAGCCAAGTCGTCGGCAAAGCAAAGCCGGAACTCGCCGTCGTGACCGGGCCTTACTGATTACGCTCACTTCGTCTGCTGGAGCTTTCGTCACAATGCGCTTGACAATCGACAGGCCTAGTCCGTGACCGGTGACGCGGGTATTTTCGAGGCGTTCAAATTCCGCGAATAGCCGCGACTGTTCTTCAACCGACAGGCCCGCGCCGTTATCACGGACCCAGAAACGCACCTGGCCGTTAGGTTCCAGCGTCGTACCCAATTCAATGCGGCGGCTGGCCGCCATATTTGACGTACGTTGCTGACGAAGTTCACCTTTGATACTTTTCGACCCATGGCCCGTAGCCCACGATCGGCCAGTGTGACGGTACACTCACTTCGGCATGCGTGTCGTGCAGCATATTCAGCGTTCGCATCGCCTGGTCACTATCTTCGCCATATCTAGCGGCGTAAGCGTAATCAACTGCTTGCGCACGCCAGCCAGCAGCATCAACCTCGATGATGTTGTTCATCTTGCGGCCCATGCGCTTGATCGACCGAACCGGACGGACCAATGCTTCCACCGGCGTAGTCAGCAAATCCTCGGCTAATAGTTCGGCGTGACCCATAATTGTGTTTAACGCATTTTTGAGATCATGTGCCACGGTATGCGCAAACGCGTCCAGTTCGGTGTTGCGTGTCCGGTGTCGGCGTTGGCGGATAACAATTGCTTCGTGTTGCGCAGCGCCAGGATGCGCGTAGACACGCGCGTTGACCTCTTCCATCTGAAACGGCTTGGTGATGTAATCCACGCCACCGGCGGTGAACGCCTTGACTTTTGCTGTCCACATCGTCAACGAGCGCGCTGATAAACAGCACCGGCACATCGCGCGTGCGATCTTCAGTTTTTAGGCGGGCACAGACTTCGTAGCCATTAAGATCAGGCATACTCACGTCAAGCAGGATCAAATCGGGCGGAGCCGCCAGCGCCGCTTCGAGTGCCAATAAACCGCTGGGCACGGGCCGTACTTTGTAGCCGTGCGCGCTCAACATCTGCGTAAGCAACCGCAGATTGGCTGGCGTATCGTCCACCACCAAAATATCGCCTAAAGGAGTCGCGGTGCTGTCCATCATACTGGCTGTTCTCCCGCGTGCTGAATGAAATGCGTGATCTGCTCGTAATTAAACTGATTGGCCCAATCCGCTAACTGCGCCGCAAGTGCCATGTGTGACGGGCGTACTTGTTCGATCAGGCCAAGCATGCGATCTAAATCAGCTTGAATAGTGGCCTGCTGCAGGTCGTTTAACCAACCGATTGGTAATGGCGCGACTTCGGCGTGTTCCCCCAAACTCGATGACTCTGCCTGTTCGACGAGTGATTCGGTTTCATATACAAAGCGCACGCCCAGATGCCGCACCAGCCGATCGAAAATCTCATCATCACGGTATGGCTTGCGTACAAAATCGTCGCAACCGTCGGCTAGGATCACGGCTCGATCATCTTGAAAAGCGCTGGCCGTCAACGCGACAATAATCGTGGCCTGGCCTTGAGGTGTCGCCTTAATCCGCCGAGTCGCTTCATGACCATCCATGATGGGCATCCGCATATCCATCCAGATCAAGTGCGGTTGCCAGTGTTCCCACACGTCAAGTGCTTCGCGGCCATCGGCGGCCTCACGTACCTGAAAGCCTAGCGGTTCCAGCAACTTCACCAACAACCGGCGGCTCACATCGCGATCATCAACGACTAGCAAGCGATACGCAGGCTGGCCGTCTTCCAGCTTGACCACGCGGCGAGTGATGGGTGCACTTGGCACGGTCGCAGCCGCGACAACGTCGACCGGCACACGCACTGCAAAGATACTGCCACGCCCCGGCACGCTGGTCGCCGTCAATTCGCCGCCCATTAAGCGAATGAACTGGCGGCTGATCGACAACCCGAGGCCGGTGCCTTCCTGTGGTCGCTGATTGCTAGCCGCTTGCACAAACGGCTCAAAGACAATCTCCATTTCATCGGAGGTCATGCCTGGCCCCGTATCCTCCACTTCGATAACGAGCTGTTCGTCGGTATAGCGGGCGCGCAGCGTGATGCTGCCAGTCGGGGTGTATTTGACGGCATTGCCCAGCAAATTGATCAGGACTTGGCGCAGTTTACCTTCGTCGGCATGCAGATAGCGGGGTAGAGCCGGATCCAATTCAAACGACAACGCCAGATGTTTATCAGCAGCGCGCAACCGAAACATTTCTTCCACGGTGTTAAGCAGTCGCAGCAGGTCGAAATTGTCGAGTTGCAAGGTCAGGCGGCCCGCCTCGATCTTGGACATGTCCAACACGTCATTGATCAACGTGAGCAGGTGCTGGCCGCTCTGAACCACAATGTTTAAATCGTCGAGTTGATCAGTCGTCAGGTTTGAATCGCGTGAGATGAGCTGCGCGAAGCCCAGAATCGCGTTGAGCGGCGTGCGCAGTTCGTGGCTCATATTGGCTAAAAAGATACTCTTAGCCTGACTGGCGGCTTCAGCCGCTTCTTTGGCGTGCTGCAGTTCCGCCTCGACTTTGCGGCGCTCGTGCAGTTCAGTTTGAGCCTGCTGATACAACCGCGCATTCTCGACCGCAGTGGCAGCTTGATCGGCGAAGATGGCCAGGCGAGCCGCATGTTGGGCGTTGAAAAAGCCAGGCGTGGCACTGTCCAGGTTGATGAAGCCCAGCGTTTCGCCTTTGACGCGAATCGGCGCGCTGATGTACGAGCGGATCCAATCGGATTCTGGATGATGCGCCCAGTTGTCCAACTCGGTTACATCTGAGATAACAATCGGTTGGCCGGTCTCCACCATCTGCTGCAAATGGGCTGTTTGCGCGACAGATAGCCGCACCGTCAGAATCGGATACGGCGGCGCGCCGCGGCTGAGACACACATACGCCGTATCGCCGCTGATGAGCATGATGTTGGCTTCGTCGTGCGGTACGACGCGTCCGACGTTCTCCAAAATCCGATCGAGCACGGTGTCGAACTCAAGCGTACTGTTTAGATCGGCTGCGATGTTCCGCAGTGACTCTGCCAGATTGCGCTGCTCCTGCTCGGCTTGCTCCGAGCGTTTGCGTTCAGTGATGTCTTCTTTTACAGCCAGCAGATGGGTGACTACGCCCTGCGGATTTTTGACGGCCGAAATGAACGCCGACTCCCAGAAGAGTTCGCCGTTCTTGCGGCGATTGTGAAACTCGCCGCTCCAATCGCGCCCGGCCAGGATCGTTTCCCACATGTGACGATATTGGTCGCCGGACATTTCACCGGATTTCAACAGGCGCGGATTTTGGCCGATGACTTCTTCAGGCTGATAGCCAGTCACTTGCGTGAACTTGGGGTTGACGTATTCGATCTGTCCCTGCAAATCGGTGATGATGATGGAGACCGAGCTCTGCTCAACGGCGCGGGACAGCTTGCGCAACTCTTCTTCAATTTGATGCCGGGCAGTTAATTGCGCGCGAAAACGCTTAGTGCCAAAACGCAGCATGACCAGGCCAAACAACCACATCAAAGAGTGACCGCCGATCTCGATGATGGCGGGAATGTCTGATTTGACGTTGACAAAGTCGGTGATGTGTTGAACCAGATTCCAGCCTAGCGAAATGGTAACGATCAACGTCCAGCCGATAACCAGCCGGCGATAATAACGATCCAGGCGCACTGTCGAATCGGACTCGGGTGTTACTACCGTCATAGAGCTCCCAGTGTTAGGCGCAGCTACGCGCCTGAGTGTCATTGTAAGCGGGCAGGGCGTTGCGGTCAATCCGTCGCAAGTCATATCAGCCGTACCGGCTCGATAAAGCATGCGGCCAGCCCAGATGGGCTGGCCGCACGTATTGACGATCGTAGAAGCAGCTTAGCGTCGAATCAGCGGCAGGTACAGCTGATACGGCGTTACCGTAATTACGAACGTTTGCGGCGCAGAGCTATTGATGCCGCCATTCGCGGTGCCGCCATTGTCCTGCAGCGTGGCGGTGATCGTCGCGGTGCCGAACTTTCCGGGCGCAGGTGTGTACGTCAGCGCGCCCGACGCCGGATCGATCGACGGCGCGATGGCAAACAACGGGTTGTTGTTCGTGATGAGGTTGAACGTTAACAGTTGGCTGCTTTCGTTTGTCGGCCCGGCGCTGATGGCCGAGGCCCAGCCCGCGACCGTCTGCGGGCCGCTGTTGATGGTCGTGGTCTGATCGGCGCCTTTGATGAAGGACGGCGCGTCGTTGATCGGATTGATCGTCAGCGTGAAAGTCTGCACGGTCGTATCAACACCGCCGTTGACCGTGCCGCCGTCATCCCGCAGAGTTACAGTCACGATCGTCGCGCCAAACTGATCGGGCGCGGGCGTAAACGTCAGGTTGCGCGTGTTCAGATCGAGTGCGGGCAACGCCGTAAACAACGCGGGCCGATCGGTTTCAATCGTTAACGTCAACGCTTGTCCGGTTTCGCCGCCGCCCGCCGACACACCGCTGATGAAGTTGCCAATCGATTGAGCGCCGCTATCCTCGTTGACCACGGGCGCTGCGCCGAGATTGAAAACCGGCGCTTGATTGACGCCCTGCACCGTCACCGTTACAGTGGCGAGGTTGGACAACAACCCGTTGTCGCTGGCTCGGTAAGTGAAGGTGTAGATGCCGCCGCTGTTGGCTGGCGGCAGATAGACAAACGAACCATCCGAGTTGAGCACTAGAGTGCCTGCCGCCGGATTCGTCGCGATCGCCGCCGAGAGCGGTCGGGCGTTGCGCGGCACGTCGTTCTTCAAAACACCATTGGCCGCACTAACGATCAACGTCTGATTCTCCAGCGTCGAGTAGGCATCGTCCACGGCGCTGGGTGGCGCACTCACACGGACATCGATCGGATCGGACACGATGACCGATGCCGGTTGGCCCGGATGGCCTAGGTCTTGCGTCGAGATAACCAGCGTCGTCGAGCCGAAGAAGTCTAGTTCGGGCACGAACTGCAAGCCGTCCAACGCCGCGTTCACATCAGTGATCGATCCGGTGAACTGCACGAGCGACCCACTCAACCCGGTGGTCAGCGTCAACCCCATCGAGCCGTTCAGCGTAACCACACCATGACTCACCGTCAGCGTGACACTGATGGGTTCGTCGAACTGAATGGCGCTGGCATCATACACGCCGATGTGGTTACCATTGGCGGTCGAGAAGATCAGCGGCGTATTCTGATTGGTTTCCTGCGAGCCAGGCACTACATTCACCGGTGCGCCACTGCCCGCATTGACGTTGATGGCAAACGTCTGCGGCACGGACGTATCGATGCCGCTGTTAGCCGTGCCGCCATCGTCGTGAAGTTGCACGGTCACCAGCGCCGAGCCGCTGTAGTTGACGGCGGGCTTGAAGGTCAACGTGCCATCCGCAGCGATTGACGGTTGTGTTTCAAACAAGCCCGGATTGTTGTTTGTGACGATGAAATCGACCAACTGGCTGCTTTCGTTGGTAGGGCCGGGCTTGATAACCGTTGCCCAACCCGCAAAGATCTGCAGCGTCGACGTGAACACGGTGAGATTGGGACCCTTAGCAAACGATGGCGCATCGTTGACGGCGTTCACGGTCAGCGTGAAGGTCTGCGCCGCGCTGGTATCCACGCCGCCCCGATCGGTTCCGCCGCTATCCTGAAGCGTAATCGTGATTGTCGCAGTGCCGAAGGCATTAGGCGCGGACGTAAACGACAATGCGCCCGTGCTGGCATTGATCGCGGGCTGCGCGCTGAACAGCGCCGCATTGTCCGAAGTCAACGTGAATGTGAGCGCTTGACTCGCTTCATTCGTCGGACCAGCGCTGATGGCAGTAGCCCACGCCCCGATCGTTTGGATGCCCGCGTCTTCGTTCACTGTCACGTCGGCGCCCTTCACAAACGACGGCGCATCATTGACGGGCAGTAGATCGATCGTGAAGGTCTGTGGCGCGCTGGTGTCTTGTCCGCCGTTGGCGGTGCCGCCGTTGTCCTTCAAAGTGATCGTGATCGTCGCAGTGCCGAAGGCATCCGCGGCGGGCGTGTACGTCAGATCGCCGCTGGTCGCATTGACGTCAGGCGGCACGCTGAACAAAGCAGCGTTGTTCGTCGTCAACGTGAAGGTGACGAGCTGTCCCGCTTCATTCGGTCCCGGGCTGATTGATGTGGCCCAGCTGCTGACCGTCTGCGGGCCGCTGTCTTCATTGATCGCTTGATTTGCACCGAGTGTAAACGTCGGCGCGTCATTCACGCTGACCACCGTAATGGCGAAGACTTGCGGCGCAGTCGTATCGACGCCGCCGTTGGTGGTGCCGCCGCTGTCCTGCAAAGCAACGGTGACGTTGGCCGTGCCATAAACGTTGGGCGCGGGCGTGAAGGTGAGAGTGCCGATCGGGCTGAGGGCGGGCTGCGCCGCGAATAACGCGTTGTTATCGTTCGTCACGGTGAACGTCAACACCTGACTGGCTTCATTCGCCGGTCCGGCACTGATCGTAGTAGCCCAGTTAGCGATTGACATCGCGCCCACGTCTTCCAATACGATCTGATCGCTGCCCTTAGTGAACGATGGAATATCGTTGACGGGTTGTACGTTGATGATAAACGTTTGCGGCACACTGGTGTCAAGTCCGCCGTTGGCTGTGCCGCCGCTATCTTTCAGCGTGGCCGTGACGATAGCGGTACCAAAGGCATTGGCCGCTGGCGTGAACGTGAGATTGCCGGTTGTGGCATTGACCGCGGGCTGTGCCGAGAACAACGCGGCATTATCGGTTGTTAGCGTGAACGTCAACAGTTGTGTCGCTTCGTTTGCTGGACCGGGGCTAATGCTGGTTGCCCAACCGGTGATCGTCTGTGGTCCGACGTCTTCGAGCAAGTTCTGATCGGCACCTTTGGTAAACGTCGGCGCATCGTTGACGGAGTTGACGACGATCGAGAATGCTTGCGGCGCGCTCGTGTCGATGCCGCCGTTGGCCGTGCCGCCGCTATCGCGCAGGAAGACCGTCACGTTGGCCGAACCGAATTGGTTGGGCGCGGGTGTGAAGGTCAACGTGCCCGATGGACTAACCGCGGGCTGCACAGCAAATAGCGCGTTGTTGTCGTTCAACACCGTAAAGGTCACGATTTGTGCGGCCTCAAACGGGCCAGGGCTGATGTTAGTCGCCCAATTGATCTGCGTCTGCGCGCCGGCATCCTCATTGATGGTGACATTCGATCCGGTCGTGAAAGTGGGCGCATCGTTGACGGGATTAACGGTCAGGTTGAAGGTCTGTGAAGCCGACGTATCGACGCCGCCGTTCGCAGTGCCGCCGTTGTCCTTCAACGTCACAGTGACGACGGCTGAGCCGTAGGCATTTGGCGCCAGCGTGTAAGCCAGATCGCCAGCAGCGTTGATGGCCGGTTGGCTGGAGAACAGCGCGTTGTTGCTGTTGATCAACGTGAACGTCAACGCCTGGCCGCTTTCGTTAGACGGTCCAGCCGAAACGTTGGTCGCCCAACTCAAGACGGTGTGCGCGCCAGTGTCTTCAAATGCGGTGAGGTCAGAGCCTTTGGTAAACGATGGCGCATCGTTGACAGACGTGACCGTGACGACCAAGGTCTGTGGTGCCGAAGTATCAACGCCGCCATTGGCCGTTCCGCCACTGTCCTTCAAGGACACAGTCACGGTTGCAGTACCGTTGGCATTGGGTGCGGGCGTGAAGGTGAGCGTGCCGATCGAGTTGATGGCGGGCTGCGCGGAGAAGAGCGCGTTGTTGTTGTTCGTAACCGTGAAGGTCACGACTTGACCGGCCTCATCGGCCGGACCGGGACTGATCGAACTGGCAAAGGTCGTTAGGCTTGTCGCACCACCGTCTTCCAAAACGGTAGGCGCACTGCCCAGAGAAAACGAAGGGGCATCGTTGACGGCGGTGATCGTGAAGTTGACGTTGGCGCTTGAAGCCGCGTACACCAAGCCATCGAAACCGTTCCAGCCAAATGAGGTGCTACCGTTGAAGTTGGCGGTCGGCACGAACGTGAGATTGCTCAGATTCGCCGCCGTGATCTCTTGATTGAGGGTGACCGCCACGCCGCTGAGACGCAGTGTGCCATTTGCAGGCAGCGACGTGATCTGAATTCGATCGAGCGGATCACCGTCCGTGTCGCTGAAGTGCGCGGTGAAATCGGTGCTGGTGAAAGTGACGGTTTGATCTTCGAGGCCGTTCTTCGGGATATCTGTTAACGTGGGCGCGGCATTCGGTGACTGGTAACGGGCTACGGCAAAATCGAAACCGCTGGCCGTGCCGTCATCCGATGAGCCCGCGACGACGATCTTGTTGTCACTTTGCAGCGCCAGCGCGTAGCCAATGTCGTCACTCGTCAACGACGATTGCAAGGTCGTTGTCACCAGGCCACTCGCACCAAAATTGGCATCAAGCGCGCCGTTGGTCTGATAACGCGCCAACGCAAAATCGAGTTTGCGTGTCCCCTGCGTGCTCCAGCCACCCACAACGATCTTGCCATTGCCCTGCACAACGACGCCATGCGCTTCGTCGGCGCCGCTGCCCAGCGTGGTGCTGATCAGCCCGCCGGAGCCAAATGTCGAATCAAGCAGACCGCCGCTGGTATAGCGCGCCACGGCGAAGTCAGAACCGGTGGCGTTGATCGAACCAGCGGCCACGATCTTGCCATCGGCTTGCAACGCAGCCGCATATGCGATGTCGTTGGTACCGGCGGGAAAATCGGTAACGGTTTTGCCGCTCGCGCCGAATGTGCCATCGAGCGAGCCGTTACTGTTGTAGCGCACCAAGGCGAAGTCATTGCTGCTGCCGGGATTAACTTCGCCGACGAGAATGATTTTGCCATCGGCAGGCTGAATCAACACCGCATGTGCGATGTTGTTCGAGCCGACGATGGTGGTGGTGACGAATCCGGTGCCGTTGAAGGTGGTGTCGAGTGTGCCAGTAATGGTGTAACGCGCCATCGCAAACTGCGCGTTGGCTTCGCCCGCTACGACGAGCTTGCCGTCGTTCTGCACGGCCAGCGCGTGAGCAATATCAGCCCCGGCGCTTAACGAAGTGGTGACGATACCGCCCGTGCCGAAACTCGGATCAAGCGCGCCGGTCGTGCTGATGTAACGCGCCAAAGTGAAGACCGATTTGGCCGCGCCGTTCAGACTCGATCCGGCGAGAATGATCTGTCCATCCGATTGGACGGCGATGGCGTTCGCGATTGCGTCGCCGGAACCGATCGAGGTGGAGACCTTACCGCTTGACCCAAAGGTCAGATCGAGCGCGCCACTGCTGGTATAGCGGGCTAGAGCGAATTGTTTGGTTGTGCCTGTGCTATAACCCGCGGCGACGATTTTACCATCAGATTGGACTGTAACGGCATAGGCTTCATCGATGCCGCCAAGGTCGCTGACGTTATACCCCGTAGCGTTGAACGTTGTGTCTAAATCTCCGGCGGCGGCCAACGTTCGGCCAATTGGACTGAACACCAACGTCAACACCATCACGATAGCGAGCAAACGGAATTGGTTTTGCTGCACAATGACCTCCAGTCTGAATAACCTATAAGTTTTAGCAGGCCCAAGCGGCATGCCTGAATCCGCCAGCACGTCGCTTATAGCCTATCACAAATCGCGCGGCGATGATCAACTGAAGCGATACTGTTATGCAATCGAAATGAAGTCGTAAGTTAGTGATAATTGATTGGTCGAATCTGAAGAGAAGAGTAACCATCAAGCGGGGCATGTGTTCGAAGTGCATACCACTGGCGCGAGGGTGTTAAAACAAACACGCGTTGATATTGGGGACGCCATCTGCGTCAAAGCATGGAGCGGGATGAGGCCACCTAAGATGAATGCAGGGCACGCACCGATAAAGGCGGGCGTGCCCTGCATGGAATAAACTTAGGCTAGCGCCAAGCAATTATGCGCGGCGGCGGCGCATCACTAGGGCTCCCGCACCCAAGGCGAGGGGCAGGGCAATGAGTGCCAGCCAGATCGGCGAGGGTTCATTAGCCTGCTTGGCGTCAAGGTTGTTCAACGTAACGGCGTTGGGTGTGCCGTTGTCGCTGGCAGCGTAAGCGGATGCATCATCGAAGTAAGCTGATGAAGCTGCGGTTCCATTCTCAATGGCGCCTAATGTAATTTTCAAGGATCGTACCGGAGTGATATTACCTGTATCAGTAACATCAATGTAATCTGCCGATATGGGTTGCCAGGCGTCGTTACCGTCCACATTGGGTGCTGAAGCAAAGACATTGGTCGTATTTGAGTTAAGAGGATCACAGCCAACTTGATCAAACGAGTCGATCGAGATATAGCCGCCTACATTCGCAGGCGCATTGTATTGTGCCGTGACAGTCACCCATGACGGCGGTTTAGCCAAACCAGTTACATTAACACACTGGTATATTTCCACGTAACTACTATCCACATCGAGTCTGGCTGCCCCAGTGCCGTCATAGGCAGCGGTTCCACCACCATTTGTATCAATAGTCCACCCGGTCAAGCTGCCGGCAAAACCAGTGTTGGTGAGCAACTCCGTCGCCGCCAACGCCACACTGACCGCACACAGCGACACCACAATCACGGCGATAATACCTACTGTTCGTGTCAAAGTGCTGCTTTTCTTCATTTTTGTCCTCCTGAGAAAGTTATTAATGCATTTGAAAACTATACAATTGTCGCGTAAAACTGCCTAACGGTTCAATGTTCGAGAGCACTGGCGCGAGTCATGTATTTCAGAATGGCTTATCTCGTTCTAACGCCTGATCAATGGCAGGAATAGGCGCACTTTGATTGGCGTCACGACCGGATCCGTTGTGTTGTTCGCTAGGTTCGGATCATAGATACCGGACGTAACTTGAGCGGTGTTGCTGATCGTGCCTGACGTCGTCGGCAAGACCGTGAGTGTCACCGTGGTCACATCACTGGCGAGCAAACTGCCCAGATTGCACACGACACTGTTTGTTCCATTGCACGTCCCACCACTGGCCGAGACGAATTGAACGGTGGCCGGCAGCGTATCCGTGACGACTACTCCAGTGGCAGGCGACGGACCAAAGTTGCGCACCACCAGTGAGTAAGTGAGCGGCAGCCCCGCCGTCCCCGTGATCGGATTGGCCGTCTTCGTAATCGCCAGATCAGCCGCTGGTAACACGACTGTGGTGGCAGTAGATGTTGCCGGACCAAACGCGAATTCATTGGCGGTCGCAGACGCTGTGTTTGTGATCATCGTGTCCGCGCCGACGGTTACTGTAACAGCGATCGAAACCGTGGCACTCGCGCCGTTGTTCAAAGCCCCGATCGCGCAGGTGAGTGTGGTCGCGCCTGTACAGCCAGCACTGGCGTTGGCGAGTGTGACTCCAGCAGGCAAAGTATCGGTCAAGACCACGCCCGTCGCGTTAGAAGGCCCGCCGTTAACTACTGTCAAGGTGTAGACCAAGCGTGCCCCGATGTATACGGGATCCGGTTCATCAATCGAGCTAATGGCCAAGCCTGCTACCGGTAACACCGCCGTCGAAACAGCGGCAACATTGTTCGTCGGATTAGAATCCAATTCGGTACCGGTAACGCTCGCGTTATTTGTAATTGTGTTGGCTGCGTCGACGGTCACTGTGACGACAATTGAACGGCTGATCGCTTCGCCGGCATTCAACGTGCCGATCGAACAGACCAGCGTCGTTGAACCTGCACAACCTCCATCGGTTGTTGCAAGTGTGACCCCAGCGGGCAGTGTATCGGTGAGGATGACCCCGGTTGCCGCCGACGGACCGGCATTGGTTACGATCAAGGTGTACGTTATCAATCCACCGACGCGCGCAGGATCGGGCGCAGCGGTCTTGCTTAACGCTAGATCGGTCAGCGCCAGGATCGTAGTCGAGGCTGTCGAAGAATTGTTGCGTGGCTCAACGTCCAGCTGATCACTGGCAACGAGAGCCGTATTGGTGTACGTCCCAACAGCGCTCGGCTGAACCACCAGGTTGAAGACTGAGCTGGAGCCTGTCGATAAACTGGGCAACGTGCAGGTCACCACCCCTGTCGTTGACGTGCAGCCTGTCGCTGATACCAGCGAGAGATTGGCAGGTAGGACGTCGGTGATTATGACATTGCTGGCAGTCAAGACCCCGACATTGGTAATAGCCAAGGTGTAGGTGAATGGTTGTCCTGCATAACCAGTGAGTGGGGCGGTCTTACCGATCGCCAGGTCGTTGCCAATCTCAATGACCATCAAACCGGCGGAATCGGCGGCGACATACAACCGCCCCGATTGCCACGTTAACTTTTGAGCGGTGCCGCTGGTGGGAATAGGCGCCACTAACCGAAGTTGCCCGGAGGCCGGATCGAAGGCCAACATCTTGGCACCGGCGCTGCCATCAGCCACAAACAGATAGTTCTTGTAAATAGCCAGACTTCGGGCTGAAAGCGTGCCAGTGTAGTCGTCGGTGCTAATCATAACCGGCACAGCGGGATTGGAAACGTCCACCACGCGAATGCCGCGTGTGCCAGCTGCCAAAAAGGCCAGATTGCCGCTGACTTTCACATCCAAAATGCCGGTCTGACTTATCGAGCCGCTGGCGACCGGTGAAGTCGGATCGGTCAAATCGTAAATGCGCAACTGACCTGCATTCGATAAAGTGCCGTTGTAGTCGCCGACGTAGGCAAAATTGCCTTGAACATCTACACTGCGGAAATCGCTATTGAATAATGGCGCGGGAGCAGTTCCGACTACGTCGAGTGGACCGGAGAGATTGATCACAGCCAAACCGGCGGCGCCATTCGCCACGATGGCATTGGGCCAGGCAACGGCAACGGCGTTAGCTGAGCCTGAGCCCGGTATCGGAAAGATTTCCGGATCAGACGGCTCACCGCCAGCGTTCAGCTGATAGCGAGTCAAACCGAATTGATCAGCAACTAACAGTGAGTTGCTATAAGGGACGAGTGCATTGATCGTGGTTGGCGGCTCAATTCCCGCCCCGACGGCATTCAGATTCGACAAAGAGGTGGAATCTATAGTCCACAACTTCGACGGAATGCTGTATGCAAAGGCCTGCGGATACATTGAACCGACTACGCTGGCAATCGCAGGCTTGGGCGTTAAATAGCCGGGCCGATCGAGATTTAGATTTTCGGGTGTTGATTGTGGAGCGCGGGCAATGCTCAGTCCGGCGTTGAAATCAGCGAGATAAAGATAAGTGTTCGAATCGCCATTGAATTCAGCGGCGGTTAAATCCATCACAACACCGTTTGTATAAAACGTGTTGGCTGTTTTCTTGGTAGGTGATAGCGGGTTGGTGACATCTACAACATCGATCCCACCGTAGGCGTCTAATAGATAAGCGCTCTGTGCATTCGGGCGGAGTGCAACCTCCACCGCTCGATTGGTCAACGCCAGTGTGCCGAGGCTCCCAGTCGTGCCTAATGCGGTTGTGTCTAAGATGGAAAAGGCTTGCTCTCCCGCAGCATACACGTAAGCGTCGGTTAGCGTAAGCGCATTGACGTCGATTTGTTCCTTTACGGCAACTGGATTCGCTAACATCGGTTCAGTTGTAATGTCGAACTTCAATACCCCGCCCCGATTAGCTGGCACGGCTGAAAAGTTGTTGGCGGCTACAAACAGATATTCGTCGCCGGTTGACGGCAAGAAGCGCGTTTCGACATCGCTAATGCGGCGAATGGGGCTGGTGAAAGTCTTGGTCTGAAGGTAAGTTAACGTTGTGTGATCAAAATCGATAGCATATTCAATAACGCCATTCGAACCGGTAGCCAGATATAAATGCCCATTAGTCGTACCAACAGCGATGGCTGTAGCTGAAGCGGTGACGGTCAAGGGCAGGGTGTTCACTACCTCCAACGTGGTTGCATCCACCACCGCTACACCAGCTCGACCCAAAGCGACGTACACATATCCATTGGCGATCTTCATGTCTTCAGGAATGCCAGGCAGGATTCCACCATACGCTGCTGGCAGAGTCGGCGTTAACGGCGTTGCCGCTGAAACGGCTAGGCGCGCAATACGAGGACCGACATTGAAGAACAGATTGCCATTATTCCAGGCCATGGCGGTCGTTACTCCGCCGATTTGGCCGATAGGTATGGCCGGGGTTGTGGCTGAGGGCACGTTCGGTGGCACGGCCCATGCACTAGCTGAGGATAGAATGAATGATGCAATAAGGACCAATAACGTCAAGACAATCAATCGGGTGCGTGCCATGTTTTACCTCAAACCATTTCTAATACGTTACGATATCACTTCTAATCGTTGCTGACTCCGACGTACGCAGCGGTGGCGATATCAACATTTGGGGTCGGGAAAATGCGGCGTTGTCGACTATCCAGAACAGGGTTCGGAGGGGCCAGACGACCCCTCCGAACCACCTGTGCTACTTCCTCCCTGGGTTAGGCTACGGCAGAGTTGTGGCAGAAACTGTGTTCGACCACCCTGAGAAGTAGTAAGAACCTGAAGCACCGATCATGTACGTCCGCACTCGATAGAACCGGGTGCTGTCGGGAAGCAGACCTGTGTCGGTAAAGGTATTCACGTTACCAACGGTGCCTGCCTGAGCCCACGTTACCCCATCTGGACTACTCTCGATCTGATACCCGGTCGGCGCGGGCGAGATCTGGGTGTTTGTCCACCGCATCGGGATGCTCGTCGAAGTCGGGGTCAGCGCGACCAGGTTCGTCGGCGCGGACGGGTTGATGTTGACCGTCGCAACGTTCGAGTAGCCCGACGAAATGGCGCCGTTGATAGCCCGTACTCGGTACGAGTAAGTGTTAGCAGCCACCACGGTGTTGTCGTTGTAGGTGACGCTACCTGTGCTCGACCGCGGCCCGACTGTGGCGAGGTTCGTATACGCTCCACCATTCACTGAGCGTTCGACTACGAACCCCGTTTCGATGGTCGAGTTGTCAGTCCAAGTCAGTCTAGCCTGGGTGCCGGACATCATCGCTGCAGTCAACGCAGTCGGCGCGGCAGGCTTAGGACCGCTCGGGGTCACTACAGTTCGGATGTTGGACGTTGCGCTCCCGGCGATATTGAACGCTACGATTCGATATCGATACGTTGTACCAGAACCCACTGATGTATCGACAAAGGCCGTTTGGTTAGCTAGAGTGGTGGTGACAACGACCCACACTGCGCTGGCGCTGGTGCCGGTGGCGCGTTCAATACGGAAGCCGATCTCGTTGCGCGGATTACCTAACGTCGTAGTGATGTTAGCCGGCGTCGGGTCGGTCCACGTCAGCGCGACTTGCGGTGTCGATGAGATGGGCGCAGTGGCCACGCTCGTTAACAGGGTCGGCGTCAGCGGTCGCGTATACGGCACAACGAACGACTGCGGACGCATCATGTCCATCTCTTCGTGAGTCAAGATATGGCAGTGCCACACGTATTCCCAAGCAAAGTCGACTAACTGATTCACGATTGGCGCGATCGGATTACCAGCAGCATCGGTGTTGTTAAAGCCAGCCTGATTTCCGTTGATGCCATTCTGGTTGCCGCGGGCACCGATGGGCATCATCGGGTTTAGCGGCCGGATACTATTCGGCACTGCGAAGGGCAATGCTGGCACCACCGGTCGCATGGCCACGATGGTGTCTTCCAACGGGCTGACACGGACCGTGTCTTTCCAGCCCAACTCGGTTGGATCGGGTGGAATGATGATGTTGTCCCAAGTCACCCGATTGATGACTTGTATGTCATACAGGTGGAAGTGGATCGGGTGTGTGTCCACGCCGTTGTGCGTGATCTTCCAGATCTGCGTTCCGTCGGTTGACGTCATGATCGGGGTCACTTTGAGCGAGCTCGGCAGTCCGCTGGCATTAAAGATCTCAGTCGACGGGTTCACGTACGGGTACAAGATGATGTTTTGGGTCAGCGGTGTTGCGCCCGGCGCTTCGAGGCCCAGGTTCGCCGTCATGCGGCCAAACTCGTCAAAACTGGCCGAGTTCATCTCGTCGTGGATGCCCTTCGGCTGGAATGCTATTTGCATCTTACTGGTGGGAGCCGCAACAGTATTGAAGCCGAATAGATCGGTCGGCTGTGAGCCTTCCGCAATCCGGGCATACCCGTCGCAGCGCGGGCTCGGGTTGGTGGGGCTGTTGCACCAGCCACTGCTCACGAAATCGGTGCCATACGCTGAGTTGTAGGCGGCCTGACCGACAATGATGGGATTCTGGCTGGATTCGAACACGCCTGAGCCATCCGCGTGGTGAGCGAATGCGGCTTCCAGTTGCCCCAGTCGGTCGTTGGTGGTGTTCGGACGATCGAACGCTACCGACGGCGCAGCGTTGGACACTTTGATTTGCATGACAGTGCGCGTGTTAGGACCATAACCGGGCAGGGTAGTCGGGGCACCAGCCGGTGACATGTCAGGCCCGCCGGTGTAGTAGTCGTAACCGGGTACGCGCGCCGGGAAGGCCGCAGGCGCATCGTTGTACAGAATCAACGTCTTACCACGGAATTGCGAGAAGTCGACGATGACATCCACACGTTCGGCCGGCGCCAGTAGCAACGAGTGCTGATCCACGTTGCCCACGTCAAAGCGCGTCGGATCGGTGATCCACGTGATCGGGTGCGCTGGGACTACTACTGGAGCGGGCAAGAAACCGCCTTCCGTGGCAATCTGGATCCAGTTCGGGCCAGGCTTGCTCCAGTTCGTATCCGGCGTCGGGAAGACGACCGGGTCGGTCTGAGCCGCATCGAGTTCAGATTGGTTGAGCGCGACCTCGCTGAGCGTACCCGTGCGAGGATCCGCCACATACAGTGACAGGTTGAAGAAACGATCGTTGGCCGCGTTCAGAATGCGGAAGCGATAGGCCTTGGGATCAACCGTCGTGGTCGGGTAAGCTGCACCGTTGACGAGCGGCGTATCGTTGAACTGTTCCATGCCCGTCGAGAGATTGGGCGTGCCCGGGATCAGAGGCGGCTCACAGAACGGATCAATCGGATACTGCCAAGTGGCTGGATTGTTGAGATCGCAGGCCGGATCGTAGTACGGATTGGCAATAGGCTGATACTTAGCAGTCTTGGCCGGCGGCCAGAACCATGGGCCGTACATCCAGCGGCCATACGCGCTCATGCCCGACGGATCGCCTGGGTTCTGAGCAGGCATGTAAACGTGGTGGAACCACAGATTGCCCTCTCCACCCCAGCGAGTAGCATCCCAGGTCGGGTCTTGTTCGGCGATCTTGGCCGCGCTCGGCACAAAGGTCTTGTCTTGAATGATGAGCGGGGTGCCAAGACCGAGATCTTGGAAGGGCGCAGTATTGATCCCAGGATCAGGATTGTTATCCACGAACAGGTTTTGCTCGGCCTGATCGGTGATCAAATACCCAGCGGCCTCACCGGCATAGACGTTCAGACGAGTGATGCCCCAAGCGTGATCGTGATAGAACAACAACCGCGCACTTTGTTGATTCGTGTAGAAGAACGTGATTGCGCCAGGGCCGGGATCGGGCATGTCTGGCACGTTGGCCACACTAACACCCTTAGGATAGGCCGTGTTCTCACCAGCCGGTGACGTCCACTGATGCGGCGTACCGTCGCTAATCCAAGGGGTCAAACCGCCGTGGAGGTGCAAGGTGGCCCGATTTTCGGAGTAGCATGTCCTCGGCTTGGGCGTTTCGCCGCAAGCTGGATTGCGCACTTCGTCATCGACGGTGCCCAAATCCATGGACATCTCCAGTGGCACGCCACTAGGATCGAGCAACATCCGATCGGGACCGGGGCCGGCACCCATCAAGGTTGTATCAACCGGGAGGAACAAATCTCCACCCGAGCCAGTCGGCAACAGGTTGCGGAAGAGGATGCGTACTGGTCGATCTTTGGTGGCGACGATCGTTGGACCCAAATAGTGGGGAACGTCAACGCCATAAGCTTGGCTGCCGTTAGGCAGAAGAATCGGAGTGGCTGCACCACCGGGATTGAGGCTCGCGTTGCTCAAAGCCACATGGCTACCAGTGATGACGTTCGTGGATAGTTGGACATAGCCGCGCATCAACGAGGCTGGCAGATTGCTGTGGAACTGATGGCGATACTGAACAAGGCCAATTTCGTAGTAATCGGTGCCAGGGTAGGTTGTAGTGTCAGGCACGGCGACTGGGATGTAATTCCCAAGATTGTTCGCCGCCGTTGGGCCAAGGCCAGGCAATGTGTCAACAAACTTCTTGATGCCGGGCGTCAGATACCCTGCACCTGGGTTGGTGACAGAAATGGCCGTAACGGCTCCCAAGATCGAGACGTGGGCAGTGGCGCTGGCATACTTGTCCGGGGTACCGACGGTATCAGCGATGGTCACAGTCGGAGCAGTGTCATAGCCTTGACCACCGTTCGTCACGTTGATCGCACCGACACCAATGGTCGCTTCGACTACGGCGGGGGTGCTGTACTTGGGCGATTTCCCGCTAGAAGAAGCTTGGCGACGGATGCCAGAAGCCCAGCTCGGTCGCAAAGCGCCTGCATCAGCGATTGAAACGGTAGGCGCGTGGGAATACCCGGCGCCGGGGTTCACGATTTGGATGCTGGTGATCGTACCGCTGAGAGGCGTACCGCTTGCACCCACGACGGCTATGGCGGTCGCCGGGTCGCCACCGGGCAGATCGGGCAATGATATGCTGACAATCGGATGTACGTAGTCGGTTCCACCATCGGTCAAGGTGAGATTATCGACATACCCACTTACGACCGCAGTCGCGGTGATTTCAGGTGTGCCCCCGTCTAGGGTGACGGTAGGTGCGGTGAAACCAAACCCTGTCTCATCGACTTGGATATTGGTAATAACACCCAGTGAGATAGTTGCCACTGCTGTGGCTTGAAGAGTGGGCGTAACGCCTGCGGCATAAATCGTCACATCGGGCGGAGTAAGATAACCATTGCCCGGATAAGTGACAGTGACGGCTGAAATGCCCCCCGTCCGGGGGTCGACGGTGGCGACTGCTTCAGGCGGAGTACCGCCGGGGAGCATCGTCCCGCCGCTGAAACTGACAAGCGCGTCAGCTAATACTTGTGGGCTGTTAGCCCAGTTTGGATAAGGTCCAAAATAATGCGGAATTTTGGTAGGATCCGGGGCAATTGGCCCGCCTTGGGCGGCTACCTGGTTGCTGGTGTTCAATCCACCAGTGCCCAGAACTAGAGCCGCCACTACGATCAATGAAAAAACAATGTTGGCTAATCTGCGTGCTCTCACGGCATTTCTCCTTAACTTGAACGATTTCACTGCGCCACATGGATATACAGGTCATGCTGGTTGTCACAAGTTTGATGATCAATTCTGCGGTGGCAACCTTTACTCCCCCTATAAACAGCGTTCAGAATACTGCTAAATCAAGTAGGACACACCCCGCTCTAGGAGAGAACCATCACTCACAACCAGAGTGGTCTTTTCCCCCCCTTAAGGGCGGAAGACCGCCCTGGCCGATCGGCTAGGGCGGAACTGTCAATCAAATTTAGAGAATTACGAACGTTGGTTTAAAATAAGTGAGATTTAATCGTGGTGGAAGTTAAACTGGATCGAGGTGACTCCGATCGCTGGTAATCCGATGACTCGACTCCTACCGACAGCCGATGGGTCCGCTTTACTCAAAAGTCTAAAGTCATCAACTGGCCGATCGACAATTCCAGTCCCAAGGACAGGTCGCGCCTTTGCAAGGTGTGTTGGGTCTGGGTAGGAACGTCGGTTCCTGCGCTTCGCGACTTGGTTGAGGTTGTTGATACGCAGTTCGAATCGTGTTGGCCAACTCATCCGAGGAGATGTTCTTAAGCAGACAACCGATAGCCCCGTTGTCCAGCATGTTTTGCAACATGCTTTCGCCCTGAAAACTAGACATGGCAATAACTTGAACTTGAGGGCACTGGTATCTTATCTGACGCATGGCGGCCACGCTGCATAATCCCGGCATATTCAGATCGAGCAGGACCACATCGGGGTGGGCGGCCTGGCATAAAGCCACGGCCTCGTCGCCACTTGCAGCTTCACCGACCAGGTGCAGATCGTCGAAAGCGCTGATACAGATTCTTAGGCCACTGCGTACGACCGCCAGATCGTCGACAATCAAGACGCGAATATCTGTTACTTGAGGAACTGGAATCATTCGAGCGGCCTATGCTTTGGCTAGAGATACTTAACTGGCCACTGTAAGGGTAAGACGGAACGCTCAATAACGCCTCAGCCCAGAGTGGAGTTCACAACTTGCACAGGCGAATGGTTTCCAGCCTAGTCGTTAGAGTAGGTTGAAGCTGGTCAGGGGAGCAGGTGATTTTGCAGCGCTACCGCAACGGCTTCGGCTCGACTGCCGGCTCCCAGCTTGGAAAGTACGCTGCTGACATGAAACTTGACCGTCGAGAGACCGATGACCAACCGCTCGGCGATTTCGTGATTATTCAGGCCTTCGATCATTAGCTGCAGGACTTCTTTTTCGCGCGGGGTCAAGTCAAAGCCCGGGGTTGGCGTGTCCGATATGGCGCGGACCAGCGCTTGCGTCGCTTCTGGGGCCAGTGTGGCTCGTCCGTTATAGGCGGCTTGAATAGCATCAGCCAATTCCTGCGCCGACACGTTTTTGAGCAGATAGCTGATGGCGCCTGCTTTGAGCGCTGCTTGCACGGTCTGATCATCGGCAAAGCTGGTCAGCGCAATGAGCTGGATCGCAGGGTATTTTTGCCGGATGGCGCGGATGGCGGCAACGCCGCCCATGCCAGGCATCATGAGATCCATCAAAATCACATCGGGCTGCATCAAGGCGGCGGCTTCCAGGCTTTCCTCGCCGCTGGCCGCCTCACCGATCAACTCCAGCTGATCAAACGCTAGTAGAAAGAATCGCAAACCGTTGCGAACGACAGCATGATCGTCCACAATCAAGACTCGAATACGCCGAGCGTCGGTCATGTCAACTCACTTGATGGAAGTTTGGGCCACCTGACAATTACTTGCGTGCCCCGGTCTGGCTGGCTGTCGACGACAAAATCCGCCTGAATGGCTTCGGCTCGTTCGCGCATAATACCCAGCCCCAGGTGATCGGCCGAGATGCCTGTTTGATCGAAGCCGCGACCGTTATCACTCACGCTTAGTTCTACACCCAGTGAATGATCATTGTCAAGCGCTGAGCTGTTTGGAACACCGCGATACTTTAAGTGGACAAGCGCTTGCGAAGCGTTCGCATGCTTGGCAATGTTGTTCAGGGACTCTTGTGCAATACGATATAGAGCTTCTTGAATATCGGGAGGCAGGGGCGCGTAGCCATCGGTGACGACCTGAATGGGCACCCGGGTGCGGCTGGTGACGGCATCCGCTAATTGCTGTAAGAGATCGCCCAATTTGGATTCAACCAGTACGTTCGGGCGCAGCTCGACGAGCAGTGTACGCATTTCAGCCAATGCGCCGCGTGTCAATCGGCTCAATTCATCAAGCCCCTGCCGCGCTTCATCTGGATGGCGCTCCCACAGCCGTGGCAGCACCTGCGCGGTGAGGCTGGCTGAAAACAGTGTCTGTGACACGGAATCATGCAAGTCGCGGGCCAGGCGTTGGCGTTCTTGCATCGTCGCCAGGTCTTGCGCCTGTTCGTACAGGCGCGCGTTCTCCATGGCTAGCACAGCTTGATTGGCAAAGGCCAACGCCAGATCGGCGTGGCGCTGCGTAAAATAGTTGGGCTGTGAGTGCGAGATCGCCAGCATACCGATAATGCGTTCTGACATGATCAACGGAATACCCAACCAGGCCCGGATGTAACGGAAGGTCGTCGTGAGAGCGGTATCAATCGTAGCTTGAAAGGCACGCGCCAACGCGCTGTCGCTTTGTACATCGGCGATGATGGCCGGCTGCATGCGCGCCAACACGACGCGGCCCAACGGTGAGTCGACGGAAAAGCGCAGGCGGCGCATCTCGGCTTCTGGCACCGGTCCCTGATGAGCCACGAAGATCAGCTCAGTCCCCGATATGGACAAGATCGTCGCGCCAGTGTAGTCCACGACCGATCGAAGCTGATTCAAGATCAACCGCAGTAAGGGCTTCATTTCCAGCGTGCGGGTCATACTGTGCGAGAATTCCAGCAGCATGCTCAGTTCGTGGGTGCGCTCTTGAACGCGTTGTTCCAAACGGAGGTAAGCCTCGACTTGCGCGCTGACATCGCGCACAATGTAGAGCATATGGGGGCGACCGTAATAGGTCAGACCGACCGCATGCAGCTCGACGTGAAATGGTTGATCGTCCTTGCGCAAGTGCACGGTTTGATCTTCAAACGTTGAGCCAGTCTGAATGGCCTGTACGCTTTGAATAAACCGATGCCGGTGCGTCGGATGAACAAACGACATGATGCGTCGACCGATTATTTCCTCGCTTTGGTAGCCATGCATCTCGCAAAACGCCGGATTGGTTTCCATGATCTGACCATCAAGGTTGCAGATCGCCAGGCCGTCGGCGGTGGTTTCAAAAATGCTCCGATAGAGTTTCTCCTGCTCCCGTAACCCTTCTTCGGCACGCTTACGTTCCGTGATGTCCCGATTGCTGACGCGCCGCCCTAACGGCCGACCTTGCTCATCAAAAACCACGCGGCACACATGCCCGATCCAGCGGATCGTCCCATCCGATCGGATGATTCGATAATCGATCGGGGTAGTATCACCGTGCTGGGTGGTTTGGTGAGAGTGGCTCATAAAGTCGGTTTGATCATCAGGATGCATGATCCGTTCCAACAAAGCGGGATCGTTAATGAAGTCTTGATCTGGGTAGCCCGTCACGCGCTTGCACGATGGCGACATATACAAGACCTCGCCAGTTGGGCTCTGCCAGTACTCCCAGTCGTAGGTGAAATTCGCAACAGTGCGAAAGCGCATTTCACTCTCGCGCAACGCTTCCTCAGCCTGCTTGCGCTCGGTCACATCGCGGGTAATACTGACAATCATAAAGCCACGCTCGGTGCGGATGGGCGAAGGCAGGGGCTGGATGATGCGTTGTGTACCATCGGGTCGCAGAATAGGCCGTTCCACGCTGGGATTGTTCGCCGGTAGTTGACCTGTTGCCAGAAATTCATGGCCTAGCTGAACTACCCGACGGTGGCGCTCTGGCGATTGTTGCTCCGGCAGGGCCAGGCGAGCCTGCACATCCCAAATCGGTTGGCCGAGCGCCTCCTCGCGTGGAATGCCCGTAATCAATTCCTGCCCGCGGTTCCACTCCAGCACCAGCCCTGCTTCGTCAATCAACGTGATGCCGTCGATCGAGTGCTCGACAATGGTGCGAAATTTCGCCTCACTAGCTCGCAGCGCTTCGTTGATTTGTGAGAGTTCCGCGGTGCGTTCCTGCACGCGCAATTCCAACTCAGCATGTGCGCGGCGCAAGGCCGCTTCCATTTCGACGCGTTGGGTGATATCGCGCGTAATCGATAACAGCCCGTAAAGGCGACCGTCGTCCGCGTACAGGCTGGCCGAATCTACAGCGCCGATGAAATGACTGCCATCTTTACGGCGCAGCGTAAACTGGCTGGAGTCGGTAAACTGGGTGCCATCGAGTAGATGTTGAAGCCAGGCGCGCGCGCGGGCGCGTTCAGCCGGTATAACGCTACGCAATAGCGGTTGCCCGACCATTTCCGCGGCATCCTCGCAACCGAAAATCTGCACCGCTTTAGCTGAAGCAAACGTGATTTGCCCTTTACGATTCGTAAAGGTGACCGCGTCCGGCAAGGTCGTAATCAACGTGCGATACAGGGCTTCCGATTCACGCAACTGCTGGGTTACCCTTTTACGCACTGCAATTTCGCTGCTCAGTTCGGCATTGGCCGCCGTTAATTCAGCTGTGCGTTGTTGGACGTGCGCTTCTAGATCATTTTGCGCGGATAGCAGGTCTGACGTACGTTGGCGAACCACGGCGGTTAGTCGCGCTTGCTGATTGATTACCACAACAATGAGCATAGTGAGCAGACTTACGACCAGCAGGCCAGCTGCCTGGAACGGCCACAAGGCCTCATCAATTAACGCATCCCAGCTAATGTGCGGCGCTACGGCCAGCACCCAATCATGCTGCAGGCCAATCAAATGATACGTTACCGGCGTCCGCGTTAACACCGCTTCAGTCCCGTATAAGATGCGCCCCCAGTCATTGCGCAACATCACATCGATGTCAGGCAGGCTTGCGCCGAGGCTCGCTTCTTCCACGATGGTCTGAAAGTTCATACCCAGCGTCACCAGCCCCCACAAGTCTTCGCCCCTGTACACTGGGTAATATGCCACAATCTGGCGTTCGCCTGAGGCCAGCTGTATCACATCGCCCAGCGCCACTTGCCGACCCTCAAGGGCACGGTTGACGGTGGCCTGGACAGCGGGTGATTGATTGTGCAGTAAATCGGTGTTGGGCAGGTCCGCCCCAGCGGCGGCGGGAAATACGTAGCTCTGTACGCCGCCGGGCGCGATCGAGATGTAGTCAATACCGGACACGTTTTGCTGCAGCCAGGTTGAAGACAGATTAGTTTCTTCGGCCATGTCGGTTTCATCGTGGTGTGAGAGGATGAACGCCGCCAGGCTTTGCAGCACGACCACTCGGCGATTGATCGCGCTGATAAGGGCATTGCCATCGTGGGCAACATCGGCCGACAACTGCGCGCGCCTTTCGGCGAGCAGTTGATCGCGATACCAACTGGTAATCAGCGCCCAGGCTGCCAGCAGGCTGATAAAGACCAACACGACACCGACCCAAGCGCGGTAACGTGCAGCCCTCGATCGATCTTCGGCATCTTCCCGGAACTTATTGCGCAGCCGGTGTGCCATCCAACCTCCACACGTGGCGTGTGCTAAACGTCGCCCTCGATCCAGCTGCGCCAGCTGCCGGAGATGGCGTGCTGAATCTGACGGCTAACCATGGCGATTAAGCGGAGTAACGGTAGTGGCGCTGTGCCAGCCGCATGCTACGCGACTGGCAACCCAGCTTACTGAACTTCAATGACAAATTCGGCCTGACGCAGTTGCCTTTCATACTGAAACGCAAACCACACTTTGTATTTTCCAGACTTAGGAAAATTAGCCGTAAACTGCAAATTCTGGCGATCCTTGAACTCCGGACGTAACAACTGCATCAGCGCCTCATCGACAATCACCGGATGTCCAACAGTGCCTGTCTGTGTAGCTACGTCGGCTGTCACCGTTTTGCCGGTCGCGTCGGTGACCACAAAGCGCAACACCGCGGGTTGCTTGGCCTTCAACACATCGTCCGATTTCAAGGCGATGTGAAGATCGTCGATGGTCTGCTCAGTCAATACCGCCAGCGCTGTTGCGGCGTTAGTCGCCTGGTTGGCTCCAACCGTCAACGCAGTGTTTACACTCTCCGATCGGCCAGCCTGAGTCTGGAAATCGACAAAGACGACGTATTGACCCGCCGCCGGAAAGATCATTTCAGGCAGCATCACACCATCGGCTCCGGGCAGTACGGCCGCTTCTACTAAGTGAGATAGATTGCGGCTGACCGCCGTCACATACATACGGCGCGTCATGTAATCGAAGTCAACGAAGGGCCGTCCAAACTGATCGAGAATGGTTACACCCAACTGCCAGCGCCGACCGGGCATAATCGTCCCGCCCGTATCAATAAACGCCCTAAAGGTTGTCAGCGTTGATGCGGCGCCACCGCCGCCGCCCATGACACCCATACCGCTACTACTGCCGCCGGTTTGCCTCGGCATAAGCCAGCCTGTCGAGATGGCGATCAGCACGGCGAGTGCGGCTGCAGGTGCAATCAAACGCGGCGCCAATTCGACGAGCTGGCGTGACAACGGTTTCGGTGCGGCCAGAGTTTGCACTTTATAGCCGCGCAGTCGCAGACTGTTGGTTACGACGAAGATCGAACTGAACGCCATCGCGCCCGCCGCGATCATCGGTACGAGAAAACCGAAAGCCGCGATCGGGATCAACACGACATTGTAGAAAAACGCCCAGAACAGGTTCTGTACGATCGTTTGCAGCGTGCCGCGCGACAACGAGATGGCGCGACCCACACCGCGCAATTCGCCGCTGATCAACGTCACACCCGCCGCCGCCATCGCCACGTCGGTGCCGGTGCCGATCGCAATGCCGACATCGGCCTGTGCTAGTGCAGGCGCATCATTGATGCCATCACCGACCATTGCCACCAGTTGGCCGTCGCTTTGCAGTTTCTTCACCTCGGCGGCTTTATCACCCGGCAGCACTTCGGCCAAGACATGTTCGATGCCGACTTGTTTCGCAATCGCTTCCGCCGTGCGTGCGTTGTCGCCGGTGATCATGATCACATCCAGGCCCAACTGTCGCAGTTCGGCGATGGCCTCGCGCGAATCGGGTTTGATGGTATCCGCAACCGCAATCAATCCGATTGGTTGTGCTGGCCCATCGGCTGTTTCACGCACCGCCACGATCATCGCCGTCTTGCCCTCGGCCTGCAGTCGATTGACATCGCCTTGCAGCCCGTTCAGCGCGAGGCCTTCGTTTTGCATCATGCGCGGATTGCCGATAATCACCGCGCGACCTTCAACCGTGGCGCGAATGCCAAAGCCGCTAACCGATCGGAACTTGTCCGGCTCGACGACGTTCAGCCCTTTATCCTGACCCGCCTCGACGATCGCTCGGCCCAACGGATGTTCTGAACCGCGTTCGGCACTGGCCGCGAGCCGCAGCACTTCATTCGACGACTGTTGAGAGGTAGCAATAATATCAGTCACGGTGGGTGTGCCACGCGTAATCGTGCCAGTCTTATCCAACACCACCACTTTCACACGACCAGCGCGCTCCAGCGTTTCGCTGTTCTTAAACAAGATGCCGTTCTCGGCGCCCTTGGTTGTGCCCACCATGATGGCGGTCGGCGTAGCTAGACCCAGCGCGCACGGGCAGGCGATGACGAGTACAGCCACGGCGTTGATCATAGCCCCGGGCCAATCGGCGCGCGCGATGATCAACCAACCGGCAAACGTCAGCAGGGCAATGCCGATGACAGCGGGCACGAAATAGGCGCTAATCCGATCGGCCAGTTTTTGAATCGGCGCTTTGCTGCCTTGCGCCTCCTGCACCATCCGCACGATTTGGGCCAGCGTGGTGTTCTTGCCCACCTTCGTCGCTTCGAATTTGATCAGACCTTCTTTGTTGATGGTTGCGCCGATGACCTCATCGCCGGGGCCTTTGCTGACCGGCATCGATTCGCCTGTGATCATCGATTCATCCAGCGCCGAGCGGCCTTCGCTGATCAACCCATCGACCGGCACTTTCTCGCCCGGCCGCACGACGACGGTATCGCCGACGACGACTTGCTCAATATCGATCTCGATCTCGGCGCCGTCACGTATGACGTGCGCGGTCTTGGCGCGCAGACCCATCAGTGCCTTCAACGCTTCCGAGGTCTTGCCTTTGGCGCGGGCTTCAAGGAACTTGCCCAGCATGATCAGCGTGATGATGGCTGCACCGGTTTCGAAGTAGACACTCTCGCTGAGGATCAGCTTGAAAGTGACGCCGACACTGTAAAAATAGGCTACCGATGAGCCGAGCGCGATCAACACGTCCATATTCGCGCCGCCAGCGCGGAGGCTCTTGTACGCTCCCACGTAATACTGCCAGCCAACGGCAAATTGCACGATCGTGGCAGGGATCAGCATCGCGAACTGATCGCCGTCGAAGGATACTAAACCAAAATCGCGCGACATGCTGTAGACCATCAACGGCACGGTAAACAACAGGCCGATGATCAATAAGCGGCGTTGCCGACTTACCTCAGCTGCGCGGGCCTTCGCCTCCACATCCTCGATCGATTCACTCTCGCCTACTTGGACGATGTCGAAGCCCGCTTTGCGGATTACCGTTGCTAATTCGGCGATGCTGGTCATGCCAGGCACATATTCCAGTAATGCACGTTCGGTGCCATAACTTACGCTGACGGCCAAAACACCATTCTGCTTGGCCAGTAGCTTCTCCAGGCCTATCGCATCTGAATTATCACGCAAGCCCGTAATGGGCAGCTCGGTTTTGCCGGTGGCAATGCCGTAACCCACTTTCTGAACGCGCGCGATGATGCCTTGCTCGTCCAGCAGTGACGGGTCAAACGCCACCGAGAGTTTCTCGCTGGCGAGATTGACATTAGCGACATTGACGCCGGGCAGTTTGCGGACTTGACGTTCGATCGTGGCCGCACAGTTGGCGCACGTCATACCCGTCACAGGCAAAGTGACATTCTTGACTTCAGCCATCAGATCCCTCGAGCTAGATTCTATAGTTCAATAGCGACGCATTGACTTCGTGAGGGTTTACTTAGCAGGCGGATAACCCATCTCTTCCATCAAACTTTGAATAGCTTCCCAGTTGGCGGGGACATCCCAGCTAACGGTAACCATCTTGGAATCCAGATCGGCGGTAACAGACTTCACACCGGATAGTTCGCCGACTTCCATTTCAATCGCATTGGTGCAGTGGCCGCAATGAATGGCCGGAGCCTTAAACGTCTTGGTCTCCATGGATAATCTCCTCAGAACGAAACAGGTTTTTAACTATGTCCAAGCCTTGCACTATTTTAACATATCACATACCAAACACTATGTCTAAAGTAGATTGTCATGAGAAATATTAGTAATCCATCCATTTGTGCCATGCGGCATGTCTTGCTATCGCAACGTCTTTTGACTGTTCTTTAACTAAGTGACTGCTTTTCTGTACATTGTGATAAACTAAACCTATGAGCAAACAACCGGATGTTATCATCTATACTGATGGCGCTTGCGATCCGAACCCGGGCCCAGGCGGCTGGGCGGCCGTGCTGCAGTTTGGCGACGTGGAAAAAGAACTGATGGGCAGTGAGCCGCGCACGACGAATAATCGTATGGAACTGCAGGCCGTCATCGCTGCGCTGTCGGCATTGAAGGTGTCGTGCCGCGTTACGCTCCACACCGATTCGACTTACGTGCAAAAAGGTGTCAGCGACTATCTCGCACGTTGGAAAGCCAAGGGCTGGCAGACTAGCGACAAGAAAGCCGTTGCCAATCAGGATTTGTGGCAGCAACTCGATGCGGCTTTACAACGACACACGATCGAATGGCACTGGGTGAAAGGTCACGCTGGCGATCCACTGAATGAGCGGGTGGATCGACTTGCGGTGGGCCAGATACCCCGATCGGCTTTGCCGCTGTCCGACGCGCAGGCTGTGCACGTCTTTACAGGCGTATCATGCATCGGGCAGACCGGGCCGGGCGGTTGGGCCGTCATCGTCGAAGTTGAAGGCGAGGCGCACGAGTTGAGCGGACGCGAAGCAACGACGTCGGCCAATCGGTTGCATTTGCTAGCTGCGCAGCAAGGCCTGTTGGCCGCACCCACCGATCGAACGGTGCACCTTTACACGCCATCCGATTACGTCGCACAAGGCGCACAGCAGTGGGTTAAAGACTGGGCGGCGCGCGGCTGGCGTACCAAAGACGATCAGCCCGTGAAACATCGCGCGTTGTGGCAATCTATTGTGGCGGCCTCAAAAACTCGACAGGTGCGTTGGCATTGCCTCAAAGACGAGGTGCGCCCGGCGCAATCCCAACGGGCCGGGCAGTTGGCGCGACTGGCGCTGGGGTGATGTCGGTGAAATGAAAACGATCGACCGCTTGAACTCGGTCGATCGTTTTGTATTGGTGGTGGCGACAAGATTTGAACTTGTGACCAAGGGCTTATGAGTCCCCTGCTCTACCCCTGAGCTACGCCACCGGTTGGTTGAGCGGCGCGAATTATACAAAAGTTTTCTTGTCATGGCAAGGGCGGCTAGAAAGCGGACCTGCACCGCTCGGTCACACTCAAATGCTCTGCGGACACCTCTATCCGAGGACTTGCATAATCGGTGTGAATTTGATAAAGTCAAGTCAGTTGATGTATCGCCACCCGGTTAAGTTATTGCTCGCCAGCCGACTTTATCTTACACACCATGAATTCGGTTACTGATACCCCCGCTATCCTAGTTGTCGACGACGAAGACGTCATCCGCTATTTTCTGGAGCGCTTCCTGCTGCGGGAAGGCTACCGGGTAACGGCAGTAGCGAGCGGCGAAGCCGCGTTGCGGGCTAGCGCCGAAACCGAGTTTGAAGTCGTGCTGCTTGATCTCAAAATGAAAGGCATCGGCGGACTGGAGGTGTTGGCAGCGTTGCGACAGCGTTGGCCAGCCACCAGTGTTATTGTATTGACAGCGCACGCTTCACTGGAGTCAGCAGTCGAGGCGCTGCGTCACGGCGCACACGATTATCTCTTCAAGCCGTGCCGAACCGGCGACTTGCGCGACAGCATCAACTCGGCGTTAGTGCGAAGACAGGAGCGGTTACAGATTCGGCCAGTGCTGGACCAATCGCCTGTCATCGAAAGCCGATCGTTTGTTGACCCTCAGCTGCCTTCGCCGACGATCGATGGAGCCGATCGGTTTTTGAAACGTCATGGCTTGATCGTCGATAATGCTCGGCACGTTGTCACAGTGGATAACGTGCTACTGGATCTCAGTCCGACTGAGTTCAGCCTGCTGGCATATCTGGTGCGTGAAGCGCCGCGTGTTGTCCCGCCGCAGGAACTCATCCGCGAGGTCCACCATTATGATCCCGACGCGCAGGAAGCCGCCGAAACCGTTCGCTCGCACATTTATCACATTCGACAAAAGGCCGTGGTAGCCGTCAATCGCCCCATCATCCGCACCATCCGCGGCATCGGGTACGCACTCGAAGAATAACCTCGTCTGTTACGCGGCCACGCGGAGTGCTTCGGCAATATGGGTAGCCCAGGCCGTGATCGCGCTCCAATCGCGATAGTCGCCGGTCGGCGCTTTGATGCCTTTTACGATCATTTTCTCTGCCAAATTGAGTTTCTTCAGGTTGATATAACCATGAAAGAACGCGATGTCGCGCGGGCGCAGGCGACTAGCGATGGATTGCTGCGCTTCGGGAAAACGCCAGCCCTTCATCGTCTCGATTGGATCACCTTCGCCGGTCGGACCGGATGAGAAGAACCACACCACCCGATCGGCTAGCTGCGGCTCAAGGGTCTCCAAAAACTCGACAGCTTCTTTGCGCCACATCCCGGCGTAGACGGCGCTGCCCAGCACCACCGCTGCATAAGACGTCACATCCGTCACTTGCTCTGCAGGTCGGAGTTCGACGTTCAATCCCGTTTGCTTCAATGTCGCCCCAATCTTCTCGGCGATCTCCGCGGTTGCGCCATACTTTGATGCGTAAGCGACCAAGATTTTGTCACTCATATTCTGATCCTTTCCTATACAGCGACTACGCAGGTAGTAACACTTGCTCGACTGGCCGACGCAGTGAGCGGGGCATCGCAGACGCATAGCCATAGCGCAACAGCAATTGCGGCCTAGCTGTGCCTAAGCCCAGGGCGCTTTGAAATTGGTCGCGCACATCAGCGACTTCGATGGGTTGATTCAAGAAAGCCGACTGGATGTTCAATCTAGTGAGCGTAAGCGCCAAGCGTTCGTACACTTGTCCCACACGCACCCAAGCGACTTTATCTTCCGACTCTGAAGCCACAATCACTGCGCCAGCGGAACTGCGTAACTTCTTTGCGTCGATATCGGCCTGCTGTTGCGGCGTAGTGCCTGACACAAACATCCGACCCAGCCAGCGCGGCACTTCCAGATTGCCCGAGCATAGTGTATACAGACCATCGAGCGAAGCTAGCGCCTCCTTTTTTGTAAAACGGAGCCACTGAATCAACTCAGCAATAAACGCCCGATCCGCATATTGATTCAAATTGCCCTGCTGAACGTAGTCGAGCACCACCGCCAGATCGGGTTGGTTGGTTGCGAACCGCAGCGACACGCCAGGCTCTAGCATCAAAGCCTGTATCTGATCGAGATCATGGCTGTTCACAAGTTGTCCGTCATATTCCGATCGGACGTTTTGGCGAAGCGGGATTGCTTCGAATAGCGGGCTGGCATGCGGTGTGTCGGTGGTCAGCCGGACGCGAATGACATCGGTCGAGTCGGGATAAATCACTTCAGACGCATAGCCCGCTGCGGAGGCCGCGATCAACAAGTTTTCCAGCGCGCATCCCAGACTGATCCAGAGTTCACGGTCCTGTGGGTCGACAATCGTCAAGCGTCGCGCATAATCGGGATGAATTTCGACAGTGGATTCTTGGATGGCGAATTTCCACGGTTGGGTATTGTGTCCATTCGCAGCCAGCGTCGCGTAGCGCACCAATTCGCGCAGTTGTTGCGGCCCAGATTGGTTCTTTTCGAGCGGTTTCTGAGTCAGATTAACTTGTTGATCATAATCAAGCCATGGCGCAGATTCCCAGAGCAGATAGCCTCCGGCAATGGTTGCGCCGCCGGTCGCCAACAACTTCAAAAACCTGCGGCGGCTCAATCTGGATGGGGACGATGTTGTGTTCATAACCTGGACCTCCAAAGTACCGAATATCGTTCAACTACAAGTTATTGATTAGAAAGTTGGAATCGGTACGTTATATTCCACTTCGGTCAGCTTGAGATCGGCGTACGGCAGATCACCGTCCGGCAGCTTCCACACCGCCTGGCCGCGAACGGGGAGGTTTAGCCCACCGAGTTGTGCCCATTCCGTCATCGGCGTGTCCCAGCGATCGTAGGTGTACGTGCCGTTGTTTTCGCGATAGCGCTGCGTGCTGAAGTTGACCAGGCGGCCGTCGGGCGCGATGAACAATCGGGCGGTGACGGACTGGCCGCAGTCGGTGAAGATCACGTCGAACGATTGATCATCCACGGCGCGCCACGTGATGTAATCGCTTAGTAACGCGATCGGGAACCACGTCATCTCGTTGAGGTAGCGCAGCATCGTGCCCTGATCGATCTCCGGGCCGCGCGCGTCAAAGATGTTGAACAGCCCGGCGATTTTGCCAAACATGTGACCGTGGCCGTTCTTATACGTGTCGTCGCCGTTGACGATCCACAGCCCAAACATTTTGAAGCGGGCTTGCCAGCGAAAGGCGGGCGGCTGAGTCGAATAGACTTGCGTGGCTTTGATGGGTAGCCATGGCTTGTCTGCGCCCAGGCGAAAGATGCCTGTATATTTGATGCGCACCGTGTCGATCCACGGTTGGCCGATGACGCCGGTGTAGTTCAGATAGCGCTGCGCGGGTTCCGGCAAGTGCTGCAACATCTCGGCAGTGACGCGACGTGTGTTCATGCTGACTTCCTTTAACGGCGCGACGTGCGCCAATCGGTGATGATGAGATACAGCAGGCTGATTTCCAGCAAAATTTGTGCGGCTTTGGTGAGCAGGCCGCCCGGCGAGAAGACGACGATCGGTCGAGTCTGATACATCTGGAAGAAGAACATCAAGACCAGCGTGTTGATTACAAGGCCGATGATCCACAGGCCGCGACGGCGAAGCAGGATCAACAGTCCGCCGAGGGTGTAACAGGCGGCGGCGATATAAGTGATGTTGCCGCTGCCCTCATCGGCTTTGATGTCGCCGACGGTTAACACGCCCAAGCCGATCAGCGCGTAGGCTAGCGCGGCGAGCAGCGCCAGTCCTACACCCACCCACATCACCGGCTTGGAGTTGATCGATGTTCTGATTGTCGTAGCCAAGGCGAGCCTCCTGAAAGGTCTATTGGATTTGCACAGACAAGATCGGCAGACCAACTGCGTATAGGGCTTGCAGCAAGCCGTGTAGCGCGGCTTGATCGGCCACCGGGCCGCTGAGCGTAGTCGTGTCGCTTTCGTCGTCGTTGACGGCCTGCCAGTTCTCGAACAGGTCCAGCCAGCGATCAGGTAAACGGCCCTGTACTTGAATTTGATACGTAGCGGATTGGTTGATGCCCAAATGAGATTTCATGTTGCCCCTGCCGTTTGATGGCGTCAGTGTACAACGGCCGGGGGTGAACTGTCGTCCACCTGCGGGTGAAGGCGCGGGTGAATCTTTGCGGGGTGAAAGGGAGCAGATCGATGCGTTACGGGTCGATCAAACCGAGTTCGCGGGCTTTGAGGATAGCCTGCACGCGCGCCTGTACGTCCAACTTGTCAAAGAGGTGGTTGATGTGCTTCTTAACGGTACTCTCGGCTACGACCATTTTCGCGGCGATTTCAGAGTTGGCGAGACCCTGCGCCATCAAGCGCAGAACTTCCAATTCTCGATCGGTCAATTGGATTTCTGAATTCTGAATTCTGAAACCTGATTTTACGGTAATGGCTGAAGTTTGCACTGTGGAAAAAGCCGACCCTAAATGGGTGACGTACTGAATGAGTTGATCACGTCCCTGACTTGCAGATTGTTTCTCAATCGAAAATCTAAGATCTGAAAGCAACAATCGCAGCGTTTCGCCTTCGTTGACAAAGACGCGCACGAAGTTTTCTGGCTGGCCAAGCGACAACGCCCGCCGCAAATCTGCCAAAGCCCGATCGGTTTGGTTGAGCTGGGCGTACGTCTTGGTCCGCAGCACCAGCGCTTCGATCAGCGGCCCGATCAACGCTCGGGCGTCCAGCGTCGCGATACTCGCAGTGAGCGTCGTCAGCGCTTCAGTTAGCCGTTGATCGCTGATGGCGACTCGCGCCTGAATGAGCGCGGCCGCGATCTGCGCCACCTCGGGTGCCGGTTGAGTTCGCTCAACCAGGCGAGCGGCGATCTGTGCCGCGCTCGCCACATCGCCTTGAGCCAGCATGCAGCGCACCTGCGTATCGATCAACATGGCCAGCCCGGCCGCCGCGCCCGATTGTGAACCAGTTGCCAGACGCGAGCACAGCTCAGCCGCCGCGGCGACTTGTCCGCGCGCAAGGTAAATGCGAGCGATCAGTGCGCCACCCACACGCAGCGCCTCTGCATAGCCGCTGCGCTGGCCGAGTTCATAGGCGTGGCGCGCATGACGTTCGGCCTCGTCGAGATCGTTCCAATCGTAATACACCGTCGCCAACGTGACATCGATCACGCTTACAGCGGGCAGCTGCTCAAAGTGCAGCTCGTCGGCTCGTCGTAGGCCTTCACGACAAATAGCCGCCGCCTCCCGCAACCGCCCCAACAAGCGTTGCGCCAGCGCCGAATAGGTGGTAATCAGGCTGACGGCCACATAGTTACTGGCCCCCAACGCTAACGGTAACGCTTGTTGATAGACCGCTAGCGCTTGATCGGCCTGGCCTTGATCGAAATACACCTGACCCAGAATCACGTAGGCATTGCCGCGCAACCAGCCATATTCCGGCGGCGCTAACACGATGGCTTGCTCGGCGTAAGCCTGAGCGCGAGCGGCTTCGCCACGCGCGCGCGCGGCCAGCGCTCGCAAGCAGGCCACCTCCGCCTGAAGACGCGCCACGCGCGGCTCGGCGGACTGCCACGTTTCGATCGCGATCTGCTGTTCGACGGCTCGTTCGGCGGCCTGCAAATAAGGCTCAATCGCCGCATGCTTACCGCTTAAAACTAGGCCCCAGCCATACGCCACGTTGAGCAGCGGCGCGGCGCGCAGCACGTCGGCGGGCAGGGCGTCGAGCCAGCGCAGCGCCGTGACGATCTGGCCGCTGTGCAGCATCGTTAGCCAGACACGCTCGATCAGCTGAACAGCACGCTCGAAATCTTTGGCGGCCAACGCATACCCGATCGATTCTTCGATCGATCCGGCTTGCTCGAACCACTGTGATGCTGTGAGGTGCAGCGTTGCCGTCGCCGTTGGGTGCAGCTTGGCCAATCGGGCACGGAGCAGTTCCGCAAAGAGATGATGATAGCGAAACCACTGTCGTTCGGTATCGAGCGTGACAAGGAAGAGATTGCCCTTATCCAACTTGTTCAACAGGTCCGCACTGTCCGATCGCTTTGTAATCGCGTCGCACAGCGCGGCGTTAAAGCGGGCGAGGATCGACGTGTGCATCAGAAAGTCTTGCACCGGCTCAGGCTGCGCGGTCAACACTTCTTCGACGAGGTAATCGAGGATGTGTTGATGCGTACCGGCCAGCGCCGTGACGAATTGATGCGCGTCTGTCGCATCGTGCAGCGAAAGCGCGGCCAATTGCAGGCCCGCGATCCAACCTTCGGTGCGCGCGGTCAGTGTGTGGGTATCAGCGGGCGTAAGCGATAAACCCATCGTGTGCGTGAGGAAAGCGGCGGCTTCGTCGGGCGTAAATTGCAGATCCGCGCCGCGCAGTTCGGTTAGTTGATCGCGCACGCGCCAGCGCGGCAGCGGCAGCGGCGGATCGATGCGCGTGGCGATGACGACTCGCAGCGTGCCCGGCAAGTGATCGAGCACGAAATGCAGTGCGTCGTGAATGGCGGGCGTGATGATGACGTGATAATCGTCGAGGACGAGGCGGATGGGTTGGGCGGTTGTTTCCAGATCGTTGAGCAGATCGATTAAGAGTGGCTGCAGTGCACCGAGCGAACCAGTGTTCAGTGTTTGTGACAGCGTCTGTCCCGCCTGCGGGGCAAAGCGCTGCAGTGCGGCGACCACATACGACCAGAAGCGCACCGGATCGTTGTCGTCGGCGTCGAGCGACACCCAGGCGATAGGTTGCGATGTGTGCGCGATCCACTCGCTGAGCAGCGTGCTCTTGCCCGAACCGGCCTGGGCCGAGATCAACGTGATGGGCCGTGCACTTAACCGCTGAGTGAGGCGCGGACGCGGTACGGCGTTGTAGCGCAACGGAGGCGCATGCAGTTTGACAGCCAGCGGTTTGAACACAAGTGGCCCTCGATGGCGATTGCAGCGATCAAGCCATAGCCGCTTCGCGCCGCAGAATCTCGCGGATCAATTCTTTGCGCGGTCCGCCGCTGAGCGTCTCTAATTTGCGTACACCCAACGGATCGATTGTTTCGCGCAGCAACGCAATCTCTTCAACAGTTGGCGGCTCGGTTTCGCGCACATCGGGTGCGACTTCCAGCGGAAAGCCGGTCTTGGTCTGAATTGCCTCCGACGTTTGGCCCGGATGATGGGCTATCAGCCGCATAAGGCCGTTGGCCCAATCGAACTGGCCGAGGTTGGTGATGCAGTATTGCGGGCCGGTGCCGCTGATGCGGTCGGGCGTGTGGCCGAGGCCGCTGACGAAATCGACTTTGTCCACAAACACGGCGCGCGAGTGGCGCGGCACGTACAACATCGTGCGCGGATTGTACAGGGTCACGTCGGGAATGCCGCCGCTGCCCGGCAGGCGCATCTGCGGTTTGGCGTGGTCGCGGCCGATGATGACGTTGTTGAAGTTGCCGCACCGATCGACTTGCGCAGGCCGCAGAAATTCTTTGGGGCGCAGCTTGGGCAGAAACTCAGCGGCAATTTGCGTGAACGTCATCAGCGCCAGGCCGTGATCGAGCCACGGCTGTTCGATGCGCGTCAGGCCTAGCGGCGCCCAATCGCGGCAGACGGTGCCACCCACAGCCGAAGCCAGCCAGATATCGGGCGCGTGCGTCAGCTTGGCTAAAATCACGCCCGCCATCACCAGCGGCGTGGCGATGCCTTGCACGACGGTTTCACCGTTGATGATCTGGCGTGAAATGCAGACAGACATGAGTTCGTCGATGGTGTAGTCGGTAGCGGGTGTCATGAAGGGTCTCTCGCAAAGTCGCTAAGCTGTAAAGGTAAAGCACGCTGGCAGTATAATGATGAATCAGCGAAAACACAAGTAAATCTGAATCATTCTTTCACCGCATACAACCACGCATTACGGCGCTTGCCCACAACTTCGAGCGTGCCCATCTGACGCAGGCAGTATGTGACCTTGTGCGCGAGATAGTCGGGTTGATCGAGTGCGGCGGCTAGTTCGCGGCTGGTGAACGGCGACGGTAAATTCACCGGGATGAAGCGGCGAAAATCAGCCGGGCCGTTGAACTCGACCCGATCGATCACTTTCAGCAATCGGCGGTTGCACGTTTGCCAGGTGCGTTTCCAGCGCGAGCGGCGTTTCGGTTTGGCCGGGCAGCGAACCTCCTCTTCGTGAATCAACGCGATTTCCAGCGTAAAATTGGGATGCACGATCAAGTTGGGCAGACTGACCAGTTCGACGAAGAGGTCGATCAACTCGCCGCGCTGGGGCGATTTGCGCCGCCCGATCCGCGTGTGCCGATCGGCTTGCACGCGGACGATCCACTTCTCGATTGGGAGGGGATGGACCAAGCGGACGCGGTGACTTTCCAACAACTGCGGCAGTTTGCGCTTGAGCGCCGCAAAGTTGTGTGTCTGAATCTCGACGATTTCGTCGGCGCGCAAAATGTCGACGACGTAACCGGCGACCTCGACCTCCAGCTGATCGATCGGGTTGGCGTAATGCCGTTTAAGGGCCGCGTGCAGATCGGTTTCGCGCAGGGTGCCAATCGTCATGCGGCGATTATACCCGACTGGCTGGTTCAGTAGTGCTGCGGAGCACAAATCCAACTTTAGGCGGATGTGGCGAGTGCCCAATCCGTTTAAGATAGACACATCTTTTGGAATCGGTGAGGACTCATGGCAAACATCAAGGAAGTGCTGGAGAACATCGGTGGGGCAGGTCGCATTGGCGGTTACATCATTCTCCGCCCGTTGATCAAGGCGCGGTATCAAAACTGGGGCGCTACCGCCGAAGACAAGACGCGTCCGCTGCCGGGTGACGAGCGTGTGTCACAGCCCCTTGTGACCAACAACCTAGCGATCACCATCAACGCTAAGGCCGCCGACGTGTGGCCGTGGATCGCGCAATTGGGGCAGGAGCGCGGCGGCATGTATAGCTACGAACTACTGGAAAACCTCATCGGCTGTAAGATGCACAACGCCGAGCAGGTCAAGCCGGAATGGGAGATGAAAGTAGGCGATTTGATGCGCATGGGACCGCCTAACTACCCGGTCGATCAGGTTGTGGCGCTGGAGCGCGGCCACTGGCTGCTGATGGCGGGCGCGAATCCCAAGACGGGCGTGGTCGATCCGATTCTGCCGGGGCAGACCACGTACACCAACTATACTTGGCTGCTCTATCTCGACGAACGGCCTGACGGTACGACGCGTCTCATCTCGCGCAGTCACCTCGATTATGCGCCGCGCAGCTTCGGCTTCAAATTGATCTGGGAAGTGTTTACCGATCCGATCGGGTGTGTGATGACGCGCAAGATGCTGTTGACCATCAAACAGCGCGTTGAACAGTCAAAACGCTAGTCTGCCGCGCGAATCTAACAGCGTGCTGGCCGCCGGACCCGATCAATCGATCGCGCTCGGCGGTTTTGTTTGTCGGCCGATGTGCTCGCTGCAATCTATGATTTTTCTCTATCTTATTTGGTTTAGGGTCCAGATCAAATCGGTCTTTGGTCGCATGAACTTTCGAGCGATTTCGGGCATACTATATGTAATGTCTGACCAGTGTCAGACGTGCATCAAGCATCAGCGATTTGATTGGCGCATCCTAGTTACAGGTCAAACCCTGAAGGAGGTTCCCCATGCTAACCTTGCAGCAGTCCCGCTTCGTCGTCGGCTTCTTGTTGATCATTGTGGCTGTGGGGCTGTTCATGATTAACACCGGCAACTTTGCCACTGCAGGCATTGTTGCGATTGGCGTTCTGGGGCTGATCCTCGTAGCGATTTCAAGGCGAAAATAATCCACCGCGTCAGCCTGCGCCTGCCGTGCGCGGCTTCGGCACACCCAATCAACGCCGAGGTGATCAAAGGCTCATCGGCTGCGCGGCCCTTGACGCGCCGATCAGGTCACGGACTGGAGGCATAATCATGTCTACCTTCGCCCATGCGTCATCTGGCATCAAATACCTCGACATGCAGGCTTACGTCGGCATCACGAAGCACATTGGTGGCCGAGAGGCCACCAATGCATTGCTAGCGTTGTGCCACATCGAGCAGGCGCATGAAGTGTTGAATGTGGGCTGTGGAATTGGGCTGAGTTGCGCTTACACGGCCAAGCAACACGGCTGTCATGTCGTTGGCGTGGATATCTCCGAGAAGATGATCGCGTGGTCGCGGCGGCGCGCTCGCGAAGAACGCGTCGAGGACAAAGTTGAGTTTCGGGTGGCCGATATTCTCGATCTGCCGTTTGAAGCCAATCGGTTTGATGTGGTCATCGTCGAGTCGGTGATCGGCTTTGTAAGCGATAAGGCGCGGGCAATTCAAGAGTGCGTGCGCGTGACTAAGCCTGGCGGCTACGTGGGTCTGAATGAATCATTCTTTACTACCCTGCCAGCACCCGAAGTCAGCGCCACGGTACGCCGTGAACTGGGCGTGGATCTCCCGCTGCTTGAAGCTTGGCAGACTTTGTGGGCGGCCTCTGGTTTACAGGAACGAGCGGTGCGCTTGCATCAGATTGAACCACGCCAAGAAATTCGCGGCCGCTTGCAATGGATCGGCGCTCGGTGGGTGTTGAAAGCCTTCGGTCGATTGCTGCGGCTGTATCTGACTGAACCTGCGGCACGCCAATCCCTCAAAGCCCAATTTGGTTCTAGTGCTGGTTCATGGGAAACAATGGGGTACGGCTTGTTCGTTGGCAAAAAACCTTAGCGGAGAGTGAGAATGCGAGCGTTTGTTTTGAGCGGGGGCGCGAACTACGGGGCGCAGCAAGTAGGCGCGCTGGAGGTGTTGTTAGAGCACGGTTTGCAGCCGGATATGGTGATGGGCGTTTCGGCGGGCGGGCTCAATGCCGCGTGGCTGGCCGCGCATCCAACGTTGGACGGTGTGCGTGAATTGGCTCGCATTTGGTGTGAAGACGCCGCGCGGTATTTTCCGCCGGTCGGGCCGTTGAACACGCTCATTCGCCTGATCGGCGGAAAGGACAGTTTGCTGCCCAATGATTCGCTGCAACAATTCATCCGCCGCTGGCCGTTCGCCGACAGCGACTTTGCGGCGTTCAATCAGCCGAGGTTGTATACGGTGGCGGCCAGTTATCACACCGGCGAGCTGCGTATCTTCGGCGATGATCCAACCGATCGATTGATCGATGGCTTGATGGCTACGGCTGCCATGCCGCCGATCTATCCACCGTGGGAAGTAAGTGGCGTGCCTTATCTGGATGGCGGCATCATTTCGCATCTGCCGCTGCTAGCGGCCGTGGAACGGGGCGCTGATGAGATCTTCGCGCTTCACAATGGGCAGGGCCTGACGCCAATCGCGAATGACGCGCCGCGCACCATGTTATCGATCGGGGCGCGGTCGATTTCGCTGTTGGTCGATCGGCAGGCCAAGTTGGAGATCGAAGCGGTGCAGGGCAATCCCGCAATTCGCTGTCACTTGATCCATCTCGCCGCCGATGATGATCCAGGGCTATGGAACTTTGCACGCTCGGCAGAATTGATCGCTGCCGGGCGGCGCATTGCTGAAGAATATTTGAAGACATCCTTTTAGAGGTCGAACGTGAACAATAAAGCAAAAATCACCCTGACACCCGAACAAGAAACCTTGCTGATTCCGCTCTACGCTAAGGCACAGCCGGGCAACCCAATCTTCTTCGATCCCAGAGCGCGGGACATCCTCGATCGCGTCGACTACGATTTCACGCGGTTGCGCGTGCCTTACAAGACGGTGGTGTTAGTCTGCCAGCGCGCCAAGAAACTCGATGCGGTGGTTAAAGCATTCATGGCTGACCATCCCAGCGGCGTAGTTTTACATCTGGGCTGCGGTCTGGACAGCCGCTTCTGGCGTGTCGATAACGGCCAGGTCGAGTGGTACGACTTGGACATGCCGCCTGTAATTGATCTGCGGCGGAAGTTCTATCCCGAACTGGAACGCTATCATCTGATCGCTTCATCCGTAACCGATCTGAGTTGGATCGACGGCGTGGCCGCACAAGACCGAGCGGTGTTGATCGTAGCCGAAGGCTTGTTGATGTACATCGATGAACCTGAGGTCAGACGCTTGTTTCTGCGCCTGCGCGAGGCTTTTCCCGGCTGCCAGTTGATCGCTGATGTGTTTAGCGCCATGACGGCGCGTTCGGCATCGAAGCATCCATCGTTGAAGCAAACTGGCGCGACCCTCGGCTGGGGCTTGGATAATCCACATGAAGTGGAAAGTTGGGCGACAGGTATTCGATTGCTGGAAGAATGGTACTTTACCAATGACCCGGATTTGGATCGGCTGAACCTCAGTTACCGATTGGCATACAAACTAGCGGGCGCCTTCAATATGGTTAAACGCGCACATCGCATCGTGTATTACCAACTGTAAAGCGAGATTACAGCAGGTGATTAATATGAGCCGATCGAGTGAAGATGTGCGCGCCGTGTTACAGCAGTTTCAAGATGGCTACACCGCCCGCGATGTGACGAAACTCGACGAGTTCATGCGACTGTTCGCACCGGCCGAGGACATCGAACTGATCGGGGTGGGAGCCGCCAAGCGTGCGGCGAATGAATGGTTTGTTGGTCAAGCCGCCATCCGAGATATCGTCGAAGGCGATTGGACGTACTGGGGCGACGTGACCGTGGATGTCGTCGGCGCAAAGATCATCGTCAACGGTGACGTCGCCTGGTTGACCACGACCGGAGCAGTGACTCAGACTCAGGCCTTCGACAAAGCGCTGCCACAGTATTTGCAGCAGATGAAGGCCATCCTCGAAAATGCCGCGTTTGATTCAGATACGCAGTTGATGGAGGCCACGCACTTTGGAGTGCGGCGGTTGCGCGAGCGGAGCAAAGGGCTGGGTTACAGCTGGCCGTTCACCTTTGTGGCGGTGCTGGTGAACACCGACGATCAGTGGCGGTTTCACACCATTCACTGGTCGATGCCAGTCGATTGATTTACGTACGATTAGGAGGGATCGCATGAGCACGCCCGCATTCACTCGACTCAGCATGTCGCCGTTGGTCAAACGCAGCGTCATCCGTTGGATTGTGAGAGAAACAATCGGCGTGGTGACGTTGGCGGCGCTGTTGTTTCTCACGGCCGGCGCTATCAATTGGATGGCTGGTTGGGCGGTGGTGATCATCATGACCGCCTGGGTAGTGGGCACGGCCCTCGTTGTGATTCCGCGTTACCCGGAATTGCTTGCCGAGCGGGTTGGGCCGCGCAAAGGTTCCAACCTGATGCTGGTGATCTTAAGCTCTGTACGGTCTATCCATGATGATCGCGTGGATCGTGGCCGGGCTGGATTTTCGCAACGATTGGTCGAGCGGGACGGATCAGTAGCGCAGGTCGTCGCTGGTGCTCTGCGTATCCGCTGGTCACGCGCTTGATCGTGGGCGACCGGCACCAACGCGTTCTTCTCGCAGGTCGTGCATCCAGACCGAACGCGGGACATGCGGCTGTCACCGATGGTCCGTATCGAATTGTGCGGCATCCGGCTTATAGCGGCTCGGCCAGTGATGCTGAACTTGGGCCGCGCCGATCATGTTGGGTTCGTGGTGGGCGTTGATGCTCGGCGTTTTTTCAATGCTGTTGATGATCGTGCGCACGGCGTTGGAAGACCGAACATTGCAGACTGAACTGCCCGGCTATCGTGAATACGCCCGGCAAACCCGCTATCGACTAGTGCCTGGAGTGTGGTGAAGCGTTGTTCAGCGCGCAGTCTGATCATCGTCGGCATAGGGTCGTAGGCGAGGCACGCAGGTCAAACATGGGCAAGTGTTTGATTTGTCTACTGTGCGTCTCGCTGTCGTTTTACAGCCCGTGGAACGCTGGCGGTTGCCACGTTACCTGTAACTTCCGCCGCATCGTCGCTGACCCCAGCCCTCAATACCTTTACGCAGCCGGTACGACAGCCATCCCCAGCCCGACAGCGCCCCCGCGCCGCGCACGGATTGCAAGGAACGGTATTCGACAGTCCCAACGGAAAGAGACTGGCCCATCGATGAGTGGCGCGTCTCAAGCCTGGGCGAACACTGCTCAATCCGAAAAAGTGGAACATGCCGCCTGGTACTTTGAGAAAGGTCTCACAGCGCGTAGCCTGCTCATCATCCGGCATGGTGAACTAGTGTATGAGAAATACTTCCGATCGATTCAGAAACCTGACCGAACGGCTAATGTCTGCTCGGTGACCAAGAGTGTGCTTTCGGCGCTGATAGGTATCGCTATGGATCAAGGGTTGGGCGTTTTTTCGGACTCGCTCGATCATGTCATCGAGTATTTCCCAGAGTATTTTTACCCGGAAACCGATCCACGCATGGTAATTGCGGTCACCCTCCGCCATTTGCTTACCATGTCGGCTGGGTTCAAGGGCCGAGCCGCCCGATCCAGACGCGGTGGATGAATAGCAGCAATTGGGTGGAAGCCGCCATCAATCTGGAGTTTGTCGAACAACCGGGCACGGGGTTCACGTATTGCACCGCCAACACGCAACTGCTGTCGGCCATCCCGGATCTGGCGGCGTTACGCTGCGCGACTATGCTCAACGTTACCTGTTCGCGCCAGGCCCACCAACCGCTGGTCTGGGCGTAGATGATCACGGCTACGCCATTGGCGGCTTTGCCATGAATCTTCGGCCGCGCCGACATGGCACGCCTCGGCATTCTACTTGAATAAGGCTATTGGGCTGGTCAACAGATCATTTCTGCCGGAGTGGATTCAGGCATCGACCTGCTCGCAGATTCATACGACATGGATTGGGCGCCCGACTATGGCTATATGGTGGATCCATCTCCTCGATCGGATCTACCCCTCGTATGAGGCCGCCGGCTCCGGGGGACAAACCATCTACGTCGTACCTGGTCTCGACCTGGTTGCAGTCAGCGACGAGTGATACAGTGGTGGCAACCGAAGGGAATCCCGGCCCGCTTATTTACGAGTGGATTATGGGGGCGGTCACCGGATCGCGATGCGCCCGAAGTCACGGTACTTCAAATCACACTGCCCGGGAGGCAAGCATGTCGAACAATCCTGTCATTTATTGGGAAATGGCCTCACACGACTCTGCTAGACCGTGGACTTCTTGAAGAAAGTCTTCGACTGGGAATTTGAATACGACGCGCACACAACGATTCACGAACTGCCCGCCGAGCTGACACCTGTCCGGGGTGGTGGCAGCCACCCTACGCCGTGCCCGGCAGCTCGTTCCTGACGATCTACATCAAAGTGGATGATCTCGATGCGAAGGTGAAGTTGATCGAGGCGAACGGCGGCTTCATCGTCGATCCGCCGTTGACTCTGCCTAACGGCGCACGCATCTGCCTGTTCAACGAACCGTCGGGCGTGACGCTGGCGATGCTCCAATCGGCTAAATAGTTTCGCGCGCGTGGTACAATCGGCTTCAACCCCACTCCACCTTGGAGGTTCAGCGATGACCACGCGCGTCTTTTTGATCAGGCACGGTGCGACCACCCTCAGCGCCGAAGATCGATTTGCGGGCGCGACCGATGTCGAATTATCCGACGAGGGCCGTTGGCAAGCGAAGTCGTTAGCGGTACGCCTATCGGACGACAAGATCAGCGCGGTGTACTGCAGCCCGATGAAGCGCACGGGGGGGGGGGGGGGGGGGGGGGGGGGGGGGGGGGGGGGGGGGGGGGGGGGGGGGGGGGGGGGGGGGGGGGGGGGGGGGGGGGGGGGGGGGGGGGGGGGGGGGGGGGGGGGGGGGGGGGGGGGGGGGGGGGGGGGGGGGGGGGGGGGGGGGGGGGGGGGGGGGGGGGGGGGGGGGGGGGGGGGGGGGGGGGGGGGGGGGGGGGGGGGGGGGGGGGGGGGGGGGGGGGGGGGGGGGGGGGGGGGGGGGGGGGGGGGGGGGGGGGGGGGGGGGGGGGGGGGGGGGGGGGGGGGGGGGGGGGGGGGGGGGGGGGGGGGGGGGGGGGGGGGGGGGGGGGGGGGGGGGGGGGGGGGGGGGGGGGGGGGGGGGGGGGGGGGGGGGGGGGGGGGGGGGGGGGGGGGGGGGGGGGGGGGGGGGGGGGGGGGGGGGGGGGGGGGGGGGGGGGGGGGGGGGGGGGGGGGGGGGGGGGGGGGGGGGGGGGGGGGGGGGGGGGGGGGGGGGGGGGGGGGGGGGGGGGGGGGGGGGGGGGGGGGGGGGGGGGGGGGGGGGGGGGGGGGGGGGGGGGGGGGGGGGGGGGGGAAACGGCCACCATCGTCGGCACGCCGCATGGCCTCACGCCGGTTCAGCGTGACGGCCTGCGTGAGATCAATCACGGTCGTTGGGAATCCATGCGGCGCGGCGAAGTGGAAGCCCAATTCCCCGAAGAGTATGCCGCGTGGGAAGAGGATCCGTTTACTTATATGCCCATGGGCGGCGAATCGGGTCTCAATGTGATGGCGCGCGCTGCCCGTCATGCGTGAAATCGCGCTGAACTGCTGGCGAGAATGTGGCCGTCAGTTCCGCATAAAGCCACGATCCGCTTGATCATCAGCAGTTTGCTCGGTTTCGATCCGCGCGGTTATCGTGATCGGCTCGATCAAGCCCCGGCGTGCCTCAACGTCCTCGATTTCAAAGATCCGGTGCGTGTGCGCCTGATGTTGTTCAACGACATCTCGCACTATGCCGATCAACCCGATCGATCCGAGGCGCGCTTGTCCAAATGGTGGGATGAGGTCAAGCCATAAGCAATCCTATAAACGCATCGCGTACACCAGCAGATCGATCGAATGGCTCCGTGCCCGGGCGATAGAGATCGGTCGGGTGCGCTGCAACAACTGAAAACCCAGCTCGCTCATACCACGGAGCGGCGATTTTATTTTCACTGCTCGTTTCCAGATGCACGCCTCGAATGTTCTCACGTCGCAGCCGATTCAGATACGCCTTCATCAATGCGGTGCCGATGCCACTGCCACGCAAGCCCGCGCGTGTGTTGATGTGCAGATGCGCCGGGTAGGGCGATAGGTCGATGTAAGGTACGCGCACATGAGCGTAGCGCCAAATGTAAGCCGCTGTTTTGCGTGAATACGCGATAGCGCACGTGATCGCGCGCCACGCGATGCGGCGAGCATGCGGCTTGAACCATTGATAGTAAGCCCGCGTATCGGGACAGCCCATCACATAGCCCACCACGCCCGTTTGATTATCGTCGGCCACCCATAAGTGATCGCCCTTGATGTCGGTGTAATACGCCGCAAACGTATCGAGAAACAACTGGCGCGCGTCGAAGAAGCGCTCGATCGGATCGCCAAAGTGTGCGGTGTCGCCGCACAGTTGAAAGACCGCGGCGCGATCAGTTGGTTGGTAGGGTCGAATGTGCCACATAGGAGGTCACGGGTAATGAGTAATGGGTAACCGGCGAGGTTAAGGCCAGGCTAACTGGGCGACATCGGCGGCGGCCTCGGGTTTAGCCGTGCCAGCTCCGGCCGCGTCGATCAGCGTGCTGGCGCTGAACAGGATCAGTCATCAACTGCCGCGCTTCACTCACAGCCCGATCGGCTGTCGGCGCGATGAGGTTGCAATCAGGTCGCCATGAAAAAACTCGGCATTAATGGCTTCGTGGCCAGTCAGGCGCAGTGGCACAATCGTCGGTACGCCTGCAGCCAGTAACTCCGATGCGAGACCGCCTGCTTTGCTGATCGCCACATCGGCCGCCGCGAGCCAGTCGGGCATATTGTCGACAAAGCCGCGCACGATCCAATCAGGTGACAGCGACTTCAATTTGCGACGCAGGACGCGTTATGGCCGGCGATGAAGATGATCTGCGCGTTGAGTGGTTGTTGCTGGAGCGCGTGCGCCACTCTGTTCATCGCACCCGGCACGCCCAGCCCGCCACCCATGATCAGCACCACGGGCCGATCGGGTTGTAAACCAATTCGATCGCGCGCCGTGGCGCGATCGGGTTGGTGATGAAACGCGGCGCTGATCGGAATGCCCGTGACTTGAATCGCGTTCGGATCGATACCATCATCGATCAATCTTTCAGCGGCGGCATCGCTCGGCGCGCAATACAGATCGGTACCGGGATGCTGCCACATGTGATGCGGCTCAAAGTCGGTGATGACGGTAATGAGTGGCGCGGTCAAACGCTGGGTGAGGCGACGCGCGGCGCACAACTCAGACGAGAGGAAATGGGTGCTGACGATCACATCTGGCTCGAAGGCGCGAATGGCCTGCATCAGTCGCGGTGCGCCGAGCTGCTGGGCGCGCTGACGAGGCTTGCGGATCAAGCGATCGAAGCCGGGCTTGTCGCTGACGCGATAGGCCACGCCATACAAGCGCGGCCAGCGCGTAATGAGTCCTAGCCCGCCGCCGACGTACAACGTGCGAAAGAGCGGATGCGTGAAGCCGATGATGTCTTGCACAGTGACAACGGCTCGATCGCGCAGCTGTTCGGCGATGGCTTCGGCCGCGCGTCGATGTCCGGCTCCGGCGCTGGCATACAACACGAGGATACGAGGCAAGGGTGACACGCGCTGATTATACCCGATGCCGTAGGAAGAGAACGCCAGACGGAGAGATGCGCCCACATCTCTCCGTCTCTTCACCCATCTAACTGTCTATCGCTCTATTGCGCTTAACTGTGTGGCCTGCTTTGTAAAACAGACTGTAAAGTGATGGTTTGTCCGTCGCGCCACACAGTCAGCGGTGTTTCTTCGCCAACCTTGTGTCGCAGCAGCACGTTGGTAAACGAGTTGTCGCCGTTGATTTCATCATTGCCGATCTTGGTGATAATGTCGCCCGCGCGCAGACCGGCTTGATCGGCCGCGGTGTCTGCTTCTACGCGCTGCACGTAGATGCCCCAATCCATCGGTAGGCCGTTGGCCTTGGCGATCTCCGGCGTAATAGTCTGATAGCTAATGCCCAGGAACGGGCGATCCACGTACCCCTTCGCGATCAATTGTGACGTGATATCGCTGACCGTGCTCGATGGAATGGAGAAGCCCAACCCTTCGGCTACGTCGCCGCTGAGGCCGCTGCCGCGCACGATGGCCGTGTTGATGCCGATCACTTGTCCGGCCAGGTTGACCAACGGGCCGCCCGAGTTGCCGTGATTAATCGCGGCGTCAGTCTGGATCATGTTCTCCAGCGAGAAGCCATCGCCGGTGTCCAAACTGCGTCCGACCGCACTGACGACGCCCTGCGTGACGGTGTTCTTGAAGTCACCTAACGCACTGCCGATAGCAATGACGGTCTCGCCGATTTGCAGTTTGCCTGAATCGCCCAATTGCGCGACGGCGGGCACCGCCCCATCGACTTTGATGACCGCCAAATCGGCGTACTTATCCGCACCAATCAACTTGGCGGGCACTTGAGTGCCGTCGCTGTAGATCACTTGGAGTGAAACGTTGCCGTCGACGACGTGGTTGTTCGTTACGATATAACCCTGCGGCGAGATGATCACGCCTGAGCCTGACGCCGTAGGATTAGTGACGCTGTCACCGAAGAAACCAAAAGAACGTTGCGGCGGCAGTTGATTGATCACAGTGACAACCGCAGGACGAGCCTTCTGCACGGCCTGAATCGCCGCCGAATTTGTATCGCCCGTAATCGAGACGACGGGAACCGCCGCCGGCGTGGTCGAACCGGAAGAAGCGGTGCTCGCCGAGGCGACACTGGTCGCCTTCGTGGCCAATTCGGTGCGGATGGCGTTGGTGGCGACCATGCCGCCCGCCACGCCGCCGCCTACGGCGCCCAAAACTAAGCCGATGATCAGAATCACCAGCGCGCCCGTAAAACCCAGGCCGCGGCGCGGCGGTCTCGCCGGCGGCTGCGGCGTTGGCTGATAATAGGTGTACGTTTGATAATCCATGTTCTTTCACCTCTAGACCGTTGTGAACTATGGTAATTGTGCAGCTAGATGGTTAAACCGAAGTTAACAGTCGCCAAGAAAACACTAAAAGTCACACAAAAGGCCTCCAGAATGGTTATACACTCTGGAGGCCGGTGTTACTCGATTGGCCGATCGGACGTTAGCGGCCCGATCGGCTAGCGGAACCACTGGCGGTTACTTGCGCACGATGGGTAAATTGATTCGATAGAAGTTCAGACCGAACCAATTAAGCGCTGACTTCATCAGATTGGCGCGATCGCCTGCCGTACCGAGCGCTTCGAACGGGAAGGCTAGGAACATGACCTTGTACGTGCCCGTGTCGACCGTCAACGCGTCAGGCAAGCCGTTAAAGGCCGGCTTGCCATAGTTGCCGGTGAAGGCCGGGATAGCAGGCGCCGTCGGCGTGATGATGTCGCTGAAGTCCACACCGCCGAGGATCGTAAAGTCAAGCGGCGTCGGGCCGATGGCGCTGGTCACAGGATTGGTCAACACGCCAGTCACCGTGAACGTCCCTGTGTCATTAAATCGCTCTGTGCCGTCCCATAGGACGTGCAGATAGTTCAAGACAAAGGGCGCGGTACCTGCGGCCTGATCCAGAATGTCTTGTCCGGACATGAAGAGCTTGCCACCTCTGTCCAGGTACTCTGCAAGTTCAGTCTCGTATGGTCCAAGCGGATCGGGATAAGCCGCACCCGTGTACCAGATCACGGCGCTGTATGCCTTTAAGACGTTGGTCGTCAGATTCGGATCAGCGGCGATATCCCACTCGTTGTACAACGCGCCGTTACTGTTCAGCGCATCTTCGTAGATAGGCAGAATATCGGCCTGAGCTGAATTGTCCACCAACAGCACATGCCGAGTGATGGCGGTGGTCTTGAGCGTGGCCGATGCATTAACGGCCGCATTCGCCGCCGAAGTGGCCTTGACCGTCACCACATCTGACGATAGATTCGTCGCCGTTGTGGGTACGGTAACTTGTACCACTACGTCCACCGCTGACCCCGGATTCACAGTTGCGGTCTGGGTAATCTGCGAGGTCTGCGTCGCATCCCAGAAGACAACTGGCCAAGCGTTGCCGGATTTCGTCAGGTTAAACTTGTCGGCCTGGTAGCCCATGTTCTGAATGCTTTCCACGTAGGTGATGACCTGACCCGCGCGGGTGCCATCGGACTGAGAAGCTGGCGTCATGTCAACGGCATTGGCTGGAGACAGTGTCACATAGTACGGACTGCCTACAGCGCCAGGCCCTTCAGCTGAGGTTGCCAGGTAGCCGTCGTTGGTGATCACGCTGCCGGTGCTCAAACCAACACTAGCGACGTGAACGGTGAAGGTGACCGTAGCTTCGCCAGGCAGCAGACCGACCCCCAACGAACCGCCTGTCGCAACAACCGTCGGCGGCGGAACTGTTGGCAGCGTGAAGACGACACTACCACCACTCTGCGCGCCACCTGACCCTGCAGCCACGAAGGTCGTGTTCGCCGGGATCGGATCAGTGATCACCACATTGGTAGCCGTGATATTGCCATAGTTCTTGATCGTCACGGCATATTCCAGATTGGTGCCAGGCCCAACCGGCAGACCGTTAGTAGACTTGCTGATTTGCAGCGCGGGCAACTGCGTCGCGCTGTCCGTGATGGCCCACACGCCGCGCCCATGTGTCGCGGCGATGATCTGCCGCGTGTACGGATTGAGCGCCATCTGGTGCACCGTCACGATCGGGAAGCCAGTGCCCAGCGGAGCCCAGCTGGCCCCGTTGTTATAGCTGACAAACGGACCGATGTCTGTACCAACGTACAACGTGTTGGCGTCACTCGGATCAACATCGATCGAGTTAACAGGCACATCGGGCAGGTTGTTGGTAATGTTCGTCCACGATTGACCGGCGTTCGTCGTCTTGAAGACGTGACCGGGTGTGCTCGGCGTGGCCGGATCAAAGCCATTGAACGCGACATAGGCGACGCGATAGTTGGATCGATCGACGGCGAAAGCCGAGACCGGCCGATAAGGCGTTGTACCGCTGATGTCAATACGATTCCAGACCGGCGAGTTCACTGTAGCATTGGTGGTGAGCCACAGCCAGCCCTCTTCCGTGCCGACATACAGAGCATTCGCGCCGGCCGACTTGCCAAAGGCACTAATGGTACAGCCACGTGCGCCATTCGGCGCTGTTCCGGTACAGCCGGAAGTGAGATCGCCGCTGATGGTGTTCCAGAACACGTCGGCAGAGGCAGGTGCCTTGGCGTTATCGGTGCGGTAGACCCGATAGGTTCCGAGGTATAGTCGGTTTGAATTGGCGGGATCCATGATCCACGGAATATAGAATTCCGCTCGATCAGTGAGGTTGATGCCGCCGTCGATATACTCGTTGCTGGTGCCGCCGATGTACAGGCCGCCGCCATCCGTGAAGCGATAGGGGCTGATGCTATAGTACGTGCCGTACATGTAATTGGCATCGGTGGGATCGAGCAGTACTTGGCCGCCATCGCCACTGGCTACGTCGAACCAAGTATTGCTGGTCGTCGCTTTGCGCTGCGTCCCGTTATCTTGTAAACCGCCGTAGAAGCGATTCGCCACGGCGGGGTTGGCAGCGATACTGCCGAATTGACCTAACGCCAGACCCGAACGTGAGATTACGCCAGCACTGTTTGGATCTACGATGCCATTGAGATTGTTCCATGTAGTGGCCGTAATCGGATCGCCAGCCGTCAAGCGGCCCCCCCGCGACGCAGACCACCACGCGCCACCGTCGTTGCCGATGACGACGACCGATGGATCATCACTGCGGATGGCAATCGCGTGATAGTCGGGATGGAGGTTAAAGCCCAGGTCTTTCCAGGTCGTGCCACCATCCGTCGAGCGATACACGCCGCCCGAACCAGTGCCATAGTTATACAACCCTAACGCGTAAACGATCGTCGGTGTGATTGGATCAACGCCGATGACGTTGTCATAGAAACACTGCGTGCTATTGGGACTGGTCCCGCAATAGCCCGTGACACGATCGGGCGCTGTGCCAGTATCCGGGGTCTGGGTCCAGGTACCACCTTCATCCGTCGACTTCCACACAGTTGAAGGATGATAAGTGCTACCGGTATACCACTCAAACCCCGTATACAAAGTGGCAGAGACCGCTGCAGATGGATGGCTGATGCCTAGTGCAAAACGCGTCGGTGCCGTGGCGTAATTGGCATTAGACGGCAATCCGTTCATAACGGAGGTCCAGGTCACGCCGCCGTTCACGGTTTTAGAGATACCACTCCCCAAAAGCGACGCATAGATCACTTGTGGATTCTGCGGATCAATCACCATGTCTGTGATGCCAGCGAGCGCTAATGCGTTCGTGCTGGCAGTCAGCACGACCGTCCACGACACACCGCCATTGGTCGATTTATAGACGCCATACGTTGAAGCATCTGGCGGTGAAGTGCGCCGGATACCACCGCGACCGCGCAACGTGCCGGCATACAGGACGTTGGCATTCGTCGGGTCGACAACGATCTTGGAGATCGAGGTCTTGGTGAAATAGGTGCCGCTGATGTGTGTGAAGGTGTTTCCGCCGTCAGTTGATTTTAAGACGCCATTACCGAAGTAACTGTCACCTGACAACGCGCCTTCGCCAGTACCAACATACACGATATCTTCGTTCGATGGTGCAAGCGCAATTGCACCGATGGCGAGCGAGGCCAGATCATCGGTGCGCGGGGACCAAGTGCCCGTATAGGGCGCGGCTAAGGTCCAGACACCGCCCTGCGCGCCGCCTAGATACATGGTGTATGGCGCACTTGATCGGATCGCGAGTGCGCCAATCCGACCGGCCATAGCATCAAACGAGCCATCACCGCGCCCAGTCAAGACCATCGGATTAGGGCCGACACTCGTCCACGCGCCGCTGTATGCTCCGATTTGAGCTGGCTGCGATGGTCGATTTTGAAGTACTCCTGCCAATTGGTTGGCGGCGTTGGCGCGTAAGGCCGCCGCGTCGGCCAGCGTGAAATCGATGCTCGGATCGTGGGCACTGCGGCGCGAATAAAAGGCATCGTCACGATCCA
>JAXLWI010000030.1:0-50278 GCA_046328575.1 Anaerolineae bacterium
CTAGGCCGCAGGTGGCGCGGGTGGCTTGGGCGCTTCGGCGGGCTTGGCAGCGGCGGCAGCCGCCGCCGCTGCTTTCTTGGCCGCCGCGGCCGCCTTCTCGGCTTCCTTCTTCGCAGCCTCTTCCTTCTCGACGAGTTCACGCTGCCAATCGGTGGGGTGAAGCGTCGCGTGATAGGTATCGGGCCGCGTCAAGCGGTCTTTGCCAAAGACCAGCGTGTTGAAGCGCTCAAAACTCGACAGTTCGTAATCGTGATCCATCTTGATCGCGTCGAACGGGCAGAACTCCGCGCACAAGCCGCACGACATACAGATCGTCGCGTCGATGTGGAAGTCGGCGGGTTGCGGCACAGGCCGCCCCGTCTTGGGGTCATTCGTGCGCACAATCCAGATGCACTGTGGCGGGCACACTTTGGCGCAGATACCGCACGACGTGCACTTGTCTTCGTTCTTCTGTGTGTCGTACACTAGGAACGGAATGTAGCGGAAGTTTTCAGGCAGCGGCAACTTCTCTTCCGGATACTGCACCGTGAAGATGCCCTTGGTCTGCGGGCCTTGTCGCACCGCCATGTTTTTATCGGTGTTGCGACCGCCCTTAAAGACGTACTTCAAATCTTCCACATACGTTGTGAAGAAGTGCTTGATCGTTACACCCATACCTTTGATGATGCCAGATCCGTACATGCGTCTCTCCTTAGAAGTTGGAGATTAGAGATTGGAAGTTGGAGGGAGCCGAGCTAATTCATGACTCATCACTCCAACCACTAACATCTAACTTCCGACCTCCAAATCAGCGGTCCGTTTCGCCCAACACAATGTCGATGCTGCCGAGGATGATCACGACGTCGGCCACTTTCTGCCCGATGCACATCGGTCCCAGCGCCGTCAAGTTGATGAACGAAGGGGCGCGGATGTGATATCGATAGGGATTCGCGGTCCCATCGGAGACGACGTAGAAACCCAGTTCGCCCTTCGGCCCTTCGACGCGGCCATACGCTTGACCCGCTGGCACACGCGTCTGATATTGCTTCTTACCCGTTTGAATCTCGCCATTCGGCAGTTGATTCAACGCCTGCTGCAAGATGCGAATCGATTGGCGAATCTCGTCGAGGCGGATGAGATACCGATCGAACACGTCACCGTGATAGCGTACCGCGACGTCGAAATCAAACCGATCGTAGATCGAGTAATTGTCGGCCCGGCGGCAGTCATAGGGCACGCCCGAAGCGCGCAACAGCGGACCACCAACACTGAATTTGATCGCGTCTTCGGCGGTGAGCACGCCCACACCTTCGCAGCGCGCGCGAATGATTTCATTGTCGCTGAGATAGCGTTCGAAGTCGTCAATCTTGCGCGGCAGGCGTTCGAAGACCAACTCGCGCGCGGTTTCGACAAAGCCCGCGGGCAGATCACGTGCCACGCCGCCGAAGCGGAAATAGTTGCACATCATGCGCGAACCGGACGCCGCTTCCAGCAAGTCGAGGATCAACTCGCGTTCCTGCATGCCGTACAACGCCGGCGTGAAGAACGCGCCGAGGTCGTTCAACAAGAATCCGATCGCCCATACGTGGTTACAAATTCGCGTCAGTTCCGCCATGATCACGCGGATATACTCGGCGCGTTCGGGCGGCTTGATGCCCATCAACTTCTCGACGGCCAACGCATATCCGAAGTTGTTGCTCATCGACGAGAGGTAGTCCAAGCGATCGGTGAACGGCATGTTCTGAATGAACGTGTTGCGCTCGCCAATCTTCTCGTGATTGCGATGCAGATAGCCCATCACCGGTTCGAGGTGGCGGATCGTCTCGCCTTCCAGCGTGACGACCATGCGGAACACACCGTGCGTCGACGGGTGCTGTGGGCCAAGATTCACGACGAGGTGATCGGTCTCGATCGATTCTTCCGGCTGATCGGCCACGTGCCCATTACCATTGCCGTTACCTGATAGGCCGCCTGCAAGTGAGTCCATCGCTTTAACGGTATCATACACGGAAGAATCAGCCGCCGAAGTGTACGACACCGGATCGAAGTTGGGCGGAAACTCGACGTTGTCGCCGAAAGGCACGCGTTCTTCCGCGCGCTGATAATGCCCGCCTGGCCAGCGGCTATCAAACGGTTTGGCGTCCTGCTCGTAATAGGCTTCTTTCCAGTCCTTGCGCAGCGGATGGCCCTGGAAACCTTCCCACATGAGGATGCGCTTCAAATTGTGATGGCCGTCGAACTTGATGCCCATCAAGTCCCACGCCTCGCGCTCCTGAAAATCAGCGCCGGGCCATACACCTTCCAGCGACGGCACTACAGCGTTATCGCGCGGTGTACGCGCCTTGAAGACCACCGGCGCGCCAGTGTGCTTGGTCGAATAAGCGTGATAGACGACTTCGCATTCATTCGCCGCCGGATAATCAACGCCGGTCACGCTGGATAGATAGTCGTAACCCATCTCGTCGCGGATGAAGGTCGCCACTTCGACGAGCTTGTCGTTCGCGATCACTGCGCCTTCATAATCGCCGGGCTTGATCGCATCCGCGAATTTTTCTTTCAGTACGGCCAGAGGGCCGGTCAATTCAGCAACGGGAGCCGCAGCAGCTTTTGCCGCCATCTTGTCCTCTTTCGTCTTTCAATCGTGAATTAAGCCTTGGCTTCAGCCACTGGCGCCGCCGGAGCAGCGACTTGACTGGCCAGTTCGCGAATCTCGACGGCACGCCGCAGATCGATCAGATCGGGCCCAAGCACCGGCACAGGAATCGCCTCGATGTCCGTCTTGCGATACCACGGCACTTGCGTAATGCTCTGCTTCTCGATCTTCTCGAACAGGCGCAACAAACCGTGCAGCAACGCTTCGGGCTTGGGCGGGCAGCCGGGGACGTACACATCGACCGGCAGGAACTTATCGATGCCGGACACGACGTTGTAGCCTTCCTTGAACGGACCGCCGCTGGTCGCGCACGCGCCCATCGACAACACATACTTAGGCTCAGGCATTTGGTTATACAACCGCACGATCGTCGGCACCATCTTCTTGGTGACTGTGCCCGACACGATCATCAGATCGGCCTGGCGCGGCGAGGGGCGCATCAGACCCGCGCCGAAGCGCTCCAAGTCGTAGCGGCCCGCAGCGGTGCAGATCATCTCGATGGCGCAGCAAGCGAGACCAAACATGATCGGCCACATGGAGCGCTTGCGGCCCCAGTTATAGAGCTTATCGAGCGTCGTCACGAAGACGTTGTTCGCCAGTTCCGGCGGCACCATCGGATCGTTGGGGAAAGGTTCAGGCTGTTGACTCATTCGCGGCTACCTCCTCGTACCATTCACGCTGGATGTTCTCCAGTAAGTATATCGCAGTGACCGTCGGATCGTCAATGAAATCCGGCAGTTCGATGATCCACTGATGCAACGTGTTCCAATCGACTTCGAGTGGATCAACGTCGGGATGCTGTTTCTTCAACGCGATCGCGATCGCGTAATCATCGTCCCAGAACAGATCACCCATCGCATGACTTCAGTGTCAAATTTATGAGGACGCAGATTTCGCAGATGAGTGCTGGTTTCATTTCTTAATCCGCGAAATCAGCGTTTATCGGCGTCCTCTAATTATTATCAATCTGTGCGCGCTGCAACTTGCCGCTGTAATCGACGTAGATCGCTTTCCATTCGGTGAACGTGTCGATGCCCACCTGCCCGGCTTCACGATGACCGTTGCCTGTACCGCGCGTGCCGCCGAACGGAAATTGGATCTCCGCGCCGGTCGTGCCGTGATTGACGTACACAATACCGGTCGAAATGTCACGCATCGCTTGAAAAGCAGCGTTGACGTTCTCAGTGAAAATACTGCTCGATAGGCCGTACGGCGTCGCGTTGTTCACGCGGATCGCCTCGTCGAGATCGCGCACCTTGATGATCGACAACACCGGCCCAAAGATTTCTTCTTGCGCCACGCGCATATCGGGCAGTACGCCATCAAACAACGTCGGCTGATAGAAAAAGCCGCGGTCGCTTGGATGGACATTGCCGCCCGTGATCGCCTGCGCGCCTTCGCCCTTGCCAATCTCGACGTAGCCGCTGACTTTTTCGAGTGCAGCTTTGTTGATCAACGGACCAACATCAACGGACGGATCAAGCCCGTCGCCTAACTTCAAACTGCGGGTGCGCGCCGCTAAGGCCTCTACAAACCGATCGTGGATACCGCGCTGAACGATCAGCCGTGAGGTCGCCGTGCAGCGCTGCCCTGTCGTACCAAACGCCGCGAATAACGTTGCTTGTACAGCCAGATCGAGGTTCGCATCGTCCAGCACGATGATGGCGTTTTTGCCGCCCATCTCCAGCGAGACTTTTTTGCCCAATCGCGCCGCCTCAGCCCCGATGGCGCGACCAGTCTGCGTCGAACCCGTAAAGGACACCACCTTTACGATCGGGTGTTGGATTAGCGCTTGGCTAGGCTCGATCTGAGATGTTGTCACTAAGTTCACAACTCCCGCCGGCAAGCCGCATTCCTCGAAAACTTTAACAAACTCGGCCGCTAATGTCGGTGTCTCTGGCGACGGCTTAAAAACCACCGTATTTCCCGCCACAATCGCCGGGAAAATCTTCCACGACGGAATCGCGATCGGGAAATTCCACGGCGTCACGATCGCGCACACGCCCATCGAGTCGCGCACGGCCATGCCAAACTTGTTCGGCATTTCGACGGGCGCAGTATAACCTAACAAACGGCGTCCTTCACCCCCCATGAAGAACGCCATATCGATCGCTTCTTGAACGTCACCGCGCGCTTCGGCGATGACCTTGCCCATTTCCTTCGTCAGCAGCTGCGCCAGATCTTCTTTTTTCTCGATCAGCCGCTGCCCAATGCGATAGAGGATTTCGCCACGCTTGGGCGCAGGCAGCAATCGCCAATCGACGTAGGCACGCTCGGCAGATTCAACCGCCGCGTTGACGTCACGCACATCCGATTGGGCGACCTCAGCGATCAGTTCTTCGGTGGCTGGATTGTAACTGTGGAAAACATCACCCGATTGCGCTTCAACCCATTGCCCGTTAATGAAGTTGCGGACCCGCATTCGAGTGCCCCCGCGCTTCGTGACTAGTGGAACTAGGTGGCCGTTATTTTACAACTCTTCAATAAAATTGACAACCGTTTTGGCTGGATTGTGCGCACAAAAAGCGATTTGCCGGGTTGAAAAATGCCCGATTGGCCGGCGAACCCGATTTGTTACTAATTGGGCTATTGTAATTGACAATTCGACTCTTAGTGATAGAATGAGTGAAATTGGCGGGGGACACACTACTTTCGTAGAGAAAGGGTCTATCGTCATGCAAGTCACCCGCCAGCGCATCCTCGAAATCCTCAAAGAGCGTGGAACCGCCACCGTGGAGGAACTGGGCAAAGAGCTCGACCTGACGCCCGTTACCATCCGTCACCATTTAGACATTCTGCGCAGCGAAGGCTTGGTACAGGCCCCCAAGGTCAAACGCCGCGATGCGCCTGGCCGACCTCAGCATGTTTATGCGCTGACCGACGCGGCCGACGAATATTTTCCCAAGAATTATTCTGGTTTTGCCGATTTAATCCTGCACGAAATCCGGGATCGGGTTGAACCGCGTGAACTGGACTCGATCTTGACCGGTGTCGCCAATCGGATGGTTGCTCAGGCCCCCAGCCCTCAACCCGGCGAAACGGTTACCCAGCGCCTAGAGCGCGTTGCCAAATTCCTCAACGGCAAAGGCTATAACGCCGAGTGGGAGCAAGTCGAGAATGGCTACCTGCTCCGAATGCACAATTGCCCCTATCATGACATCTCCCGTGATCACATTGAACCGTGCATTATGGATATGTCGATGATCACCCAATTAGTCGGCCAGACGCCCCAACGGCTCGATTGGATGGCGGGCGGCAACAATACCTGCACATACCTGATCAAGAACAACGCTGCAGTCCCCAAATAACCCGATCGGTTTTCTAGCCCGTTCGAGCACAGCCACCCTTTTCAAGATGGGTGGCTGTTTTGTAGCATTTTTTGACAGACACAAATCTTCCTTATTGACGACGCTGGCAATCGATGCTAAAATTTCGACATTGAGTTGGAGGGAAACCTGTTTACGGAGAGGTAGACTATGACAACAACGATGATCGAACCTACAGTAGAAACCACTATTGAAGTCCAACCGGTGACTTTGACAGAAGGCGCGGCCAGCAAATTGCGCCAGATTCTAGCCGAGAAAAACCTGCCCGATCACGGCCTGCGCGTCTTCGTCGCAGGCGGTGGATGCTCGGGTTTGCAGTACGGTATGGCGTTCGAGGGTCAAGCCCGCGATATGGACACTATCGTGGACGCCTACGGTCTGAAAGTCTACGTCGATCCGGTCAGCCTCGATTATCTGTATGGTGCCTCCATCGACTACGTAGACGGGCTGATGGGAGCCGGGTTCCGCATCGATAACCCGAACGCAGTCGCGGCCTGCGGTTGCGGCTCATCATTCCGCACTAAAGACAGCGGCGAAGCGCCTGCGGGTGGCGGCTGCAGCTGCGGCAACTAATCCGTCTCTTCGGCCTCCCGTAGGTGATCAATCGCCTGCGGGAGGTTTTTTGTTATAATGACCGCATGGCCAAATACTTCACGCCTGAAGAAGCGAATCACGCCCTGCCGCAAGTCCGCACCCTCGTCGTTCAAATCATGCACGCCCGGCAAGCCATCATCGACGCGCGCCCCGAGTTATGGCCAGTGCTCGAAAAAGGGATCGGCAACGGCGGCAGCAAAAAGGCTGGTGAAGTCCTGGCCGAATTCAAGCGGGTGGAAGACGGACTCGCAGCCCTGAAAGATTTGGGCGTCGTCGTAAAAGATATGTCCATCGGCTTGATTGATTTTCCCGCGCTCCGCGGTGGACGTGAAATCCTTTTGTGTTGGAAATATGATGAGCCAGAGGTCGCATACTGGCACGATCTACAAAGCGGCTATGCTGGACGACAAAGAATCTAGAACGCGGAGATCACGGATTTCGCGGATAAAACAAACCACAAATTGATCGTTGTGCTCATCCGTCAAAACTGTGACGTCCCTGTACGAAAGAAAGTGACTATATTGTGTTGAAATTCTTCGGCAAGCAAACACCGCCCGCTCCAACCAGTAAAATCCTGTGGCTGGATTTGGGCGATCTGGGCGATTTGGTCAATCCGGCCGGGCCGCACGAACAGTGGCAGGATCACGGTCTGGGATTGCTGCGCACGATCCTGCATCAAAACGGCGTCATCACTGATATGTTCTCGACGCGGCAGTGTACCTCGTGGGACGAAGTGAAGCGCCGCCTTACTGGCTATGAAATGCTGATCATGAACGTGCGCAGTTACACATTCCCAGTGGCTTATCGCGCGGCCAAACTGTTCAAAGAGGTCAACCCGAATGGTTTGGTGCTGACGGGTGGTATGCACGCTACCGTCGCCCTCGACGAGATGGAAGAGATTCCGGAATTCGATAAGATTTGCCAGGGACCAGGCGAAAACGTCATCGTCGATCTGGTAACGAATCCGAGCGCTTTTCCGCGCGTCATCATGGGTGTCGGCGCCAAGTCGATGGCCGAGTGGCCGATGATCGATCGGACGTTGTGGCCCAAGCCTGCCAGCAAGAAGTTAGAGAAGAAGTTTAACTGGCCGCTGGAACCGGAATGCGGTTGGGGGCCGGGGCCGGTCGTGACGCTGCTGACGAGCCGCGTGTGTCCGTGGCAATGCGTGTTCTGCAATGAGAACTCGTACATTCCGAATATGGGCCGCCGCCCCGTTGAAGCCGTGATCGATGAACTCAACTTCCTCGATCGGAAATACGGCGTCGGCTCGTTGGTCATTCATGACTCGATGTTCTTTCAGAATCCGACGTGGCTGGAAGAGTGGCTGGAGAAGTATCCGCGCAAGGCCAATAAAGTGTGGCCGTACTGGGCCGCCGGCCGCGCCGATACAGTCCGACAGTGGCCGGAATTGTTCGAAGCGCTGATCAAAGAGACACGTTGGGACACCGTGTCGATCGGGTTCGAGTCGGGGAGCGATCGGGTGTTGAAGATCCTCAACAAGGAATGTACTGAGGAAGACAACTATTTCACGATCGATCTCCTCACCCGCATCGGCGATGATATGGAGAAGCAAGGCAAGAAGCCGCCGGTCTTCTGGTCGAACATCATGTTGGGGATTCCGGGTGAGACGCGCGAAGACGCCTTCAAAACGATGCGAATGGTGAAGTACACCAAGCGCCTGATGCCGTCAATTTCGTTTTATGCGCCCTACCCCGGCTCGGCCCTGGGGCATCAACTCATCGCCGAGGGGCGCAGCCTGATGTCGAAGGAGAACTATCATCGCTTCCCCGACGATGAGAAGGTGAAGGGCATCGACTATCAGTTCTATCGCGAACTGCTGGCCGGCAAGTATGATGCGGAAGTTAATCACGGGCTGGCGCAAGTGCGGCAAGAGCGCCAGAATTATATGGCGGCGTTGACGAAGGCATAACCAAACCTGTGAGGTCTTAAAAACTTCGCAGGCGTTGAGGACTCTATGAGCAGCTTTAGCAATCCACATTACATGTATCTCTTCGAAATGAAGAACGGCAAGAAGAAACTGGGCTACGGCCAATCGCCAGAAGATGCACTGAACATCTTGGCAATGCGATTGCCTCAAGCTGAGATGGATAACATCCTTCGCGACAAATACATCAAGATCAAGCAGCGCGAACTTCAACAGTACGTGCCTGAGTTAGGTTGAGGCTACGGGCGAAGGCGTTACGTCGAAGATGCGCGCTCGCTCTTCCTCATGACAATTTCCAACGAGCAACAGCAATTGCTTCGCCAGATTGCGAACGGCCGCACCTTAAAGGTGCATCGCGATCTGGAAGGACATAAAGTCTATCAACTGCATAACCTCGATGGGCACGCGGAACCGATCGGGCGTGAGCTGGCTGAAGGCTTAATCGAGTTGGGACTGATCGATAGCAATAAGAAATTCCCGGCCGCCACCTTCTGGCTCACCGACACTGGCCGTCGCCACTTGTGACCCTTATGTCGTCCAATTATTCGCAAACCACCTAGCTGTATAATCCATTTTGCTGTATCGACATTCTTTTCACTTACATTAGGAGGAAGTTTCATGAAGACCCGTTTCACGCTGCTCATCCTTGTCTTGCTGTCGCTGGTGCTGGCCGCCTGCCAGCAAGCTGGCAGCCCCGTTCCCGCCGATCCAGTTGAGGCGGTAAAACTCATCGCTGACAAACAGAAAGACATTAAGACTCAGCATCTCGATCTTACGCTTGACCTTGGCTTGAAGATCGCCGGTGTGAAAACCGAAGACGCTAGTTCGCAGCAAGCGTTGGCGTTATTCAAGAACTTCAAGGGCAATCTGACCGCCAGCGGCGACATCGACACCTCCAAAAACGACTTGGGCCTCAAAGGCGCGGTCGATCTTGGGCCATTGACAGCATTCCTCGCTCAGGGTGCCGACAAACTCGAGTTTGAGATCATCAAGATCGGCGACAAGATGTACACTAAGGCCGCCGGTCAGGATTGGAGCGAGACTGATGTAACAGCGTCGACCACAGTCAGTGACACCTCCAAGCCGCAGTTCAGCGCACAGCAGATCACGGACCTGTTGAAGAAGACGGCCAAAGCCGAGAAGTTGGCCGATGAGAAGATCGACAATGTCGACTCCTTCCACTACAAGGTCACGCTCAACACCATCGATCTGCTGACCGAGCTCCAGAAGCTCGCACAATCGACCGGCGAAGCGCAGGCCGTCGATCCTAAGCAGATGGAAGAAGCTCAGAAGGTGCTGAAGGACTCAACCGTTGAAGTAGAACTGTGGGTAGGCAAGGCCGATCTTTACATCCGCCAGCAAAACATCCACTTCACACTCAACGTCAAGGATATTCCCGATCAGCCGGATGCGACCGTGAACGTCGATCTGACCGTCAATACCAAGACGACTAAGATCAACGAACCAATCACCCTCTCGGCTCCCAAGTAAGCCGATCGGCCAGCTATACCCGATCGATTTCCGCGACCCCTCGCCCCTCTTTGGGCTGGGGTCGCGGCTTTTTACCAGGCATGTCGTTTGACTGCCAGAATGATAGAGATTGTCACGTTGACATTTCGCCCCGGCTTGCTTACAATACCGGGGCGATTTTTCCACATCACCGGGAGGTTTGATGAAAGATTACGCCACTACCGCGCTGCGTAACATTGCCTTACTCGGTCACGGCTCATCCGGCAAGACCAGTCTGGGCGAGGCCATGTTATTCAGTTCCGGCGCGATTTCGCGCCAGGGTCGCGTGGAAGACGGCACCACTGTGTCGGACTTTGACGAAGAAGAAATTCGGCGTCACATTTCGCTCACCACGTCGCTTCTGCCGATCGAGTTCCAGAATCACAAGCTCAACGTACTCGATACACCGGGCTACACGGACTTCGCCGGTGAAGTGAAAGGCGCGATTCGCGTGGTCGAAGCGGCCGTGATCGCTGTGGACAGCGTCGCGGGCGTCGAAGTCGGCACCGAACTGTCGTGGGCGTACTGCAACGAGCGCAGCTTGCCGCGCTTCGTGGTCATCAACAAGATGGATCGCGAGAATGCCAATTTCCAGCGCGCGCTCGATTCGCTGGTCAGCACCTTTGGCACCGCGTTCGTTCCGCTCCAACTGCCAATCGGGGCGCAGGCCAGCTTTGAAGGCGTCGTCGATCTCATCGCCATGAAGGCCCGCAAAGGCCCCAAAGGCGAGGTGGTGGACATCCCTGCGAATTTGAAGGCCGATGCCGAAGCGGCACGTGTAAAGTTGATGGAAGCCGCGGCTGAAGGCGACGACGAACTGATTATGAAGTACCTCGACGGGCAGGAACTCACCGTCGACGAGATCAAAGTCGGTCTGCGCGTGGCAATTCGCAAGGGCACATTGGTCCCGGTGCTCTGCGCCGCGGGTGCGTCAAACCTCGGCGTCAACGCCCTGCTCGAAACGCTGCTCGCCTTTGTGCCGTCACCCGCCGAAGTCGGTGCCGAACCCGCCAAGAACGCGGCCACGCAAGCCGATGAGCAGATCGCGCCTGACGCGGCCGGTACGCTGGGTGCGCTGGTCTTCAAGACCACGGCCGATCCTTTCGTCGGCAAGCAAACTTACTTCCGCGTCTTCGGCGGCACGCTCAACTCCGATTCGCGTGTTTTCAACCCCAACCGAAACGTGGAAGAGCGTTTAGGCCAGTTGTATGTGATGCGCGGCAAGGAACAGATTCCTGTTCCGTCATTAAAGGCTGGCGACATCGGCGCAGTGGCCAAGTTAACCACCACTGGCACGGGCGACACACTGTGCGACAAGGGCCATCCGCTCACCTTTACACCGCCCGTCTATCCGCGCGCGCTCGTGTCGATCGCGATCGAGCCGAAGACGGCCGCCGACTCGGCCAAGATGGGTCCCACCCTGTCGCGCCTCGTCGAAGAAGATCCCACGCTGCACTGGTTCAATGATGCCAGCGTGAAGCAGACCATTCTGGAAGGCCTGGGCGATAGCCACATCGATGTAGCCGTACGCCGTGCCAAGACCAAGTTCGGCGTGGATCTCGTGTCGGTGGCGCGCAAGATTCCGTATCGCGAGACGATCACGCGGACGTTCAATGCCATGCACCGCCACAAGAAGCAGACGGGCGGTTCGGGCCAGTTCGGCGAAGTGCACATGCGCATCGAGCCGACCCACGGCAAGGGCTATGATTTTGCGTGGGAAGTCTTCGGTGGTGCGGTGTCGTCGTCTTATCAGACCAGCATCGAAAAAGGCATCAAGTCCGTCATGGAGAACGGCGCCATCGCCGGTTATCCCATCGTCGATGTGAAGGTCGCCATTACCGACGGCAAGGAACACGCGGTTGACTCCAAACCGATGGCGTTCGAAATCGCCGGTCGCGAAGCCTTCAAGAAGGCCATGCACGGCGCTGGGCCGGTGCTGCTGGAACCGATTATGAAGGTGTCGGTGGTCGTGCCTGAGAATAACATGGGCGATGTGCTGGGCGACATTAATACCAAGCGCGCGCGCGTACAGGGCATGGATCAATCGGGTGGCCGCAGCGTCATCTCCGCCTTCGTGCCGCTGGCCGAAATGCAGCACTATGCGGCCGACCTGCGCTCGATCACGCAAGGGCGTGGCATCTTCAGCATGGAATTTGATCACTACGAAGAAGTACCTGCGCACGTCGCGCAGGGCATCATCGAACAAGCGCAGAAGGATCATCCCAACCTGCGCGTGGCCGAATCCGACTAGGCTGGATCAAACACAAGACCCGATGGGCTGTACACACCCATCGGGTCTTTTTTTGTTAACCGCCGCTCAAGCGCCGTTATCTATTGCGGTACTACTTCTCGTCCGGTTGGTCGTCCTTCGGCTCATCCACTTTGGGCAAGCCACTGCCCAAAATCTTGCGCGCCATCCGCTCCACCAAATTCGGCTTATCGAGTTGTTCCAGGCCTGCATCGAAAGCGGCAATCGCGCCGAAGAAATCGCGCTGCTTCAACTTAAGTTTGCTCAGCGCGGTGTAGGTATCTTTGGCGTAGTCTTGCGCGTCCAACTTCTCGAAGATGTCGATGGCTTGCTGATACAACTCAGCGGCTTGCTTGACATCGCCGTGCGATTCGGCCAAGGCAGCCAGATTGCCTAAAACTTGCGCCACGCCCATCTCGTCGTTTTGCGCTTCAAACAACGTGCGCGCTTCTTCGAACGCCGCCGTCGCCTCATCGAACTTCGCGGCTTGGCGCCAACATACACCGCGATTGTTAGCACATTCGGCGGCTTCTTTGTTGTTACCCTCGGTTACAAAAGATTGCTGTGCTTCTACGAACTTCGCGGCGGCTTCTTCGTAGCGGGCCTCGCGATACAACTTCAAGCCGTCTTCTTTGATCTGTTTGGCGTCCATGATAATTCCTTCAAAGTGGCTAATAGGTGATGTCCAAAATCGCGGCGGCGATGTTGCGCAACTGCGCCGTGGTCATATCCGATAGGCGCTGCGCAACCCGCAAATAACTGATGTTGGTCGGGTTAGTCACAAAGCGGCGGAGATCTTCGGGCAGATCCGTAAACCGATCGAATTGGTGGCGGGCTAGTTCCTGCTCACCGATGACGCCCACGCCTTCGTCGATGAAGTAACTCATCGGCACGTCCAACTGATCCGCCAGTTCCTGCAAATGCGTCAGCGGAATCGGTTTGACGCCGAACTCGTATTCGTTGACGCGCTGTACGGTCACACCCAGCAACTCGGCCAGGTCTTTCTGCGCCGCTCCCTTTTCCACCCGCGCTTTGCGCAACAATGCGCCGATGATGCGCTGCCGCAACTCGACGATGTCCTCGCGCTGCAACTCAGGCTCGGCGCTGACCAATCGTTCCGGTCGATCGAAGAAAGTAGACACCGGCGTCTTGAGGTAGTTCGCCAGCAATTCCAATTCGGGCAGGCTGATGTCGTGGCGCCCCTCTTCGTAAGCCGTATAGGTGGCGGTAGAGACGCCCAATTCGACGGCGCACTCTCGCTTGGATTTATCTGCTTTCAGCCGCGCGCCCAACAGCAAGACCGCGATGATCTTGCGGCGAAGTGCCAGGGCTTCAGCCTTGTTTGAATCCGCCATGCGAGCCTCCAACAATGATGAATGCTGCTCGATGGCGGCATTATACCTTAAACAATGAGCAATGAACAATGTACACTGTACAAATCGCTCTAGGCTATCCGCGGTATCTTTTGTTACTTGTTATCTGCTAATTGCTCACTGTTCCTGCGCCTTGCCCCGTATACCTTGCCGCAACCTAATCCGTCAGGTACAATCACAGTCGCTATCCGAATCTTGGAGGAACTCTGATGACTGATTTTCCCGGCAAAGGCACCGTGACGGTGCTGAAGACTTCGCCGCACACCGTGTTGGACGATTACGGCAAGTTGATGCGGCTGGCCGATTACCAGGCCGCGCTGCCTAAAGACAAAGACACGCTGCTGAAGATTAACATCTCGTGGCAGACGTGGTATCCCGCCTGTTCGACCGCGCCGTGGCAACTCGAAGGCGTGATCAAGACGATGCAGGCCGACGGTTACAACTTAATCGGCGCGCACAACGACACCGTCGTGGTGGACACCGCCGACGGCGAAGCGAATAACAAACAGAAGTTCGTCACCGATCAATACGGCGTGCCGTGCGTGTATTTGTACAAGCCCGATGTCGAATGGGTGGAGTACAAACCCAAAACGCCGTTCCTGGTACTCGATAAGGTCTATCCCGAAGGGCTGTTCATCCCCAAGACCTTCTACGGCAAAAACATCGTGCATCTGCCGACTGTGAAGACTCACGTTTTCACGACGATCACGGGGGCGATGAAGAACGCTTTCGGCGGGTTGCTCCATCGGAAGCGGCACTGGACGCACGCGGTGATTCATGAAACGCTAGTCGATCTGCTGCAAATCCAGCAGGATATTCACACCGGAGTCTTCGCCGTGATGGACGGCACCTTTGCGGGCGACGGTCCGGGTCCGCGCGCCATGCACTGGCACGAGAAGGACATTCTGCTGGCGTCCAGCGATCAGGTCGCTATCGACGCGATCTCGGCCAAACTGCAAGGCTTCGATCCGATGCAGATTCCGTTCCTGCGCCTCGCGCACGAACGCGGCCTCGGCATCGCCGATCCACGCCAGATCACCATCAAAGGTTACGATATCGAGCAAGAAGTACCGTGGCACTTCGTCCAAACCGATACCTTTGCCAGCAAGGGCCAGAAGATGATCTATCACGGCCCGTTGAAGCCGTTTGAAGGTCTGTTGCTGCGGTCGCCGATCGTCCCGTGGAGTTTCTTCGCCAGCAACTTCTATCACAACGTGTACTGGTATCCGTTTGTCGGTCGGCCGCGCGTTGAGGCCGCCCTGCAGACCAAATGGGGACAGTTGTTCAAGTCCTACGGCGATGGTCAGGTCGTCATGCCCGGCATGGAACCAAAGACAATTCGTCAGGCCGCGATGGGCGCGGCCGCGATCGGCGCGGCGTTGTTGGCGCTGCCGTTGATGTTCCGGCCAAAGAAGTGATCTTGTCGTAGGGGCGAATGCTTCGCCCCTACTTTTGCCTATGAGCGACTTCGCTTCGATTCGCGGCCTGGGCCGCCTGACAGTCGGTGAAATGCGCGAGCAGATAAAAGCGGGCGCCCGCTTTATCGTGTTCGAGTATGTGCTGTCGTTCGTTATCTTGCTCCGGCGGCGTACCAGTCCGATCTTTTTTGTGCGGCCCGGCGATTCTCTGTTTTGGCTGTCGCTGCCCTATAACGTAATCTCGCTGGTACTTGGCTGGTGGAGTTTTCCGTTCGGGCCAGGCTTTACCATCGGGGCGGTCCGTGACAACCTTCGAGGCGGCCACGACGTCAGCGCCCAGGTCATCGACGACATCCTCGCCGCCGCCGACCGGCAGATCAAGCGCAAAAAAGGCAGGTGACAAGTGTCACCCGTTAGTCATTCTTTCAATGCTTGACGCTGTAAAATCGGCAGTGGTATAATCGAGGCGAAAATGAAATCCGCTGTGATGACCCCGTGAACCGGGGTCATCGTATCGTATGGAAGGAGTCTACGACCATGTCAGGTCATAGCCATTGGGCAACCATCAAACGCAAGAAGGGCGCAAATGACGCCAAGCGCGGTGCGGTTTTTACCCGCATGGGCCGCGAAATCGCCGTCGCGGCGCGCGAAGGCGCTGATCCCGACACTAATTACAAGCTGCGCCTCGTCGTCGATAAAGCGCGTGCGCAAGGCATGCCCAAAGACAACATTGAACGCGCCATCCGGCGCGGCGCGGGCCTCGATAAAGACGCCGCTGCCTTTGAAGAAGCCACGTTCGAGGGCTATGGCCCCCATGGCATCGCCATGATCGTTAAGGTCGTAACAGACAACCGCAATCGCACAATTTCCGACTTGCGCCGCATCTTCACGCGCGCGGGCGGCTCGTTGGCTGAGACCAACGCGGTGGCCTGGTCGTTTGAAACACGCGGCTACATTTCGGCTCCCAAGGGCAACCTGGATGCCGACAAAGCCTTTGAGTTGGCCCTGGAAGTCGGCGCGGAAGATGTGGAAGTGGGCGATGAGTTGGTGGAGTTCTACACGCAGCCCGCCGACTTGCACACCGTCTCCAAAGCGCTGCAGGCCACTGGACTCAAGCCAGAAAGCGTCGAGTTGATTATGAAGCCCAAGAACCCGTCTGCGCTAGACGTCAAAGACGCGATGTCTGTCATGGGCGTCATCGACAACCTCGAAGAACTCGACGATGTGACCAACGTTTACAGCAACCTGGACATGAGCGACGAGTTGATGGCTCAACTCGAAGCGCAAGCCGCATAATTTAGTCATAGCCAAACCATCAGGGGCGAGGGCGCGTCTTGACGCGAGTATCTCGCCCCTTTTGATTATTAGACGACCTATGATTGTTCTTGGGATTGATCCGGGCACGGCGATTACGGGCTACGGCTTTGTCACCGAAACGGGCGGCGAAACGAAAGCCATCGCATACGGCGCGATCACTACGCCGAGCGATCTCCCCCTGCCCGATCGGTTGGTGCTGATTCACCGCGAACTTGGCTCGTTAATCGACCGCTACAAACCCGATCACGCCGCGGTGGAACAACTCTTTTTCAACAAAAACGTACGGACCGCGCTGGCGGTCGGACACGCGCGCGGCGTAATAATGTTGACACTTGCCCAGGCTAACGTGCGCATCTTTGAATACACCCCGCTGGAAGTAAAGCAGGCTGTCACCGGCAGCGGCCGCGCCGACAAACGGCAAGTGCAGCAAATGATTACGCTGTTACTCGGTCTCGATAAGATTCCCAAACCCGACGATGTCGCCGACGCCTTAGCGATTGCTGTGTGTCATCAGCACTCGGCGCGCATCGCGGCGCTATAGGATTCGCCTATGATCGCACATCTACGCGGCGCAGTGGAATTCATCGGTAAAGACAGCCTAATCGTCGACGTGAACAACGTTGGCTATCGCGTGTTTGTGACGGCGACGACGCGTGATGCAGCCTCGGTTGGTCGTGTGATCGAACTGTTCACGCATCTACAAGTACGCGAAGATGCCTGGACGTTGTTTGGTTTCGCCACACAAGACGAGTTGGAACTGTTTGAGTTGCTGTTGAGCGTCAGCGGCATCGGCGCCAAGACAGCGCTGGCCGTGCTGGCTGCCGCCCCGCCCGATCGGCTTCGCGCCGCGATCGCGCACGAACAAACCGACGTTTTGACGCGCGTGCCCGGCATCGGCCCGAAGACGGCCAAAAACATCGTCTTTCACCTCAAAGACAAAGTCGGCATCGTCACACGCGGCGCGGAGATTCAATATCTCAGCGATCAAGACACCGAAGTCATCGCCGCGCTCACTACGCTGGGCTACAGTGTCGTCGAGGCACAGTCGGCGCTGGCGAGTTTGCCGCGTGACGAGTCGTTGGACGTCGGCGAGAAGATTCGGCTGGCGTTAGCCTACTTTGCTAAGTAACACGGACTTTGTACTGCGTAAACTACTTGATACGCAGTGCGTTTGATGTAACAGGATGATGCCGCATGGATCTCGCTTCGTTAACGCTCGTTGATGCTCGCCACGCCATCCGCACCAAACAAGTTTCGCCGCTTGAGTTGACGCAAGCGTATCTCGATCGGATCGATGCACTGAATCCAAAGGTAAACGCCTTCATCACGATCACGGCTGAGAGCGCTTTAGCCGAAGCGCGTGCCGCGACTGAGGCCGTGATGCACGACGATGATCTCGCCGCGCTGCACGGCGTACCATTGGCGCTGAAAGATCTATTCGACGTGCGCGGTGTGGTGACGACGGCGGGCAGTCCGTTGCTGAAAGACAACGTCGCTACCGAAGATGCGTTTGTCACTAGACAACTGCGTGAGGCTGGTGCAATCTTCCTCGGCAAGTTGAACATGCACGAGTGGGCGCTGGGCGTCACCAACATCAATCCCCATTTTGGGTCGGCTCGCAATCCATGGAATACCGACTGCATCACGGGTGGCTCCAGCGGCGGATCGGCGGCGGCGATTGGAGCAGGCCTGTGCGCGGGTACGTTGGGGTCAGATACGGGCGGTTCGATTCGCATTCCGCGCGCGCGCGCGCGCGCGCGCGCGCGCGCGCGCGCGCGCGCGCGCGCGCGCGCGCGCGTGTCTTTTTCTTTTTTCTCTCTCTCTTTCCTTCTTTCTCTCTCTTTCTTTCTTTCCTTTTCTTTCTTCTTTCTTTCTTTCTTTCTTTCTTTCTTTCTTCCTTCTCTTTCTTTCTTCCTTCTTTCTCTCTTTCTTTCTGTCTCTCTCTTTCTCTCTCTCTTTCTTTCTCTCTCTTTCTTTCTTTCTTTCTTTCTTTCTTTCTTTCTCTCTCTCTCTTTCTTTCTTTCTTTCTCTCTTTTTTCTTTCTCTCTTTTTTTTTTTCTTTCTTTCTTTCTTTTTTTTCTTTCTCATGCATGAGTGGGCGTTGGGCGTGACCAATATCAATCCGCACTTTGGTCCGGCGCGCAATCCGTGGAATACCGACTGTATCACGGGTGGTTCCAGCGGCGGATCGGCGGCGGCGATTGGAGCAGGCCTGTGCGCGGGTACGTTGGGGTCAGATACGGGCGGTTCGATTCGCATTCCGGCGTCGTTGTGCGGCGTGGTCGGCCTTAAGCCGACGTTCGGTCGCGTCAGTCGGCGCGGTGTGGTGCCGCTGGCCTGGTCGCTGGATCACGTCGGGCCAATGGGGCGCTGCGTCAACGATGTGGCGCTGCTGTTCGAAGTGATCGATCGTTACGACGCAGATGATCCGGATGCAATGCGGGACGTCGCCCGTGTTCGGTGGAACGAAACACCCTATACACAAAACTCTGCTTTCCGCGTTGGCATACCGGATGATTATTTCTTCAGCGAGCTGCATCCTGAAACCGAGGCGGCTTATCGGGTTGCGATCAAAACGATCGAGGCGTTGGGTTTTGCGCAGCGCGACATCGCCCTGCCCAATTTTGCGATTTCAGAAAAAGCGTCGGCGAAGTTGCTGCTGGCCGATGCGGCAGCGTATCATCGCGAGCGAATCGAGTCACAAGCCGATCGGATTGGCGAAGATGTGCTGACACGTTTTCGCTGGGGATTGGAAGTGACTGGCGTAGACTATGCGCTGGCGCGTCGCACGCAGATCGAGTGGCAGCATAAATTCGATCGGGTCTTTGAAACGATCGAGGCGCTGGTGCTGCCCGCGACACCGTTCCCGGCGACCAGAATTGATGATAGTGATCCGCTGGCGTTATCGAAAGGCAACCTCACGCGCTTTACGCGTATGTTCAATCTCACTGGTCATCCGTCGATTGTGCTGCCGTGCGGTTTTACGACAGACGGCCTACCGATTGGCTTGCAAATCATCGGGCCGCGCTGGCGCGAAGATGTGATCCTACACTTAGCGCACGCTTACGAAGCGGCTACAGCGTGGCATATGCGCCACCCCGATCTTACCTCTGCACCCGCCGCGTAAAGGTACGGCCCGCTTACGCGGTGACATCCTGATTGATGGCGATGAAGTGCGTCAGGTCGCCATGTTTATAGAGAGTGGGTGTTATTGTCGCGTGTCGTAATATCCCGGGACAGGCCGAAGATTGCGGGCCGATCATCCCAATGGCCGCGAAACACTTTGGTCTCGACCGGGATGAGGCGGCCATCTTTCGCCAGCAGGGGCACCGGGCACATGCTCGCTCGTTCGGCCAGCATATCTTCGACAATGCGTTGGGCTTCCTCACGCCGATCGGGCGGGTGCACAATCGTTACAGGTTGTCCAATTAATTCGTTGAGGGTATAGCCTAACCGCGACAGTACGATCGGATTGGTGTGTAAAATGCGTCCCGCAGTGTCGAGAATGAATAGGAAGTCATCGACCGCGTCAAACAGGGATTGAAGATTTTTCTGGCTGGCCTGCCGCCGTGCGTCGCTTTGCAACCGCGCGATCGGCCCACCGATCTGACCGGCCAGTGATTCCAATGCCACTCGGACGTTGGCGGGGATTTCGTCCAAAGTGTGCGAAGCCAAGTTCAGACCAGCCACCGCTCGCCCCGCAAACAGGACGGGAATAGTCGCCAGAGCCCGAATGCCCGCTCGATCGCGCAGAGCCTTCTGCCCCAGCGTAAAAGCCACCGAATTGACGTAGACGGGCTGCCCGCCCATTAGCAACCGCGCGTTAGCAGAGTCGGCCGAATAATGCGCTGCCGCCGACGTAAACCAGTCGGGCAAGCCGTGATGAGCCACCAGATCGACTGCCCCAGATTCCGGCTCGACGACGTAGATGCCACCGGAGTCGATACCGGGCACTTGCACGGCTGCAGCCAGAATACGTTGCAGCGCCACGGTTTGATCGGTGATCGCGCTCAGCTCAATCGCCAGATCGCGTTGCAGTTGCATCAGCGCCTCGGCCTGTTTGCGCGCCGAAATATCGCGCACCATAAGCCCCATACGGTGATGCAAACCCGATCGGATAATAAAGCTAACCTGCTGCGCCACACGCAGTTGCCCGTTGGCATGCCGATAGGTCACTTCCACTGGCTGGTCGAACAGCGGCGATCGGCCGGTCTGCAAAGCATCCAGCAGAGTGCGCTCCAAAGTCTCGGCCACTTGCGCTTTGTGATTGTCCGGCATGAGGCTCAACAGCACACTGGCCGCCGGCTGCATGAAGACCTGCTTGCGCAGCAAGCCCGTCATCTGCTCGGCGGCCGCATTCCATTCGATCAGCCGACCCGCCTCATCGACGACGATGATGGCATCCAGCGCCTGCTCGACGAAGGTGCGGAATTTTTGTTCGCTCAAGCTCAGCGCTTCGGCTGCCTGCCGCTGATCGGTCACATCATCAACGGCATATGTCGCGCGCGCCGGGCGGCCCGGGTCTGCCGCCATGGGGCATAACGTTATCGACAGCCCCCGCCCGCCTTGGGGTGTAGACCATTCATAGTCGAAGCGCAGCGTGCGCGCGGTGCGACGACACTCATGGAAACGCGGCAGCCAATCGTGCAACAAACCACGCTCAAACGCCGCCTCAAGTTCGGCAGTTTCCAGTGGTTCGCTAAGCACGCTGCTCAATTGGCGCAGCGTCGCAGCGTTGGCATAGACTAGTTTCACTTCGGTATCCAGCACGTCGACCAGGCCCATCATTTGTGGCACAGTGTCGAACAGACTGTGCAAGACGGCAGCCTCCGACTGCAAATCAATCGCGGCGAGCTTGGCTGTCGTGACATCGGTGAGCGCACCGTAAATGAGAATGTCGTGACCGGAAGATCGATCGGGCAGCGGCCGAACCCGATCGTGTAGCCAGCGGATTTCGCCGCCGCCTGATCGAATCCGGTACTCGATCGAGGTTTCTTTGCCTGACAACAATTGGGGCAGACGTCGCTGAACGATTGACCAGTCGTCAGGATGCACCAGCGTGCGCCAGCCACCGCGTTCGCGGACTTCATCGACCGTGCAGCCGATCAGCGTGGCAAATCGATCGCCGGCCCAATCAAACGCGATATCGCCGTCGGACGTGATGCGCCCTTGATACGCGACATCTCCGGCAATGTTGGCGACCGCATAGAAGCGATCTTGACTGTGCTGAGCCAACTCGCGTTGCAACGCCAGCACATCGGCCTGACGTTGCCCCAGCCGCACAATAATGATCACGCCGGCGATCACAGGGACGATTTGCAAGGCCGCCACGACCCACAGTCGCGTTTCCAGGTCGGTGATAAAGGGTCCGACAATCACAACGGATAATAGCAGCCAGCCCAACTGAAAAACGCTTAACTTCAACGCTGCTTGCCAGAACGACGGCGGCTCATTGGATGGTGGAGGTTGTGTCTGACCAGCCATGCACGGCTCCCGGGGCGAGGTAGAGTTTCATTATCCCTTACGACGACGGGATGGGCAAGTTGCCGATTGAAGAGTAGGAAACCGGTTCCACGCTAATACTCGGAATCAGTCGCCGTTACGATGGCGGCAGAGTGGCCGTTGGCGCGGGCGTAGGGGTTGGCGTCGGTAAGGCGACCGGCGGCGCGGGCGGCTTGCACGGATCGAAATCACGGCCGACGATGACGCGCAATGCCACCGCGCTGTTCGGATCGGGCTGGTTGATCACCTGATTCGCTTTGACGTTGAATAGCCGCACCAGTTGATTGAGCCGCGAGCCTTTGGTAGTCGACGCGAAGTTGATGATCTGGGTTTGGCTGTAAACCTGATCGGCTGGACCGTAACTCGGCACGACAAAACCGTTCGTCGTTAAGCGATCGACCGCTAATAGATCGTAGTTAGTCCAGCCAGTGCCGTTTTCCACTTCGACGCGCGCGCTGGCCTGCGCTGCGACATTGGTCAGCGGCGGCGTGAAAGCCTCATCGATAACCAATTGCGCCAATTCAGAGTTCAGGGCCAGAACTTGCGCGCCGGTATCGGTGACGAAGGGCGTTACCACGCTGCGATCGATGGCGCGGAGTTTGATCTGCGTATCGTCGAGTTGTGTACCCAGTCCTGCTAGATAGATCACATCGTTGAGAGTGAGATTGGTCGTCACCAGCGACGTTAGTTCCGACCACAAATTGGGCAGCTGAGCGACTAAGCCCTGCTGTTTGATCTTAGCCCAGACGGCTTTGAGCACATTTTGCTGGCGGCGCGAGCGTTCGAAATCGTTGGTCGAGTAGCGCGAGCGCGCGAACCATAGCGCGTGTTTGCCGTCGAGTTGGTATAGCCCTGGAGTCGGAATATCGATCGTGCCGGTAGGCACCGTCGAGAGCTGCGCGGTATCGGTGATGATGTCACTTTGATCGGGCGGCAAGTCCGGGAAGACATCGTACAACGGACACTGCGCCAGCACATCAATGCCACCGATTTTATCGATGATTTGCTGCACACCCGCAAAGTTAACGATGGCGTAATAGTTGACGGGAATACCGAGGTTGTAGCGAATCGTCTCGGCGAGGAAGTCCACCCGATCGCCCAACTTGTACCGATTGCCCCAAATGTCGGCAGTGTTGATGCGATCGAACTTTTCAGTGCCGGGCAGATACACCCACAGATCACGCGGCAGGCTCAACATTGTAACGTACTTCGCACCGGGATTGATGCTGACCACGATGATGGTGTCAGTGCGACCAAGTTTCTCGCCGGGGCGCGAATCAACGCCGAGCAGCAGCACATTGATCGTGCCTTGCGGCAGTTCGACGATAGGCGCAGCGATCGGGATCGGCGTGCCGCTGATCACCAACCCTGGCGTGATGGTCACTTCAACGCCGAGTTCACCTGCCAGACGTGGGCGCGGCGGTAATGTGGGCGTGGCTGTCGGTGTGACAGGCGTGGGTGTAAACGTCGGCAGCGGCGTAGGCGTATCGGTGAATGTAGGGAACGGTGTGTCAGGGATGAGTGGCGTTACCGTCGGACGCGGCGTCGCGGTGAATGCGGGTTGGCTGATCGGTATAGGCTGTTCGGCCAGACCGACGCAACCTGCTACACTTGACAGCATGACGATCAAACTGACAATCTGAATCAGACGATGAGTGCGAATAACTGCCATGAATCAATCCAAGTTATGAAGTGGCGCGATTATAAATGAACACTGGACAATTAACAATGAACAATGAGCAAATGACAAAGACCGCGTTTTGCGCGATCAACCAACCTTTGTTAGTTGGCATTTGTCATTGTGGCGTAGGGGTAGGAGTCGGAGTGCGTGTTGGGAATGAGCCAAGCGAAGCGCGCTGACACGGATCCCAATCCGCGCCGAGGATAATGCGATACTCAACGCCTGCGTTGGGGTCGGGCTGTGAAATCAAGTTGGGCGCCGCGACTTTGAACAGCCGCCCCAGTTCAGATAAGCGCGATCCCTTGGAGGTTGAGCGCAGATCGTAGATGACCGTGGTCGCGTAATCGGTTCGATCGGCAGCGCCGAAACGCGCGACGCGATAGCCCGCCCAGTTCAGTCGATCCGCGCCAACGGCGTCCCAATTAGGATTGCCAGTGCCGTTCAACACTTCGATTGAGGCGGACGGTTGACCCGCCCGATTGGTCTCCGGCGGCGTAAAGGCCGATTTTAACGTGGCGGAGATTTCTTCGTAATTGAAATAGAACACGCTGGCCCCTTCTTCACTGGTGAAGCGATGCGCGTTCTGGCCGTCAAGGAAACCGTTTTTGATCTGTGACCGATCGATCTGCGTGCCGAGCCCGGCGAGATACAGCACATCGTTCAAGGTGAGATCGGTCTGCACGGTGTTGAGCAAATCACCCCACAAATTAGGCAGTTGCCCGATAATGCCCTGCGCCTGAACGCTGTTCCACAGAGCGCGCAGCACACGTTGTTGCCGCCGGGATCGATCGAAGTCACTGGTGGTCTTTCGCGAGCGCGCGTACCACAGCGCGTGTTTGCCGTCGAGATGATAGATACCGGCCGTCGGAATATCGATCGTGCCGGTGATCTCCGTATAGCCGATATCGCTGACACCGGGTGGCGCATCTGGAAAGATGTCATACAACGGACAATCGGCAGTTACATCTACCCCACCCGCCGAATCGATCAGTTTCTTGAAGCCGTCGAAATCCACGCGAGCATAGTATTGAATGGGGATACCGAAGTTGTATTGCAGCGTCTGCGCGACAAGACCCGGTCCGCCGCCGGGAAATTTGCTGGCTTCACCGTGCGAATCGGCGAGGTTGATGCGCGTATAGCGCCAGTTGGGAATGTACGCCCACGTGTCACGCGGAATACTGAACAGGTTGACAGACGGCACATCGGGATTGATGCTGGCGACGATGATCACGTCAGTGCGCCAACCGGAGGAATCGGGGCGTTTGTCGCTGCCCAGCAATGCAATGTTGATGGTGTTCGGCGGCAGATCGAGTACGGGCACGGGCGTCGGCGCACCCGCCAACATGCCCATAAACTCGGTACCGGAGATAAACTCGGTGGCCGAAAGGGTGACCGTTGGACGCAGGCCCGGCAGCGGCGGTTTGGATGTCGCGGTGGGCGTGGGCGTATCAGTCGGCGTGGCCGTGCGTGTAGGCGTATCGGTCGGCAAGGCGGTCAGCGTCCACGTCGGCGGGAGGTTCTGGGTGGGCAGCGCCGCCGTCGTCGAAGCGGCCAGCGCGATCGGTGAGGCAGTGCGCGTGGGCGACAGCGTAATCGTCGGGATGACGTGCGCGGCGACCGGCGCTACTGGCTGATCGATCAACTTGCCCAGAATGAATTGCAGGCCCAACAAGACACCCAGGCCAAGAATGACGGTAATGAGGATGAATTCCAGCGGGCTAATCGGCCGCGATTTTTTCTTTTCGGTCATGATAGGCTGATTATAAGCTGTGCCTCGGTAAGTTGCTCAACGCGCGTTCTACGGCTGGCCCATCGCAACGCGACGGCGACAAAGGATAGTTCGATGCCAATGGGCGAGAGTTTAGCACGGCAAGCGAGAAAGTCAAACAAAAGCCCTTCAGGTCGAGAGGATCTGAACGATAGGCTGGCGCGGTATGATAGATTCCCTCATCACTCCTCACCCCTCACGTGTTATAATCGCCGCCGATGATCACCAAACGTCACCTCGGCTACACCTTCATCGCCGTCGGCCTACTCATCATCAGCGGCGTGCTGGCCGCGAACTTCATCGGCGCGCGCGATGCAGGCTTTGGGCCGTTGCAAGTCGTCGGACTGGGGCTGGGCCTCGGCGTGATCGTGATGGCGATTCCACTTATCAAGTTGGGCAATCGTCCAGCATAAAACGAGGACGCAGATTGCGCAGATTATGCTGATTTTCCGGCGCGATTGGCGTACTTTTGATCTACCTCATGACTAATCGACTTTCTACTCAAGTTACCCGGATATTGTACGCGCTGGCTATCTTCGTTTTTGTCGGCTACTTCATCATCTATTGTCTCTACGCCTTCTCGCTGTTCCGCTTCCCCTACGATTACGATCAGGGCGAGGGCTTCGAACTGAACGACAGCATCCTGCTCTCGCAAGGCCAGTGGCCGTATCGCGATAACGAGATCTTTCCGTTTTACGCCAGCAACTATCCGCCGCTGTTTCACTTGCTGGTGATTCCGCTGTTTTCGATCTTTGGGCCGACGTTGCTGGCGGGGCGCGTGTTGGCCTTTGCGTTGAGCCTGCTCATTGCGGCGCTAGTCGGTTGGGTCGTACACGCGCAGACGCGCGATCGGCCGATCGCCCTGCTCTCCGGCTTGATGGTGCTAGCCTCCAACTTCATCTATCACGTCGGGCCGTTATTTCGCCAGCACCTGCCGATGGTGCTGTTCGAACTATTGGCCGTGATCGCCATCTCGAAGTATGACGACGTCAAACATGGCAAGCGCAACATCATCTTGTCGATGTTGGCGTTGTTGGCCGCTGGCTACACTAAACAACTGGCTGTAATCACCGTTGCCGCGGTGCTGGTCTTTCTGTTTTTGCGCTCGCCCAAGAAATCGATCGTGGCGGGCATGGGCCTGGCCGTTGTCGCAGGCGCGATCTTCCTGTGGATCAACATCGCCACGAACGGCCAGTGGTATCTCAACGCGATCACGGCCAACGCCAACGCCTACGACGTGCATCAAGCACTCGATCTGTTTCGTCAGTTCTTCAGCCTGCATTTCCTCATCGCCGCGCTGGCGATTGGCTACAGTGTCTACGAGTTGTACTGGAGCCGTCTGAGCGCATTCACGATCTGGTTCGTGTTTGCGTTGATCACAGCGGCGCTGGCAGGCAAGTGGGGCGCAGGCGAGTCGTATTTCAGCACGGCGATTGTAGCCGCGTGTGTACTGTCGGGTCTGGCGATGGCGAAGATCAAACAAGCGATTTCGGCTCGAAAGCCGCGCTTCGCTCCGATCGCTTTAGTGGCGATTCCGCTGCTCTATCTATTGCAGGCCTACGGCGTGCGCCACTTGCCCACCGATGGGCCGATCTTCGGCGCGCTTGCAGACCTGATCGGCGTGGGGCGCAATGCGTCGGTGTATGCGGGTTATCCGTACTACGATTCGATCGGCTACACGCAGGTGGGGCACTTCCCCACCGCCGACGATGCCGCTGCCGGCGATCGCATCGTCGACACGATCAAGTTGGCGGGCAACGTCGCACTCACCGAAGAAGCGCTGCTCGCTCTGCGTGCCGATCAGCCCGTGGTGACGAATCCGACGCAGTTGCTGAATCTGTGGAATAACCGCGCTTTCGATCCGACTGATCTGATCGCCATGATCGATCGGCAGGCGTTTGGCCTCGTCGTGTTTCGCGCGCAGTTCTATCCGCCGCCAGTGCTGCAAGCCATCGGCGCGCGTTACGAACCGCTGACCGAGATCACGATGAACGGCTTTCCGTATCGCCTGTTGACGCCGCGCCGGGACTACGGCGCGGGCTGCGATGAGGCGCGCTTCTACGGTCTGATCGCGAAACTCAAATCGCTCATGCCGACGGGCGTTACACTGCGCATCGCTGATCGCGATTCGACACCGACGAAATGGACTGGTCCAAAGGGTGTGTCCGAATTGGAATTCAGCGCCGGATCGCGCGGCGTGATCGATCGGGTGTGGATTGGACCGCTGACGTGGGTTGGCACACCGCCCGTCGCTCATGACGGCGCCACGTGGCTCGGGCAAAATCAATGTTTCCAGTTTTTCGATCTCAACACTGATCCGACCGGCATCTGGCCCAATGCCCGCGCGTCGATTATCGAAACGCTTGGTATAATGACCAGCAACTAACGGCCAGCAACTAGCCGCCAACCATCATGCTCAACCGACTCGAAACTTTCAAAGTCAAACTCGACGAGTTCGAAGGCCCACTCGATCTATTGTTGTATCTGATCGAGCGCGAAGAACTCGACGTGACCAAGGTCGCGTTAGCCAAAGTCACCGGCGCATACCTCGAATACATTCACGTGCTGGAGAAGTTGCAGGTCGATGCAGTAGCCGATTTTCTGGTAGTGGCCGCTAAACTGCTGCTCATCAAAAGCGAGGCGTTACTGCCGCGCCCGCCCGCGCCCAAAGCCGAAGGCGAAGAGGATGTCGGCGACGATCTGGTGCGGCAGTTGTTACTCTACAAGCAATACAAAGAATCGGCGCGCACGTTGGGCGATCGGGAAGCGGCCGGTCTGCGCACCTACGTCCGCGTCGCGCCGCCGCCCAAGATCGAAGCCAAACTCGATCTGTCCAACATCACCGTCGATATGCTGATCAAAGCTGTGCGCGGCGTGCTCGATTTGGAAAAGCCCGCGCCGCCGGTCGGCACAGTCGTTAAACCCTTCACGCTCACCATCCGCGATCAGATGGGTCTGATCGAACGCATCCTGCGCTATCGGCCCACCATCAGTTTCAAGCGCATGCTGCGCCGCGCCCAAAATCGCGTCGAGGTCATCGTCACTTTTCTGGCGGTACTAGAGTTGCTGCGCCGCCGCAAAGTGGAAGTGCAGCAGGACGACATGTTTGGCGACATCCTCATCCTGCCGCCCGTCGCCCCGCCCACCGACGCCACGCGGACGAAGAAGAATCGGAGTTTGAGATTCCGAAAGCCGAAGAGGAACAGCCCCCGGCCGAAGAGTTTAGTTTCAACCCGCCGCCCGATCAAACACCCGACGATCAACTCCAGCCGTCAGTCGAATGATTGCGCAGTGCGGCGCTTCGCAACGGTCTTCAAGCGCCACGTCCACACCACGCAAACCGATCGCCGCCACCGATCGCATCCCAGATCACACTAACAATTCAGCTGCACCCACCGGCGTAAACCGTTGATGCAACTCGTCGCTGATGCCGTATGCGATCACAGCGAGCATCACTGTCAATGCCATACGGCGCGTCATTACCGGCCGCTCGCCGTTGCCCGCAGCAACAACCACCCCAGCACAGCCACCGCATCCGAATTGCGTCCTGGCGTAAAGCGCTGATGAAACTCATCGCTGAAGCCATACGCGATCACGATCACCAGCGTGATCGCCGCCGTGCGGCGTGACAGCGGTTGACCATTCGCCAGCGCTCGCATCAACAGCCAGCCCAACACCGTATACTCCGCCACATGCGCCACGCGATGCACCCAGCTATCCACCGTATGCGTGCCAATGCTCGGCACATTCGGAATCGACGAGCCGATAAAGATCACCATCAGCCACAGCCCAACGGGCAACCAGCGCTTCACGCCAACGTCCGCCCTTCGTACAGATTCAACACCGGCTCAATCAATCGCTCCCAACTAAAGCGCTCGCGCATATCACCCGCCGCCGCTGTCCCCAAGCGTTCGGCTCGCACCCCATCGCGCCCCAACTCCATCACGGCGCGTGCCATCGCCTCAACATCGCCGCATGGCACGAGCACGCCCGTTTCGTTGTGGCGAATGTACTCCACATTCTGTCCCACCGCATCGGCTACCACCGGCACGCCAGCCGCCAGCAGATCGATCAACTTCACCGAGCATTTAGTGCGATTGATCAAAGTATCGTCGAATGGAAAAATAGCGACGTGTGATCCAGCGAACAGTTTTGGTAATTGCGACGGCTGCGTCCAACCCGCATACTCGATTGATCCTCTCAGCCCGATCGCTTCCGCTTGCTTCAGCAGTTGATCTTCCTCGCCTGCAAACCCTTTGCCCACCACCAGTAATTTCGCCTCAGGCACAGCAGCCACCACACGGCGCAACACTTCAATCACCCGCTCCAGCTTGAATTCAAAGAACCGCGTGTAGAGCAGAATCCAGAATCCAGAATCTAGAACTCGCACTTCTGGCACCTGACGTCTGACTTCTGACTTCTGCCATCCATTCGGCACATACGCCACGCGTCCGCGCCTCACCCCCAGCGACCACACAATCGACTCCAACGCCCGGCTCGCCACCGTCACACCATCATTGTGCGTCAGTCCCCATTTTTCCTGCCACGCAAACATCTTCCGCTGCGCCCACGAATACTGACTACTGACAACTGACGACTGACCACTAAAATCATTCCAGCCCCCCGCGCCTTCCCAATCGTCGGTATCCATAATCAAGCGCGCGCTCAATCGCCCCACCCGCTTCATCTGCCACAGCCCCCACGCCGACAGACCCGCATACGCCTTCGGCTTAAAGCAATGAATCACATCCGGCTTGAAATCCAGGGTGCGCTTCACCAACGCCCGCGTCGTATTGATGTGAAACAACCCTGGCATTGGCGCGGGCAATTCAATGTTCTCGATCTCCACGCCGGCATCCTGCCACTTGCGGCCTGCATCCACCGGATGGTCCCACGGCGGCACCATCAGCCGCACCGCGTGGCCGCGTTGAACCAGCGCCCGCGCCATCGGCAGAGCGCGCACACTCAACGTCCCCTTCGGTTGCAGCCCAAACGGCCCGATCATGGCAATACGCATATCACTTCACCCGCATCTTACTCAGCAACTGCTTTGAATCTACCACATGGCCATCTGTCGCCAACAGCGGCAACCGCTCGCCGCCCGGCAGGAACCAGCCCACCTCGATGTCCAGCAGCCCCGGCTTGGCCGTCGGCGGAAATTGCAGCACGCGCACATCCGTGATCACCTGGCCCACCGCCCAATTCTGCGTTGAAAAATTGCCCTCGAGCGGCTTACCTGTATCCTCCGCACTCTTGCGGCCGTTAGGCCGGATCGCGTTAAGGAACACGGCGTAATCGGCGTTGAAGGTGGCGCGGCTTTGCCAATACAGTGTCACCGTCACCGCTCCACCCGGCGAAATCGCGCGCGGCGACATCTCGTAGCCTATCAGATCGACCTTGCCGCCAAAGTTCACCTGCATCGCGTTGGGATAGTCGCCCGCCCGTGGTGTCAGCGCGATTTGTCCGATCGCCACGGCGTTATCTTCGACGTTCACACCGCTGGCCGCAAGTCGCGCGCCCTGCGCATCGTACAGCCCCACCCGCAATGTCGCCGAATTCGGCGCGTACGCGCCATCGGGCACGTTCAAATACAACTCATCCGCAAACACTTGCCCCGGCAGCCACAACACCGTCGGATACATCCCGCGACCCGGCCACGTATCGCGCTGCGCCACGATGACGCCCTCGTCGTCGATCAGATGCACGAACTCCGTGTACGCTTGATCCATCACAGCGAGTGCCCGCCAATACAACGTTACCTTGATCGGATCACCGGGTTGGGCCTGCACCCGATCGACCTTCGCGCCTAACAGTTCCGCTTTGTTATCAAACATCACCCTGATCGGCTCATCGATCTTCAGCGCCTCTGCATTTACCATCATCGGCACAGCATAAGCCGGAACAAAATATCCAACGAACGCAACCACTGCCAGGCCAAACGCTAGCCCGACCACGACGTACTGGCTTCTGACTTCTGACTTCTGACTTCTCGCTTCTCGCTTCTCAGTTCTCAGCTCACTCAAGCCCAGCGCCAGCAACACCCCAAACGCCGACAAGCCCGGAAAATAGAAGCGTCCCATCGGACCGGCGGTGCTACTCATCATATAGCCGAACAATGCCGCAGCAAACAACAGCGCGGCGAAGATCACCAACGCCAGTTGTTTCTGCTGTGATCGATCGAAGGTTCGTCGCACAAACGCCACGATTAGGCCGATCACACCGAGCACCGTTACAACCAACGCGCCGATATAGATCGCATCGGGCAGCGGAATCTGCCCGTAGCCAAAGCGTCCCCACAAACTGCTCCATGCATACGGAATCTCGCTGACGGCCAACCAAAAACTCGTGCGCGGATCGCGCCCGCCCCATAGTTCGTTCATGCGCTGCACGCCCGTCGGTTCGCCGTAGAGTTGATAGTTCCGCACGAACCACCAGCCCGCCAAGACCGCAATGCCGATCAGTAGAATAACGTTCGCTTTGATGAAGCCGCGCCAGTCCCGCTTGGGCCAGACGCCGATGAGCAAAGCCACTTCGACTAACGGCAGCGCAAACGCGAGGTTGAACTTGGCCATGAGCGCGAGGCCAAACGCGAAGGCCAAGAAGATCGATCGGCGCGTGGTGAGGCCGTCACGAATGATGATCACGCCTTGCCACAACAAGATCGATCCAAACAGGCCCGCGATAACGTCGTTGTTGATCGCGCCGCTCATGAATAGAAACTGCGGGTTGAAGGCCGCTATAGCGGCAGCGCTGGCCGCAAGCGCTTTTCGCTTGGAGAACACGGCCAGCCCGATTCGATACGTCACCCACACCATGATCGCGCCGAGGATCACGTTGACCCAACGCGCGATGTGGACCATCAGCACCACGCCGTGATAAGGCCAAGCTTCATCGGGACCGTGCAGATACCGGTTCTTGTTATCATTGTTGATCTCCCAGTAACGATAGCCGTAGTAGGGATTCGGCGTCGGCTCATACAGCGCAGCGTGATCGGGCGTGATCCAACTGGTCGCCAGCACGGCGATGAGGTAATACAACGGCGGATGATGCGCCTGAATGCGGGGCTGATCGGCGCGTTGTTCGGGCAGTGTGCCGTACTGCTGTATGTAACGAACATAGCGAAAGTGATGCAGTTCGTCCGTCGATTCATAAATGGGATTAGCGACGCTGAAGCCAACGGCCAGCAAGCCATAGCCGATCAGAATCGCCGTGAATAAGCGGTGCGAACGAATAGCCGTCAGAACGCGCATCACTGAGCCTAGAATCAAACCGCCGACGAAGTGTCGGCGGGAAGTTGCGGCGATTATAACGGCGGGTGATGAATCGCACAAGATACGCTGGTGGTGTCTTGCCGCCCGGTCTGGATTGCGCGTATAATTGCCGTAGCCACCACTTCACCCCAAGGGAAGGAGCATGCATGCCTTACGTTTATGCCGGTCGCTATTTGCGCTGTAATTTGAGTACCGGTCACTTCACGGTTGCCACCATCGACGACGCCGATGTACGCACGTACCTGTTGGGCAGCGGTTACGCGGCCAAGTTGTTCTACGACGAGCTGGATCCTGCGCTCGACGCACTCGATCCGCGCGCGACAATTTATATCTTTAACGGTTTGCTCTCCGGCACGTTCGCGCCCACCGGCTGCCGATCCTCATGGTGCGGCCGCTCGCCGCTGACGGGCATCTGGAATGAGGCCAACCTGGGCGGCCATTGGGGCGCAGAACTGCGCTTCGCCGGGTACGACGGCATCGTGATCACGGGCAAGGCTGAAAAACCGGCCTATTTGTACATCAACGGCGATCACGTTGAACTACGCGACGCCTCGCACCTGTGGGGCCAAGACACGTTCGAAGTTCATGATCAGCTCATCGCCGAAACGGACGAGAAAGCGCGCGCAGCCATCATCGGCGTGGCCGGTGAAAACTTGGTGAAGATCGCCGGCATCGTCAGCGGCGGACACGATCACGCGCGCATGGCCGCGCGCGGCGGCATGGGCGCAGTGCTCGGCTCGAAAAACCTTAAGGCGATTGTGACGCGCGGCAAAGATAAGCCCACGTATGCCGATGCCAAAGGCTTTCACGCGACGGTGAAAGAGAGCAACAAATACATCATGGCGCACGGCCCCGCCGAGGCGCTGCATCTGGTCGGCACGGCTGGCGGCCACCCCGGCACTGACAAGTTCGGCGACAACGCCATCAAAAATTGGCGCGGCGGTAACTGGACGGAAGGCACGCTGAAGACTTCCGGCAAGGCGATTGCAGAGACGATCTTCGCGCGGCACACGTTCTGCCATGCCTGCCCGATCGGGTGCGGCAAAGCGATCGAGGTGAAAGAGGGCAAGTACGCGGGTGTGCGCGGTGAAGGTCCTGAATACGAGACCTTGTGCGGCTTCGGCTCGAATCTGCAATGCGACGATCTCAATGCCATCGCCGCGATGAACGATTGGTGCAACCGTTACGGCCTGGACGTGATCTCGACCAGTGGTGTCATCGCGTGGGCGTTTGAAGCCTATGAAAAAGGGATTTTGACGACGGCTGAGACCAACGGCTACGAACTGAACTGGGGCGACGCTGACGCCATCATCGCATTGATTCACGCGATCGCGCAGCGCCACGGATTGGGCGATCTATTAGCCGAAGGCTCGCGCGAAGCGGCTCGCCGGATCGGGCGTGGTTCCGATCGGTTTGCCATGCACGTCAAAGGCCTGGAGATGCCCTATCACGATCCGCGCGGCTTCGCCAGCATGGGGGCCAACTACGCCACCGCCAGTCGCGGCGCGTGTCACCTCGAAGCGATCTCGTATTGGCGCGGCAATGGCATCGAATGGCCGGGCTGGCAGGAAGGCGATGCGGCTGGCTGGGTCGAAAAGAAGCGCTTCGATTCGACACTGGGCGCAGCCGTAGCGGTCGATTTTCAGAATTACATGACGACGTACAATCCCTTAGGCTTATGCAAGTTCATCACCAAAGGCTCGTTCACGCCTGCGCAAACCGCCGAAGTGGTGAACAAAGCGCTGGGCTGGACTTGGACCGGGCAGGATTTGCTCGATGCGGGCGCACGGTTATTCAACTTCAAGCGGCAGATCAACAACCGCTTGGGCATCTCGGCGAAAGATGATGTATTGCCCATCCGCCTGACCACTGAGCCACGCCCCACCGGGTCGGCGGCCGGGGTGCTGCCTGATATGGATCTGATGCTGAAAGATTACTACGCACTTCGCAAGTGGGACGCGGACGGCCAACCCACCGCGGAGTCGTTGCTGCCCTAAGACCATGAACCGCTCAGACCTTCAATTCCTTTTCGACTATAACTACTGGGCGAATGCGCGGGTAATAAACGCGGCCGCCCAGCTCACGCCCGATCAGTTTTCCGCGCCGCACGGCTTAAGCCACGGCAGCGTTCGCGGCGCATTAGTCCACGTGCTGGGTGCCGAAATGGTCTGGCGCTTGCGCTGTCAATTAGGCACATCGCCTGCCGCTTTACCCACCGAACATGACTTTCCGACTTTAGAGGCACTGCTCGCTCGGTGGTCTGAAGAACAGGCCGCCATGCGTACCTTCATCGCTTCATTAACTGATGAACAACTGAGCCAAACGCTCGAATACAAAACGACCAAAGGCGTGCCGCAATCAAACATCTTGTGGCAAGTGCTGGCGCATGTCGTCAATCACGGCACCCAGTTTCGCGCCGAAGCCGCCGTGGCTCTGACGGCCGCTGGCCACTCGCCCGGCGATCTCGATCTGTTGCTGTTCATGCGTGAACAAGCGTCGGATCACAGTCGCCAAGGATAGGAGTTTTGGATGACCGTTGTTACTGTCTCACCTCAACCCGGTTCGGGTGGTGTCTTCATTCGCAGCGTGCCACGCGTCGAGAATGCCACGCAGATTGGGCAACTGGCCGAGGGCGTTGCACTCGAACTCGACACCAAAGGCGCAGAATGGCACGCGGCCAAAGTCTACGTCGCCGCCAGCGTGGCCGAAGTCGACGGCGGCTTCGTCAAACCCGCCAGCGGCAGCCTCTCGATCAACATTCGCGCTGAGCCGCGCATTGATCCGGCGACCGACATCGGCGATGTGCAGCAAGGTCAGCAGTTGGAACTGATCGGTTCGATCGAGAACTGGTTCATCGCGCGGGTGTTCGTCACCGCGCGATTTACCGTCATATCCGATCAGTCCGACGGCACCCCACAACCGATCGATGTGCCGCACAACTCGCCGCTGACGCTGGCGGAATTGCAGGCGTTGTCGTTGACACCGGCCCAGCGTCGCACGGCCCCGGCAAACGCAACCCAAGCAGCTTTCACCGCGGCCCGCATCTGGAACAAATACGGTGGCGTTATCGAACCGCTTGCCAACAAGATCGGCATTGATTCGGGCGCGGCGGTGGCCGTGGTCGCCGTCGAATCGGGCGGCAGCGGTCTCGGTCCCGATGGACGCGCCGTCATCCGCTTCGAGAATCACCTCTTCTGGTTCAACTGGGGCAAAGCCCACGCCGATCAATACAACCAGTTCTTTCAGTTCGATCAAACGACTAGCTGGCGCGGCCACAAATTCCGCACCGATCCCAAAGGCCAGTGGCAGGATGTCCACACCAATCAAGCCAGCGAATGGGCCGCGTTTGCGCACGCGCGCTCGTTGGACGATCATGCCGCGAAGTTGTCGATCAGCATGGGACTGGTGCAGATCCTCGGCTCCAACTTCCGCGCCATCGGCTACGATACCGTCGACGCGATGTTCGACGCCTTCAGTGCCGACGAGCGTTTTCAACTGCTAGGCTTCTTCAACTTTGTAAAGAACGATCAGCGTCAAGTGACGGCGTTGCAAGCCAACGACTTCACGGCCTTTGCCCGCATCTACAACGGTCCCGGCCAACCCGATTTTTACGGCGGCCTGATCAAGGGTGTATTTGACGGTTTCAAAACGTTGCAGACTGCCTAATCATCCACTAACCCAGCGAGGTTCACCATGCCTACTGTCATCAAGAACGGCACCATCATCACCGCCAGCGATACCTATCCGGCCGACATCCTGATCGACGGCGAGAAAATCGCCATCATTGGCGAAGGACTGGACACCGACGGCGCGGACATCATCGACGCGGCCGGGAAGTACATCTTGCCCGGCGGCATCGACGTGCACACGCACCTTGAACTCAATGTCGGTGCGACAGAATCGTCCGACGATTTTTACACCGGTCACAAAGCCGCGGCGTTCGGCGGTACCACCACGCACATCGACTTTGCGATCCCCGAAAAGGGCAAGTCGCTACGATCGGGCATTGAGACATGGCACAAAAAAGCCGAAGGCCGCGCCGTGATCGACTATGCCTATCACGCCAATCTCGTCGAAGTGACGGACGCCATCGTCGACGAGATTCCGTCGATCGTAAATGAAGGCGTGACCAGCATCAAAGCGCTGATGGCATACAAAGGCCGTTTGCAGATCGACGACACGGGGCTGTTCCGCACACTGCAAAAAGCGGGCGAAAATGGCATTTTGACGATGGTCCACGCTGAGAACGGCGACGCCATCGACATCCTGATCAAAGACACGGTCGCGCGCGGCGATCTCACTCCGCCGTGGCATGCGCGCACTCGACCGGCCTGGCTGGAAGCCGAGGCGACGCTGCGGGCCATTGCGCTGGCGGGCACGGCGCATGCGCCGCTTTACGTGGTGCACATGACGTGCGAAGGCGCCGTCGATCAACTGCGCTATGGCCGCCAGCACGGTTTGCCCGTCATGGGCGAGACGTGCACTCAATATCTGTTCTTCACCGAAGATGATCTGGCTCGACCCGATGGCGCGAAGTTTGTGTGCTCGCCGCCGATCCGCACCCAGCACGATAACGCCGCGATTTGGCGCGCACTGCAAACCGGCGACCTGCAGATCATCTCGACCGACCACTGCCCGTTCTTGTTCGACGGCACTAAGCCGATCGAGTACGAGGGCGTGCCGTATCAAAGGCCAGGTAAAGAATTAGGGCGCGACAACTTCACGAAAATTCCAAATGGCCTGCCCGGCCTTGGTGATCGCATGATCATCTTGTGGAGTGAAGGGGTCGCGAAGGGGCGGCTAACGCCCAATCGGTTTGTGGAGATCACCGCGACAAATCCCGCCAAAGTGTTTGGCATGTATCCGCGCAAGGGCACGATCGCAGTGGGCGCGGATGCCGATCTCTTGATCTGGGATCCAGTGATTAAGAAGACTTATGGTGTGGCAACATCCTATCAGCGCGTAGATTACAGTCTATTTGAGGGCTGGGAAACGACGGGCTGGCCAGTGAAAGTGATGCGGCGTGGCGAGCTGCTGGTTGATGGCGATCGATGGCTCGGCCGAGCAGGCAGCGGCGAATTTGTGCGCCGCCAGCCGCATGCGCCTATTATCTGAAGACGCCGGCTAGAAAGATGCAACGATGAACGCGAAACGCGCGTTGCCTGTCTTAGTGACAGGCCTGTTGGTGGCGCTGCTCACGGCGTGTGCAGCGACACCTGCTACCTTAAGCGAACCGGCAGATGCCGTGTTGAAGTTGGAAAGCTCGGCCTTTGCCGATGGCGCAACCATTCCGGCCGAATATACTTGTTCGGGCGAAGATGTCTCGCCGGAGCTGCGTTGGAGCGGCGTGCCTGCCCAGACGCAAAGTTTTGTATTGATCATGGATGATCCCGATGCGCCCGGCGCCACGTTCACCCACTGGCTGTTGTTCAACATCCCTGCGGACGTACGCCAACTCGATCGAGCCACCAAGCCGGTCGGGATCCGCGGCTCTAACAACTTCGGGCTGGATACGTATGGCGGGCCTTGTCCACCGGCTGGACTGGGTGCTCATCGCTACTACTTCACGCTGTATGCGCTGGACGTGCCGTCACTCAAAGTAATTCCGGCCGGAGCGCGGCAAGAGGTGGAGAATGCCATGCACGGCCACATTCTGGCGCAGACACAGTTGATGGGCCGCTTCGAACGTTAAATTACCTCTAACTCATCATTACGCAGATTCAACACACACTGCTCCCGCCGGATAACCAACTCCTGCGGGAGCATGTGGTATGCACGATTTGCAATTGAAAATACAAAGACCGTCGCCCCATTCGAGAACTCGCTCGAAGCGGCTAAGGTTCTGCGACTGAATACCGCTGAAACTTAGGCTGCGGGCGCTTTGGGCGCTTTGGGCTTAGCGACCTTCTTGCGCGGCTTCTGCTCGGCAAAGACCTGATCCAGCCGTTCGAAGCCGAAGTAGCGGGCGACTTCGCCGGTCACTGGCCAACGGCCGATGACCATTTCATAGAAGTACTGATAGTTTACACCGATCTTGCGCGACATGGCAGCCATGGTCAACCCTTCACGCTGCATGTGGCGCTTGATCACCTTTACCATCTCAGCGTTGGTGATGATCGAGACTTGGCGCATGGTGATGACTCCTGAAGTCGTAGGATGCACTTATTGTACACCGAATCTGCCCAAAAGAGTCAATGACTTCGTACGGATGAATAGAAAAGGCGGCGGTTAGCACATTAGGTTCTGAGTAGCTTGTCGCTGGTTGTTGGTCTTACGCTAGCCAGGCGCTGACGGCAATCGCCAGTGTTCCGATGAAAAAGACGGCTATCAGATACCAGCGCGCCACCTTATTCATCCTACGCCACCCGAACACACCAATGATCAGCATGCAAACGATTCCAAACGCGGCCAGCGGTGCTCTGTAATCAAAAGAGACAGTGCTTGCCCACCATCGAAATAGACTTGACGCTAAAGCGATCAGCGTTGCCACCAGCGCGTAAGCAGCGATATTCTTAACCATGATCTTATCCTTCCGGTGAATCATAATTCAGATTGTACGCAAATTCATCTACTTCCGGTCTGCCTGCGAAGTGGGTCTAGGATCAAGCCCCGTCTGAAATTAGCACACTTGCCAACATCGGTCAATTGCAAGGCAAACCGCCACTTAGATAACGCACCGCGCTATTTCCGCTGATAATTTCGGTCTTGCGTCCCATGCCGCTCGTGCTACAATGCGAGCGATTCGGTCCGCCGTTGATCGTCATCCGTCTCTCGCCATCAAACTCACACCCTTACAAGGAGCGTCTCCCTCATGACCTCGTCGCTATCCGCTGAAGAGATCGTCAACCTATCCAAGCAATACACCTTCTGGTCGTGGTCGGCGCAGGATGCCGTCAATCCCATCCCGATGACAAAGGCCGAAGGCGTCTACTTCTGGGACGCCAACGGCAAACGCTACATCGATATGAACTCACAGTTGATGTGCGTGAATATCGGCCACGGCAATCAACGTGTGATCAAGGCCATTCAAGATCAGGCCGCGAAGTTAGCCTACGCCGGGCCGAGCATGGCGACGGAAGTTCGCGCCGAAATCGGGCCGCTGCTGGCTAAGCACACGCCGGGCGATCTCAACAAATTTTTTTTCGTATTGGGCGGCGCAGAGGCGAACGAGAACGCCATCAAGTTGGTGCGACAATACACGGGCAAGCAGAAGATCATCGTGCGCTACCGGGCTTATCACGGCGCGACGGCGGGTGCAATTACGCTGACGGGCGACTATCGCCGCTGGGCTAACGAACCCGGCATTCCCGGCATCGTGCGCGTGTTCGATCCGTTCAAGTATCGTTGCACGTTCTGCAAGAACAATCCCGGCGGCTGCACCATGGACTGCCTCAACCACATCGAGGAAGTGATCCAATACGAAGGGCCGCACACCATCGCCGCGATTTTCATCGAGACAGTGACGGGCACGAATGGATTGATCGTTCCACCCGATGGGTACCTGCAGGGTCTGCGGCAATTGTGCGACAAATACGGCATTTTGCTAGTCTGCGATGAAGTGATGGCGGGCTTTGGCCGCACCGGCGAATGGTTCGCCGTCGATCATTGGAACGTTGTGCCGGACATCATCACGATGGCCAAAGGCTTGACTTCGTCGTATCTGCCGCTGGGCGCGGTGGCGATTAGCGATAAGATTGCCGATCACTTCCGCAAGAACACGTTCTACGGCGGCCTGACGTACAACGCGCATCCGATGTGTTTGGCCGCGGCCATCGAAACGATCAAGGTCATGGAAGACGAAGACATCGTCGGCAACGCCAAGCGCATGGGCTATGTGATGAGCGGGCTGTTGGATGATCTCAAAGCGGAACATCCATCGGTGGGTGACGTACGCTCGATCGGATTGTTTGGCACGATCGAATTGGTGAAGAACCGCGAAACGAAGGAAGTCATGCCGGTGGCTGAAGTCGGCAAGGCGGCGGCATATCTCAAAGAGCACGGGCTATATCACTTCACGCCCGGCAATCTCATCTTCACCAATCCACCGTTGGTCATCAACGAGCAGCAATTGCACGAAGCGTTTAACGTCATCAATGAAGCGCTATCGATTACGGATCAAGCCGTGAAGTAACTTCATACCCTACAGCCTTTGGGAGGAGGCGACGATGATCACCAAGCGAGTCGAGGTCAGCATTACGCTAGAGGCCAGCACCATTGCCAAGTTACAGCGCGCCGCGCGCGCCACTGGCTGCACGGAAGAAGTCATCATCGAACAGGCCATTGCCCGCTACTTTGGCGAGACGACAGCCACCCAAGACGGCTGGGCAGGCGCCAAGCAGCGCGGCGATTGGGAACATCTTGTTGAGGATTGGTTTGTGGGGCAAGTGCACGACGCCGCCGACTGAGCCGTCGCTCCAAATTGATACCGCAGAGGTCGCAGAGTACGCTGAGTAGAGACACGTGTTTCTCAGCGCGCTCGACGCACTCTGCGGTATGTTCTTAGTGCGGCAAATCGGCTGCAAGGATGCGTGCGGCGAATTCATGCGTAAAGGCGATGGTCTGGGCCGGACCGCTGCAATTGAACACCAAGCCATCAATGTCGAGTTGCGCCAGACGTGAAAACAAATCCTGACCCGGCAAGCGCAATGGTCGCAATTCGAAGTCGGGGTAACGCGGCTGCATCTCAACTTGATATGCCGCAAAAGCATCGTCGAACGTAAAGAGCGCGGCGAGTTGTCGCCCTTGCCCATCGGGGGCAAAGATCAATCGTGTTTGTCCGTCCACTTGCGCTACAGCGACCAGAAAAGACGGATAGTTTTTCACCAACCACATCATGCCTTTAGGCGGCGAGGGATTGAAGCGTAATTGTTCAATTGCCGCTTCCACCTCCAACGCGGCGACCATCTGTCGCAAACGTCCAAACTGATCGCGGCTGTAGCTGATCTGCCACTCACACACCGGATCGATTACCACATCGTCGATCTCGGTTAGCGGCAAACGAAATACCCACTGCCCACCCACACTCAAAAAATGCTGCGGGGCAGCGGCCCCATCACCGACTGCGGCTCGATACTGCTCAAACGCTTCGGCACTGGAAAACAGATATAAATGCGCGGCGCCATCGCTGGTACGCTGATACATCAGGCGCGTTGATTCGCCAGTTAACATTTCGCCTACGGCCTCATCAGCGACTGGCAGTTGCCATTGATCATACGTGACAATCTGTCGCATCAACGTTGTGCCGTTGATGTCCTTGTTGCGCCAGCGCTCGACCGTGTCTTTGATCGATGTCATGGCTTGCCCCACCAATTCAAGATTGTGCTGCCGTCTGTGAAACCCAGCGGCAGGAATGCGCCCAGGCCCAAGATCAGAAAATTATCGACGGCGATAAAGAGCATTAGCCAACCCGCCAGCCCGTACAAGATCAGCGTCAACACGGTAGCGATCAACCCGATCAGCATACTTATGATAGGCCCACCTAACGCACGTCGGATGTGAATGCGGCCGGGCAAGGCTGGCTCATCAGGTGGATAGAGCGACGTGCCCAACACAAACCAGTAGCGCACGCCCGTCATCGGATACCCGGTACGGCGAGCGGCCCACGCGTGCCCAAGTTGATGCAGCAGTTCGGACAGGAAATGTGCAATCGCGCCGAGCAAGCCGCCCAAGACGGCAGTGCCGATCGGGAGCGGAATAACCACCGCGCTCAACATCGTCAACAACGTCCATAACCCGATCGCGCCGATCAACGCCGATGGCTGCGCGCTCAATCGCAAACCGCCTAGTCGCCCCAGTGAAATGTCGCGCAAACTTCGCCTCCCCGTGCCGCAAAGTGATCCCATAGTAGCACATCTCGCGGGCCGCGGACTGATTTTGCCTCTTGACAATCGTCGGCGATCTGTGATACGATTTATCCGTGTTACCCGATTTAGTGCATAATTAAAATAATCGGGTAAAGACAGGAACCTGCCATGCCACCCGTCGCCGATTTGCTCACTCAACCATCCCGCCCGCCGATTAGTTTCGCGCTCGAGCCGGCCCTCAACGTTTTCAACAGCCTGTCGCTGCTGACCCGCGCCGAATATATGTACGGCCTGGACGATTGGGTCACTCGGACGTTGGCCGCCCTGCCCAAAGATCGACGGCACCGACATGAGTTGATCTTTGTGGGTCTGTATTTTGCCATCGAGCCACAGCGCAGCTTTGCCAATTTCCCAGCCTTCATTGCCGATGTGGCACAGCAAACGCCGGAAGTGTTGCGCGATCGGGTACTGGATACCTACCTGCGCCTGCCGATTTGTGCGCCGATCGACAAGAAGCCCGCGCCGGTCGAGAAGGCCGCGCTGCTGGCGAATAAACGCGCGTTCCTCAAATTCCTGCGCGAACGCTTCAGTCCCGATCACGTCATCGAAGCGATCGAGATCGAGGCGCACGCTCTGCTCAATGATCCACCGCGGATGCAGCAGATCATCGTCGATCACTTGCAGACGATGTGGCATGAGGTGGCCGAGCCGGAATGGACCAACGTCAAGCCGATGCTGCAGGCCTGTGTGGATGCCTACCAGCAGATCGACCTGAGCAACCTGTCGATCCCGGATGCCGCCGAGCGCGTGCTCGGGCGGCCGCTGGACGACGACTGGCGCGCCAAGCTCAGCACGGTCGAGCGGATTGTGTTCGTGCCGTCGGCGCACGTCGGGCCATACTTAACAAAGTTCAATGCGCCGCGTCACTTCACGCTGGTGTTTGGCGCGCGCCAACCGCAAGGCGCCGCCGCGTTCTCGCCTGACCTCAGCCGCTCCGAACTGCTCGTGCGGGTGGTAGCGTTGGCCGATGACGTGCGCCTGCGCATCCTGCGCCTCATCGCTGAGCAAGGCGAGATGTGCTCCCCCGACATCATTCGCCAGCTCAATCTTAGCCAGTCGGCAGCATCGCGACAGTTGCAGCAGCTCACCGCCACCGGCTATCTGAACGAGCGGCGACGCGAAGGCGCCAAGTGCTACACGCTCAACGCCGAACGCATCGACGACACCTTTCACGCGCTGGCCCGTTTCCTGCAAAGCAAGCATTAGGCCACCACTGAATTCAGCCGTAACAGCCAAACTCAATAGGAGGACCGTATGACCGACTCAACCCTTTTCCAGCCGGACGCTGCGTTGACTGAAGTACGCGCCTTACTAGGCGAAATCTCACAAGCGATCTTCACGCTCACCCGATCGGCCGCCGATCCCGTCATTGAGGCGATCGATCCCGAACGGCGCGGCGCGGTCTTCATGCTGATGAACGCCGCCGGTCGTGAGCCGGAGGCACTCACTGTGGCCGACCTCAATCGTCGCACGCCATACACGGCCATCGAAACGCAGTCCCAGCCGTTGGCGCATGCCGCCAGTAAAGGTTATCTGGTCGAATCGCCACTGGGCGAATATCGAATGACGGCCGAAGGCAAAGCCGCGCTGCAACGTCTGGTTAGCGCTTTTTATCAACGACTGGGCGAACTCGAAGCAGCGTTGGCTCCCGCCATCTCGATCGATGATCTGGCCCACACGGCCAACGACTTGAGGCGATTGGCCGACGCCTGTCGCACAACCTCGATCGACACGTGGGGTGCTCAAATGAGCCACGGTCTCGCGCCGAAGAAACCAGCGGCGGCACTGGCTCACATCGATCAAGCTATTGACGACCTCAATGCATTTCGTGATGATGCGCACATCGCCGCGTGGCAGCCGTATGGTATCAGCGCCAACGCTTGGGAACTATTCACCTTCCTGTGGCGCGGCGAAGTGAAAAACGCGGCTGAATTTGCCGAGAAGGCCGAGCGGCGCGGACACTCACTGGCCGTTCATCAAGCCGCATTGGCCGAGTTGATCGATCGAGGCTGGGTGCAGGCCGCCGATGATGAAGGGTATGCGCTCACCAGCGCGGGGCGCGCCGTGCGCGAATCAGCCGAAGCCGAGACCGAGCGCAATTACTACTCGCCGTGGGCGGTGTTCGATCAAAAGCAGCTCGCCGACTTGCGTGATCGCTTGACACAGTTGAAAGCTGGTCTAGCGCAATTAGCTGAGCCCGTGCCCGCCTAATCCGATAGGTGACTGACAGCAACCTGTAGACGTGCCCTGCTCTGGAGACCAGAGCCTAGGTTGCTGATGCACCGTCGCGCTGCCATTGGGGGAAGCGCGACGAAAAAATGATAAGTCCGATGACGCGCTTAACAACGCACCATCGGACTTGTTTTGTTCATTTCATGGGCGCGTGTGCACGGATGAAAGCCAGCAAGCGCTGCGTCAAGTCGGCAGCGTGCTCAGTCTCAAACAGGTCTGTGCCGTGAGCGGTGCCTGGATATAGATAAATCTCTTTCGGCTGCGGTGCTTGATCGTATGGGCGGCGCGCATCCGCCGGCGCAACTACCGCATCGTGCTCGGCGCTGACGAAGAGCTTGGGCATGGTCAACGCTTGTAACTCACGGTCTTCGACCTTCACGGTCAGGCCCTTCGCGCTCAACGGCGAGGCCATAATGATCACGGCCGCGGCTCGCGCTTCGCCCGCGACTTTGGCCGTTGCCATGCCGCCCAGACTCGCGCCCGCCAACACAATTTGCTGCGCGCCCTGCTCGCGTGCGAACGCAATCGCCGCGCGGAGATCATCGGCGATATAAGCGCGCAAATCATCTTGAATCTTCGTTTCACTCACCCAGAATCGGAAGTTATACGTCAAGGCCAGATAACCGGCGTCGGCGGTGGCTTGCGCCATCTTGGTCCACGTGTCCTGCTTCTGCGCACCCATCGTCGAGAAGATAACGACCGTCGTGCCACTGCCGTATAGCGTGCCCTGTAGCATCGCACCGTCGGAGGTCGTAAACGTCACGACGCGGCTGGCTGTAACAGTTGGAACCGTTGTGATCGCGGTCGGTGTGGCGGACGTTAGGGTAGCAGACACCGTCGAATTGGCCGTCTGCGTGGGCGTCGTGTTGGACACACCGCAACCGATCAATATCAGCACCAGAACACAATATATCAGCAGTCGCATTGCGCTGATCCTTTCACAGATGATTAGCTGCTTGATGACACGTGAGGAAACTTGGCTAATGATCATACTCACGGCCAAGCGACAAAGTTCGACGTCAATCCGGCTGATTCATTGTATACTAGCGCCCACGCCATTTGGAGAGTTCGCTCGATCATGACCTTTCATCGTCTCGTCGTTAAATGCGGCACATCGACCTTAACAGGCGGCACCGCGCGTCTTGCTCCGCCCCGATTGGTTGATCTAGCCAAACAGGCCGCCGCGCTGCAAGCCTCGGCGTGTGACCTCATCTTCGTATCGTCGGGCGCGGTCGCCGCTGGGCGTGAACGCTTAGGCTTGATGCACTTGCCCAAAGATTTGCCCGTCAAACAAATGCTCGCCGCGATCGGTCAACCGCGCCTCATGGCGATGTACGAACAAATCTTTGGCCTATACGATCTTACGATCGCGCAGGTGCTGCTCACCCGATCGGACTTGGCCGATCGCCGTCGCTATCTCAACTCGCGCAACACGCTCACCGCCCTGCTCGATCATCACCTCATCCCGATCGTCAACGAGAACGACACGGTCGCCACTGAAGAGATTCGCGTCGGCGACAACGACAATCTCTCCGCGCTCGTCGCCAATTTGATCGATGCCGATCTGTTGGTGCTGCTCACCGATCAAGCGGGACTCTACACCGCCAATCCCGATGAAGATCCAACCGCGCAACTTGTCACCGATGTGAACGAACCGGATATTCCGCCGGAGTTGTGGCAAGCCGCAGGCGGCACGGCCAACGGCCTGGGCACGGGCGGCATGTTCACCAAGTTGCAGGCCGCCGATTTAGCGCGGCGTTCCGGCACAACGGTCGTCATCGCCGATGGTGGCGAGCCGAATGTGCTGAATCGCCTGGTTTCCGGGGAAAAACTGGGCACGTGGTTTCAACCTGTGGCCACGTCAATTGAGAGCCGCAAACGTTACATCCTAGCGGGCGGGCGAGCGACGGGTCACGTCCGCGTCGATGACGGTGCGGAGAATGCTTTGCAGCATGGACGCAGTTTGTTACCCGTCGGTGTGACTGACGTAAACGGCGATTTCGATCGCGGCGACACAATTCAAGTCATCAACGCCAATGGACGCGAGATCGCGCGCGGCATTGCCGCCTACAACTCGATCGATCTGGCGCGGCTGCGCGGCCGCCAATCCATTGAGATCGAAGCCATCCTCGGCTATACTTACGGCGACGAAGTGATTCATCGGAACGATTTGGTTGTTTTGTAATGCAATAGTGAGTGACTCGTCGAAGATTGCCAAATCCTCGACATCCCGTAGGTTTAGCCATCCCATGGGAGCCATCGCAAAATCAGTCTAGGAGAGACAGCATGTCGATGATCGAATTAGGACAACGGGCCAAAGCGGCGTCGCGGCAACTCGCACGCGCCTCAACTGAGCAAAAGAACGCAGCGTTGATCGCCTTTGCCGATCAATTGCTGGCGCACTGCGCCGACATCCTCGCGGCCAACGCCATCGACGTGGAGGCCGCCAAGGCCAACGGTCTGTCGGCGGCGATGATTGATCGGTTGTCGTTGAACGAGAAACGCTTGCAGGGCATCGCCGCCGATCAACGCAACGTAGCCGACTTGCCTGATCCCGTAGGTGAAATCTTCGAGGCGACCACCCTGCCCAACGGCCTGAAGATTCACAAACAGCGTGTGCCGCTGGGTGTGCTGGGCGTGATCTACGAAGCGCGCCCTAACGTGACCGTTGATGTCGCGGGCTTGGCCTTAAAAACAGGCAATGCTGCGATCTTGCGCGGCGGCAGCGAAACGCTGAATTCCAATCGGGCATTGGTGGCCGCGATTCAGGCCGCGTTATCGCAAACGGGCTTGCCGTCTGATGCTGTCGTGTTCGTCGACGAGGCCGATCGGGCGCGGGTGACTGAATTACTGGCGATGGATCAATACGTCGACATGATCATCCCGCGTGGCGGCGCAGGCTTGCACGCCTATTGCCGCGAACATAGTCGCATTCCCGTCATCACGGGCGGCATCGGCATTTGCCATTTGTTTGTCGACGAGTCCGCCGATCTCGATGCAGCCCTGAACATCATCTTCAACGCCAAGACACAGCGACCGACCGTGTGCAACGCGCTCGACACCGCACTCGTACATCGCAGTGTGGCCGCTGAGTTTTTGCCGCGCATCGTCGATCATCTCGGCGCGGCGGGCGTCACGTTTCGCGCCGATGCTTCCGCGCAGCCTTATTTACAGGGCGATTCGCGCGTCTGTCCCGCCGGCCCTGACGACTTCGACACCGAGTGGCTGTCGCTGGTGCTGGGCCTGAAAGTGGTGGACTCGATCGAGGAAGCGATGCACCACATCGCCGCGCACAGCACCGCCCACTCCGACGGAATCCTGACTCGCAACGACGAGCATGCCGCGCGCTTCATCGCCGAAGTTGATTCGGCGGCGGTGTACGTCAACGCCAGCACGCGCTTCACCGATGGCGCGCAGTTCGGCCTCGGCGCTGAAGTGGCGATCTCGACGCAGCGCTTACATGCCCGCGGCCCGATGGGCTTACGCGAGTTGACGACTTACAAGTGGATCGTCGTCGGGAATGGGCACGTGAGACCTTGAAATCAAGACGTGGCGATGGCCGATCGTTTGGGCAAAAGATCGAGTTGCGCTAACAGCGCGAACCGATCGGGCGAGCCCCAGTGCTCGACGATCTGGCCGTCCTCAAAGCGGCATACATCAAAGACGGCGATCTCGAATGACTTGCCGTTGGGCGGCCCCATAAATCCGCCGCGATTGGTGCCGCGCGCCGTCATGCGTACCCAGACCTTATCGGCATCGGCCACCAGATCGTCGATGGTCAAGTTGAAATCGGGAAAGGCGGTTCGCAGAAATTGAATATCGCCTTGCATACCTTCAATGGTGGCGTGCAACCCGAATTGATGTTCGACGAAATCGGGCCGAAAATGCTTGCGCAGCACGGCGTAATGGCCCTGGTTGAACGCTTCATCGATCACTTCTCGGAATGCGGCCTGATGCTGTTGTGATGACATGACAACCTCCCCTTGGCTGTTGGGCTTGAAAGAACGATCGAGGATGGTCGCTCGCTCAAGTCCAGGTTGACAATCAAATTGAATACAGTTAAACTGTAATCAATATTTAGATTATATATCAGAATCGATTGGCGTCAAGACGTTCATGCCAAAGACCAAGAAAACCAAACGCTCCTACAATTCGACTCGACGGCAAGCGCAGGCGCAAGAGACCCGCCGCCAGATCATCACGGCGGCCGGCCGGCTGTTCAGCGAGCACGGCTACGCGGGCGCGACTATCGACGCCATCGCGCAAGAAGCAGGCGTAGCACCTGAGACGATCTTCGCAACATTCGGCAACAAGCGCACGATTCTCGCTCGCCTGATCGACGTGGCAGTCGGTGGTGACGATCAGTCCATCCCCCTACTCGATCGGCCCGGCCCACAAGCCGTGCTACAAGAGAGCGATCCAGTTCACCAGTTGCAGTTGTTCGCTCAAGATATCGTCACGATTTTAGAGCGTGTGGCTCCCTTGTTTGAGATCATGCGTGTGGCCGCGAAGACTGAACCAGACATTGCCGATCTGTTGAAGAATCTGCTCAGTGAGCGGCTGCACAACATGACCGCGGTAGTTCACAAGGTGGCCACTCACAGTTCGCTGCGCACTGACTTGAATGAAGCCCAGGCCGCCGAGATTGTGTGGACGTTAACTAGTCCTGAGGTTTTTACGCTGCTCACAATCGATCGAGGTTGGTCCAAAGCACAATACAGTCATTGGCTGGGTGACTCTTTAGTTCGCCTCTTATTGCCTTAGCGCAGACGGCAGGCAACATCGGTGCCTAATCGGTAGTGAAATTCCGTACAGACTGCACAAAGCCGACAGCCGTCGGCTTTGTTAATTGTCAGCATAGCCCGCAAACCCCGTCTTGAGTATAATTCTTCCCACTGCAGGTTCCCGCCGGACAGCCAGCCGGCCGAGTGTTGTCGAATTTAACTCAAAGTCTTCCAGCCGAGGTGCCAAATGGATGTCGTTCTAGGTGTGGTCGTCGCCGCCATCATCGTCATCGGGGTGTTGGTCGCGTTATTTGAATTGCGCGTTCGTCAGCCGGATGTGCTGGTGCTGTCCGAATCAAAGGGCCGCATCGACGTGCGCAAAGGGCTGTTTTATCCGCGCCATTTTAGTTTGCCCCTCAAGCGCACCACCTGCCCGATTCAAGTGACCGTCGAAGCGAGCGCCGCCGGTAACCTGGGTGTGCGCGTCAAACTCGTCGGCTCGATCGCGCCGTCCGCCGATCACGTTCAATCGTTGATTCGCGCGGGTGGTTGGAACAGTGAAGCCGTTGCCCGCGTGGCCGATGAAGTGCAGGTCTTGCTGCAAGGCATGGTCAAGGCCTACACTGAGCACGCGGAAATTCGCACGGTGTCGTCGGCGGGCCTGCTCGATTATCTCAACGAACGACTATCGTTGATCGAAGAGAGATACGGCGTCGAGTTGATCACGCTGGCCGTTCAATCGCTAGACCCGATCGATCCGGCGATTGCCGACGCGCTGCGCCAGCAGGAACAAGCGCGTTTGATGGAAGAAACCGAGCGGCTGAATCAACAAGCCCGCATCTCGGCGGCGAAGACGCGCTATCAGGCCGACGAAG
>JAXLWI010000031.1:0-48481 GCA_046328575.1 Anaerolineae bacterium
CCTGCCTGCCGGTCTGGGTAACCTGCTCAAGTTACCGGAACCTACGCCCACCAACATCGTGCAGCCCGCCGTGATCGATCAGATCAAGCCGCTGGGGCAACTGCATACCGCCAGTTACTTCCTTTCGACGGTGGTGGATACGCAGATGAAGATTGGCGCGTTGAATCAAGTTCAGCGCGTGTTACTGGTCGCCTGCGGCAAAGTCGATGCCGGGATCGATCTGGCTAAGATTCAGGCGCAGGACATTCAAACCACGGCCGATAAAGTCACCATCAAATTGCCGCCCACCGAAATCTTTACGACGCAGTTGTTCGACGATCGCAAATGCACGTACGTGGTACTGCGCGAGGAAGGCGTGCTGCTGCCGCCGAATCTGGTGCTGGAAACGGCGGCGCGCGAAGCTGCCGTCAACAACTTCAAAGATACAGCACTGGCGAACGACATCTTAGGCCAAGCGCGGCACAACGCCGAAGGCGAAGTGCGGCGGCTGCTAGGGCTGGTCGGCTACAACAACGTTGTATTTGCGCAGTAACCATGAACGCCTAAACCGACACTTCGCGCCTTGCGCGGCACGCATCACGTCAGGGGGAGACGATGAGCGAACCAGATTTTGACTTTGGCGGCGAGATTGTGTGGCAGCCCACACCTGAGCAGATCGAGCAGAGCCGCCTGAAACACTTCATGGCCAAGCATGGCCTGACCACCTTCGCCGAGTTGATGCATCGCTCCACGACGGAGCTCGATTGGTTTTGGAACGCCGTGCTGCGCGACCTCGACATCGAGTTCTACGAACCGTACTCCAAAGTCGTCGATCTCTCCAGAGGGGCGGAATGGCCGCAGTGGTGCGTGGACGGCATCATGAACATCGTCCACAACTGCCTCGACAAGCGCATCGGCACGCCGACTGAAAACAAGACCGCGCTCATTTATGAAAGTGAAGCCGGCACCACGCGGACGCTAACCTACGGGCAACTCTACCGCGAAGTCAACAAGGCCGCGAATGGACTCCGCTCGATCGGGCTGGGCAAAGGCGACGCGATCGGCTTGTTCATGCCCATGACGCCCGAAATCGTCATCGCCCTGCTCGCCATCGCCAAAATCGGCGGCGTTATTCTGCCCTTATTTTCAGGCTATGGCGAAGCCGCCATCGCCTCGCGCCTCCTCGATGCCGAAGCCAAAGCGCTCTTCACGACAGACGGTTTCTATCGCCGCGGACAGGTCGTTCGGCTGAAAGACACCGCCGACGCCGCCTGCGCCCAAGTACCAACGATGAAGCACGTCATTGTCACGAAGCGCACCGCTGAAGACGTGTCGATGTTCGCCGCGCGCGACAAGTGGTGGCCTGACTTGATCGAGCCGCAATCAGATGCAGCGCTGACTGAGCGAACGTCTGCCGAAGATCCGTTGATGATCATTTACACGTCGGGCACAACGGGCAAACCCAAAGGCGCGCTGCACACGCACTGCGGCTTTCCCATCAAGTCCGCGCAGGATATGGCGCACGGGCTGGACCTGCACGCCGACGAAGTGTTGTACTGGCTGACCGATATGGGCTGGATGATGGGGCCGTGGCTGGTGTTTGGCACGTTGATTTTAGGGGCGACGATGCTGATCTATGATGGCGCACCGGACTATCCCGCGCCCGATCGGTTGTGGCGGCTCGTCGAGCAGCATCACATCACGGCGCTGGGCATTTCGCCGACGCTGGTGCGCGCCCTCATCCGCTACGGCGACGACCCGATCAAAGCGCACGATCTGTCGTCACTGCGCAAGTTCGCCTCGACGGGTGAGCCGTGGAACCCCGATCCGTGGCGGTGGCTATTCAACACAGTGGGTCAAGGTCAACGCCCCATCATCAACTACAGCGGCGGCACCGAGATTGGGGGCGGCATTGTGATGGGCAACTTTTTGCTGCCGATGAAACCGTGCGCGTTTTCCGGCCCCCTGCCCGGCATGGCCGCCGATGTGGTGGACGAGCAGGGCAACTCGGTTCGCAATCAGGTCGGCGAGTTGGTGATCCGCGCGCCGTGGATTGGCATGACGCGCGGCTTCTGGCGCGATCCGCAGCGCTACCTCGAAACTTATTGGTCGCGCTTTCCGGGGGTGTGGGTGCATGGCGATTGGGCGGCGATCGATAACGATGGCCTGTGGTACATCCTCGGCCGATCGGACGACACGCTCAAAGTCGCGGGCAAGCGTCTCGGTCCGGCCGAAGTTGAATCGATTCTGGTGTCGCACGAATTCGTCAGCGAAGCCGCCGCTATCGGCGTGCCGGATGAGGTGAAGGGCCAAGGTGTGGTGTGCTTCTGCGTTCTCGTCCCCAGCGCGCAGCCCAGCGATACGCTGCGCGATACGTTAAAACACTTGGTGGCTGAAGAATTAGGCAAACCGTTGATGCCCAAAGACATCAAGTTTGTAAAGGACTTACCTAAGACGCGCAACGCCAAAGTCATGCGCCGCATCATTCGCGCCGCATATTTGGGACTCGATCCCGGCGATACGTCATCGCTGGAAAATCCGCAGGCCGTCGAAGAGATCAGACAAGCCGTGTAAGGCACCGCAGAGACGCAGAGCACGCCGAGTGACTTTGAGGATTCTCCGCGCTCTCCGCAGTATAACTTTCAGGAGATTCGCACTCATGGACTTTCAACTGACCGAAGAGCAAGCCGAATTTCGCCGCGTGGTGCGTGACTTTGTCGAGACCGAGATCAAGCCGCGCGCCCGGCACGTCGATGAAACGGGCGAGTTTAACTGGGCGGCCGTGAAGAAGATGGGGCCGATCGGGTTGTTGGGTCTGGCCGTGCCGGAAGAGTACGGCGGCGCGGGCGTGGATGCCGTCAGCGCCGCGATCGCGATCGAGGAGATCGGGCGCGGCTGCGGATCGACCGGGTTGTCCATCGCCGCGCACAACGGTCTGGGCTGCGGGCCGATCGCGCTGTTCGGCTCGGAGGCCATCAAGCGCAAGTTTCTGCCGCCGCTGGCGACCGGCTCTGGCAAACTGGGCGCGCTGGCCTTGACCGAACCGGGCGCGGGCAGCGATCTGGCGGGCGGCATCCGCACGACGGCGAAGAAGGCGGGCGACGAGTGGATCATCAACGGCGCGAAGATGTGGTGTACTAACGCCAGCATCGCGGACACGATTGTGACGCTGTGCCGCACCGATAAGGCACACGGCTCGAAGTCGCTGACGCTGATCGTCGTGCCGACCGATACACCGGGCCTGACGATTGCGCCGCCCGAAAAGAAAATGGGTCTCAAAGGCTCGCCGACACATGCCGTCACTTACGATGATGTCCGCGTGCCGCACGAGTATTTGTTAGGGACGGAAAATTACGGCCTGCATCAAACGTTGACCGTGCTCGACGGCGGCCGCATCGGCATTGGCGCGTTAGCGGTGGGGTTGGCGCAGGCCGCGTATGAAGAAGCAATCAAGTATGCCAAGCAGCGGCACACGTTTGGCAAGTTGTTGGCTGAACATCAGGCGATTCAATGGATGATCGCCGATGCGACGACGCAGATCGAAGCCGCGCGGTTGCTGGTCTACAAAGCGGCGTGGCTAAAGCAGCAGGGCAAATCGTTCATCAAAGAAGCGTCGATGGGCAAGTTGTTTGCGACCGAAGTCGCGGAGAAGGTGTGCTTCAACGCGATTCAGATCCACGGCGGCTATGGCTACAGCGCGGAATATCCCGTGGAGCGCATCTATCGCGATCAGCGGTTGATGACGATCGGTGAGGGTACCAGCGAGATTCAGCGGCTGGTCATTGCGCGGAATGTATTGGGCGTAGGATAATCAAAAACGCCGCAGCGCGGAACGTGTTGGGGGTGGGTAAGCCCGAAGCGTTGATAAAGGCTGATTGCTAAGTACAATCTAGTAAGTCCTGCAGAGTGCTATGGGGTATGTCACGCCCGCGAAAGCGGGTGTCCAGCAATTGACTACTGGATTCCCGCTTTCGCGGGAATGACGGATTCCGTAGAACTTTCGTGAACGTACTTAGTGACCTGATGCCTAAATTCTACAACGAACTCGCAAGCGCCTGAGCGGAGCGCCGCGCTTCTTCGACTGCGTTTCACTCCGCTTAGAATGCGCGGCGCGCAGTCGAAGGGCGCGGCGCGGTGGAACATGAATCACCGTCGGATCAGCGGCGAATACACCTGGCTTTCGTACGCGGGACAGTAGACCGCCGCCGATCCAAAAGCGGCGGGCGTGCTGCTGCCAAACAAATACCCCTTATAGGCAACATCGTACCGAAGTCCCAAGTTCGGATCGCCGCTGGCGTTAGGGCGTCCGCACGTCACCATCAAGCCCTGGCCCAACATGCTGGCCACGAGATTGGCGGTCGTTTCAAAGAACGGCTGCATGCGCGCGCGCACTTTGTCGTTGATGGTGATATCCAGACCGGTGAAACTGGAGTCGGAGGCCGAGGCGGAAACCGATCGGATGATGATGTAGCACGTCCCGGAGTTGGCGCGCGCTTGAACGCACGCCGGATTGCTCATCGTCACCGACAGTGTAGCCTGTGGCGCGGCGCGCACGGCATGGTCGGACAACACGACGGTGAGAGCCAACGCGAACAACACCAGGCAGACTTTTAGGGCGCGCATGACCGATCGGGTTTTAGGGCGCATACGCCGGGCACAGTAAACTGGCTTGATCGTAGCCCATCCCAGTGCCGGTCGAATCCACTGGCTCGACTTTCACTAAATACTGGTTGCCGTAATCGGCTCCGCCACCGCCCGCATTGGGTGCGCCGCACGGCACTTGCAAGCCGCCGGGCAGCATATCGTAGGAAAAGTAAATATTGTTTTCAAAGAACAGGTTCTCGACGTAGCGCAGTTTGTTATTAATCGAAATGTTGGCACGCAGCATGTAGGGCGCCGAGGTGCCGTTATCTGTAGCCTGATAGTAGCGGATATTGATGAAGCACTGATTGACCGCCGGGTTGGGCTGATAGCAATAGGGATTGGATAACAACTTATACGTCAACGCCTGCGGTGAGTTGGTGCGCGTACCCGATGGGCCGGTCTCGGCTTGAGGGGTGGGCGTGGGGGTAACGTCTTGAGCGGATACCTGCTGATGGCTCACCAGCAGCAGACCGAAAGACATGAACAGCAAACCAGCCAGTACGATCAGTATCTTACGCATTGTCTCCTCCCCAGGATCAAGCGCCGGTCGATGCCAAAGATTGTACCAGACCCAGGCCGCGCACGGCTACTTCCAAGGGTCGCCGCGAGAGGCACCCGGCATTGGCTGAAACAGTCGCGCGTCAGGGCAAGTTGACTCGCCTATTCTGGCAACGCCCACGTAGACACAGCCTCAGAGCATGGCACTCATAAACATCGCCGTGGAAGTCCTGTCGTGACCGGAGCAAGTCCTGCCGTGACCGGAGCAAGTCCTGCCGTGACCGGAGCAAGTCCTGCCGTGACCGGAGCGAGTCTCGCCGTGACCGGAGCGAGTTCTGCCGTAACCGGAGCAAGTCTTGCCGTGACCGGAGCAAGTCTCGCCGTGACCGGAGCGAGTTCTGCCGTGACCGGGCGAGTCCTGCCGTAACTGGGCAAGTCCTGCCGTAACCGGAGCAAGTCCTGCCGTAACCGGAGCGAGTTCTGCCGTGACCGGAGCAGGCTCGCGCCAACCAGAGCAAAGTCTTCACGAAGTTGAGGTAGTTTTGATAAGGTTTCGCTGAAATATTCAGCGGAATCGACTGAGGTCAAGTTGGCTGGAAACCGACCGCGCGCGTCGCGCCCGAGGTCAATCTGGCTAGAAACCGACCGCGGGCGTCGCGCCCGAGGTCAAGTTGGCTGGAAACCGACTGCGGGCGTCGCGCCGAGGTCAACTTGGCTGGAAACCGACTGCGGGCGTCGCGCCCGAGAACCTGCTTTCTTTTTTCTCAGACATAGACACGCTTGTTTTCTCAAATCCTAAATTCAACTTGAGCGCGTAGCAACGCGCGGCCCAACATGGCGTGCAGCCGACGTTGCCCAGCTGCGAAAGTTGGGCGTTAGTTTTGACCGTTGGCAATCGGTGAGGTGGCCCGCGGCTGACGCCAATTCGTTGGGCGCGGCGACCCACACCTTTCAAAATGATCACCTGAAATCTGTCACGTGCGCTTTTTCCCTGTCCCCGGAGGGATTCGCTATGGAACAACTCTCGCACAATGTCGAACAGCTCCTCAACGACCTAGAGTCATACGATTTCCAGTTGAGACAAACGGCCGCCCGTAAACTTGGTGAAGTATCGATCAGTGAAGCGCGAATTGTACTTGCTCTGGAAAAAGTCGCGTCGGCTGGCGGTTCTCCATTTGATGGTAGCGCGCAAGCAGCGGCTGCGGCGCGCGCAGCTCTACAGACTCCGGCACATCGCGACATCCTTCAGCAATTAGGGCATGAACTGCCTGTTCAGGAAAAGGCTCTCACGCCTACAACAAATTGGAAGAAGTTCCTCATACTCGTCGGCGTAGGTCTCCTGGGCATGCTGCTGGCTTATCTCATTTTCCCGTCCAGTGTCTACTTTGTGGAGTGGCAAGACTTTCCCTCACCGCCGGCAGGCATCGTCGAATTGTTGACCTTCAAACAAGATGCGAGCTATCTATTGGTCGGTCGCATGGCGAATGGCGAGACGTATACTTATCACTTCTATGACGGCTGGCTGCGAAGTGACGATTCAATAACCAACACCAGCGAACAAGTCTTTGCGCCATGCACGTATAGCCCACCTGAATTTGGCCCGTTCAACAATGTCCCTAGTGACATCATTAGCTGCGCCACGGCGAAGTCTTTTCCAGGCTACGTCTCAAGCAATATCTATGCCTTGGACAAGAATGGCCATGTGTGGCGCTGGGAGATGGGGGGTGGCTTCAAAGAACCATTTGCTGACTATGTTACACGACCTTGTTTGGGCGGGTTGATTGGACTCCTGCTCGGCGGTTGGATTATCACTAGGAGCAAAAGACTACACGCTCCGCGCAAAGACGGGGCGCGTACAATCCTACAATAACATACTTGATGTTAGAACCGCGCCCAACCCGGCGTGCAGCCGACGTGCCCCGCTGCGAAAGTTGAGCATCGCTTTTGACCATTGGCAGTTGGTGAGGCGCCTGGCGGGCCACCGCCACTTCGTGGCGGACATGGCCTGGCACGCGGCAGACTAACGGCGTCTCTTCCGCCTCCGCCACATCAACGCACCGAACCCCAGCAAGCCTAGCAGCGTCACACTCGTCAAGCCCAGACCTGTTCGCCACGCCACCGGCTCAAACTGAAACACCACGCGATGTGATCCGGCTGGCACTCGCACGGCGCGAAAAGCAAAGTTCGCCGGATAGATCGGCGTCGGCCGATCGTCGATTAGCGCGATCCAGCCCGGATAATACACATCGCTTAACACCAACAGCGTCGGAGCAGCAGTGGTCACGGCCAACTCCACCCGATTGTTCTGCATGGCCCCCACGGCCAGTGTTTTGTCGCCGTCCGCTGGCCCCACCGTAACGTCGTCCGCACTCTCGACAACCACCGACCTCGACGGATCAAAACCCGGCGCGTGAATGGCCTGCCACGCCGCCTCGCCCGATTTGACGATCTGCACATTATCGATCAGCAGTACGCGCGGCAGCGCCTTAGTATTCAGGTACACATCAATCTGCGGATCGGCATTGAAGACCGGCACAAACGACGCATCGCCCGGCGGCTCGTTCTTGTTCGCCAGCACATACTTCGCGCCGAGAAAGTTATACAGCGCCGCACCGCGATTGCCCATCCCGCCGCGATAGGTCTCATAATTCGCCAAGCCCAGCGGATTGAAAATCCCGCCGATGTCGCTCAGCCCGTGCATCAACGCCGCGTCCGGCTGCCACGCGCTCGACGCATTCTCGATGCGATAGGCATTCTGATCGGCGCGCAGAAACTCGACCACCGCTTGATGTTGATAGCCCAGCGTCGGATCGTTCGCATCGGTTTCCACCATCGACCCCATGACGATCAACTCAACAGCCGCGAGGCTGATCAGGAACACGGCCCCCGACCGTTTGATCTCCACCTGTCGCCACAGCGCAACAAAACCCAATGCCGCAATCAAGCCCGACGTGATACCAGCGACTTGCAACCGCAGTGCATGATCAACGGCTTGAAACGGCAGATACGCCGCGATCAACGCCACTGCTCCGCCGCCGATGAACAAGCCGCTGGATGTGAGCAATCGTTCCAGCGTGATCTCGTCGTCAAGCAGGCGCTGAAAACCGATCGCGGCTAAGGCCGCCAGCGAGAAATTCGTCAACAGGATAAAGCGCGCGGGCACACGCAGACCGTTCAGCACCGGCAGAGCGTGAATTACGCTATAGATCGGCGTGTATCGGCCCAACGCGATCAACACACCGATCAGCCCCAGTACCCCTAAGAACCACGCCGAACTCGAACGTTTACGAGTAAAAGACAGACTCGCCAGCAGCAGCGGAATCACGCCGATGTAACTCGTCTCAACGCGCTGCCACGGCCCCCAGAAATCCGCCGCGCCCCGACCGAACAGTAGGGGCGAGAAGGTGGACGCCAAAGCGATCGGCGGCAAACTATACGCCGTCGCTTCTTCATACGACAACCCCGCTCGCAATGAATAGCGCGTCATCTCCAGCGACGGCAGCAGTTGCATCGCGCTCAGCCCACACGCGACGAGCAATGCCAGCGCCGCCAGACCGATCACACGCCCGCGCTCGCGCCACGTCGATGCGGCCACGACACGCCATAGCACAATCGCGCCCATGCCGATCAGCGTGATCGCCGTCATCTGCGCGTGACCGGCCAACAACGCAATCGCAAACACCACGCCCGACAGCAACGACGATCGCATTCGGCCATACGTCAGGCCGCGCGCCAGCAGCGCCAGAATCAGCGGCAGCCACGCCGCCACCGCGATCAGATTCAAGTTACCAATGTGCGTGATCAGCACATCGTTAAACATGAACGCAATCGCGCCCAGCAGCGCCCCCTTTCGCCCGATGGGAGAAGGGTTAGGAGTTGGGGCAGGCCACAATCGCAACGCTGCATACATGCACGCACCCGCCAACCAGATATGGAAGATCACCAAGCCTTCCATCACTTGATATGTGATCGTCGGAAATATCAGAAATGCCAGGAGATTGATCGGGTACAGCACGCCCGACTGGTTATCCGCGAGGAACGGTGCTCCCGCATAAAGATGCGGATTCCACAATGGTAACGATCCGCTCTTGATCGCTTCAGCGGCAAAGCGATATTGCGGCCACAGAAACGACACCAGATCGCCGCCACCCTGCGGCAGCCATTGCCCTTGCACAATCAACGGCCAGAAGAACGCCAACGTGATTAGTGCGAGAACGAGCAACGCTAGACCATCGCGTCGATAGCGCTTGAGCAGCGACCTCATGGCTTCACCGTTAAATGGAACTCAAACGCATCCGATTGCGGCAAGCCCGCCGCATCAATTGTTGGCACAGTCGTCACAGTGGGCCAGGTATATTGGCCGATACGCAGCACGTAATCACCAGTTGGCACATCACTCGGTAGATTCAGGCCAAACTCATAACCGACGATGTCGCCGCTGCGCCAATACGCGGCCGGATAACCCGCTGCATCCACTTGCGCCCAACGTCTGCCTTGCTTATCAAACAACTGACTCGTCCACTGATACATCGCGAGGGCGGGCACACTGTCAACTCGCACATACACTTCTATCCTCGCAGTCTGACCCGGCACAGCGCTTGACACATTTACAGCCAACACGCCAAGGCCATTCGCCCAACGCGCCAGCGGCGACTCGGTCGGCGCTAAAGGGATTGACGCATAAGGCGGCACCGCGTAAATCTCGGCGGCTTGTTCACCCGCGCGCAGGTCCACACGCTCAATCGGCTCGCGCTCAACCTTCGGGGGCGGCATGGCCTGATCGGGTGCGAAATCAATCTGAATGTTCGTGTCTTTCGAAAAGACACGCGCTGCACCAAACGCATCCACAAACCGATGCGGCACCTCGTTCAACAGAAAATCAAAGATCGCCGGATACTCATCGACCGCCGGATCAACGCCGTGCGTGTTGACGATGATCTCGGCGGCGTTGCGATTTGTCATGGCCTGCTGCGCTTCGGCTACGATCGTCTCATAGTATCCAATTGGAACACCGGCGCCGCCGGGCGTGGGGCGCGAGGCCAGAAAACTCTGCAAAACAAGGATATTTTGTGTTTGCACAACGGCAATCGCGAACACGGCGACTATTACCATCGCACGCGGCCATTTCGGCAAACGCGCAAACAGCCCGCCAATGAGCAAAAACTGGACTGGATACAAGATGATAAAGTAGTGCGGATACACCGGGGTGCGGTGACCGATCTGTGTCACGATTGGCAGCATCAGCCATGCGGTCAGCCACAAACCGAGCGCGCCACGGATCGACCACGCCCGTTTGATCAACGACCGGATGACATCACTTAACGCCAACAACCAGCCAATGAATACGAACACGCCTTCCAGGACGAGCAACCCATCAGCCGACATGATCTGCGCTCGATAGTTCTCGAACTCTTGCGGACCAGCCAGCGAATGAATCTCCTGCCCAATCGTTGTGATCCAGGCTAGATGCGGTGTTGAGTCGTCGACGGTCACCGGCTGTTGCGTCATTGCCAATAGGCGTGTCACGCTGGGCCAGCCGCGCGCACCGTCGGCGATGAGGAACGGCGCAAACGCCGCTGCGCCCAGCAACAGAGTCACGATCACAACCGGCCAGTTCACGCGCTTTACAAAGGCGATGAACCACACCACACTCACTGGAATCAAATACAAGGCTGAATAGTGCAGTTGAATCGCCGCCACCAACATCAGGCCGTGCCCGATCAATGACCAACGCCGGCCTTCAATAAAAGCCCGATAACCGAACCACCCCCATAGCACGATGAAGGGCGGCAGCAAATCTTGCGCCCACACTTTCCGCGCGTGGATCACAGCCCACGGCGAGACCGCAAACAATAGTGTTGCAATCAGGGCCGCTCCATCGGATTTGAACGCCTTGCGCGCAAGGCCATAACAGGCCAGCACCGCCAGCACATTTAGCGCCGCGATGAAACCTGTCGCCACAATGGGGCTATTTGAGACAGCATATGGTATCGCCAGCAGCCACGCCGCCAGCGGCGGATTCACGATGCCGACCGACGAGCCGATGCCCGTCAGCGGAATCTGGCCGTGTCGCGCCATGTCGTAAGCCAACTGCGACAAGTGCGCTTCGTCGAGTTTGAACTCAGTCCATTCGAGGTGGTTGAGACGAAGATAGGCGGCCAACAGAACAACAACAAGCAGCGTAAAGCGTGACGCAAAATGCGTGCTGCGTGGTGCGTGAATGTTGTTCACTCGTCACTCGCTACTCGTCGAGAACTACGTGCACTACGCCGTTCGGATATGGCCCGCTTCAGTGTCCGGAGCCTCGCGCAGCAGATCGATCGCATGCGGGATGGCGGGCAAAATCGTTTCGAGGTTTTCGCGCACAGCTTTGGGGCTGCCGGGCAAGTTGACGATCAACGTGTGGCCTCGCATGCCGCACACGGCGCGGGACAACATCGCATGCGGGGTCTTTTGCAAGCTATCAGCCCGCATCGCTTCAGCCAGGCCAGGTGCTTCACGTTCGATCACGTCGCGGGTGGCCTCAGGTGTCACATCGCGCGGGGCAAAGCCAGTGCCGCCTGTGGTGAGGATCAAGTTCAACTTCAGATCGTCGCACCAGGCGCGAAGGACATCGCTAATAACAGCGCGCTCGTCGGGCACGATTTGCTCGATGGCGACCACCCACTTCAAACGCTCAACGGCCATGCGGCGAATGACCGGGCCACTGGCATCGGGTCGTTCGCCACGAGAACTGCGATCGCTGATGGTGAGAATGCCGACTTGAGGTTGATCCGTCATGGTTGAGGCTGGGGCGATCGGGTCTGGATGCGCTTCATCGCGCGGAGAAATTCGGCGCCGTCATACAAGAAGATCGGTTTGCCTTTAGCCCATTCGCGCGCTTTAGGTGTGAACGTCGCGGTAGTGATCAATGCCCCTTGCTGTGCCTGCTCGCGTTGCATCAGCGCCGAAAAATCGCGCACCACCAACTCGCCGATCGCGCCGCGCCATTGGCGGCATTGTACAATCCACTTCTCGCCGTTCTTCGCTGTCACGATGATGTGTACTGACTGATCGCCTTTGGCTTGCGTGCATGCGGCTTGATGCCCCAGCGCACGATACAGTTGAGCCACCAGTGCTTCGAACTCAGCGCGCGGCATTTCGACCAAGCGACGAATGTCTTCGGTGTTGCTGCGCGCGGCATCCATCATGATCCTCTAACTGGCCTCGGCGGCTTCCGGCGTCGTCTCTTCTTTAATCGACGACCCGTCATCCAAATCGGCGACGGACCGCCAGACACCTTGCAAGCCATCGTCCGTTACGCCGTAAAACACACGCAAGTGCCCATCGCTGTGTCGCAAAACCAGATCGTAGCGAATGGCTCCAGCGCGGCGGGATACGCTGAGCAAGCCAGCGTCGCCAAGCCATTTGATCGCCGAGGCATCGGCCGGATGCTGTTCGTGCTGAGAGATAGCATAGTGCCACAATTTACGCGCCGATTTGCGCGTTACATTCCGCACGACGCTGCCGTTTCGCAAGTCACGCACCGTGTGGTAGGTCTGCCCGCCGCGTGTTTCGCTCTCGACAATTTCAACGCCTGTGTGCGGCATGTCGGCCGTCGCATTCGCTTCAGGCGCAGCGGTCGCTGGAACGGGCGTCGGCGCGATCGGTTTCGCAGGTTGTTGCGCAGGCTGTTGCTTGCCCGATTTCTTGCCTTTATTACGCGCCGACTGTTTCGCCGGCGGTTGTGATTTAGGCGTCGACACTGGAGTCGGTGTGGTCGGTTTCGGCGTAACCGGTGTCACAGGCATCGCGACGGGTTTGCTGCGGCGTTGAACGATCTGCAGGATTTCATCGCGGCCTGCCAGCACGGTCTCCGCCTCTTGTCGAACGTAAATCTGACTTTTATCGACGGCATACGGCACATCTTCGCCGCGCGGCACGTTGACTTGCAAAACCTTGGCTTTGCCCGCTTCGTGTGTGACAAAGGCCAACTCGATCGGTGGCGTGATCGATTTCTGCACCGCTTTCCGGATCGATTCCATCGCTTGCTTCGGACTGGCAATACCGGGTGCAGTCTGCTGGACCTGTGCCGACATGCCGATGAACAGCGTGCCGCCATTGGTATTAGCGAACGCGCACACATCGGCGACGATATCCGTCAGTTTGCCAGCACGTTGACTATACGCCTCATGAAACGCCTGGGTGAGGCCGGGGCCGGTGCGGCGCGCCACACTGAGGGCATCGTACGGCTCATCGGCTTTGAACCGGGCCGCGCGCGTGAGTGAAAAATCGTTGCCGCGCAATACCGCGCGGAGCGCCTCGAAACTCAATTCAGGCAGCATTACTTCTGTGACCCGATCGAACGCGCCCAGGTTTTTGGGATTGTGTTGATCGCGATTGAGGCGGTGTGAATCAGAGCCTTGCAGGCAGTGCATGCGGCGCGGATACTCCGGTTTGATGCCGCTGAAGAAATTGGCCGTACTGCGCTTGCTCTTGCTATCCAGATCGGTAACTTCCAACGCATGCAAGTGACTGTCCTGCGTGTAAGCGATCTTGGTTTGCCCGCCAAAATCGATGCCGCGCATGGCGACGCCGTGGCTGGAGTTGACGTGCGCGGCGATCACAATCCCGCCCGCCTCGTCAATCAGCCGATAAGCCGTCAGCACATCGTTGGTCGCGCCGACTTCAGTCGGACCCGAATCCAATTTCTCTTCGGGCACATTCAAGTTGAGCAAGATGTGCTCGATCGCCCGCACCGACGTTTTATCCGAAAAGATACCTAAGATGTGAAAGCCAAAGGTCGCGGTGAATTCAAAGCCGGGCAGGACGAGGATTTTCTGCCGCAACCGACGGTACTCCTCGAGCCGACGTTTCTCGTCGGTGTTCAGGCGCTTGAGTTTCTCCAGCCATTCCAGCCGTTCAATCTCGCGCAGCATCCGCGCGTAACCGGCCACACTATTGTGGTCGGTAAAGGCGATTAAGTCCATGCCGCGCACTTCGGCTTTGTGGAGAATATCGAGGAAACTAATGTTGGGCTCTTGAAAATCGGATGAGGCTGGCGTATGCAAATGCAAATCCATACGCCGCCAATGACGCTCGGTCTGAGCGTCGCGTTTCTTTCGTTGCGCCATGAAATTATCCTATATCACTTCGAGCGAACATGCCTGGCCTCAAATCAATAGCAATCGGGCCGGCCGCCCGTCGAGTCTAATGTGCGCCGTCAATGCGCGGCAACTAACAGTTGTTTAATGGTGTTCAACAAATCCGACGGCCTAAACGGCTTGAGAATGAAAGCGGTGGCGCCGGCATTCAAGCACTTATCTGACACGTCCATACCGGAGGTCATGATCACCGGCACCGCCCCAATCGCCTTATCAGCGCGAATCGCCGCTAGAATATTGATGGAATCGATATCGGCGAGATGCACATCCATCAAGATCAGGTCCGGCCGTTCACGCTTAATCTGATCCAGCACCTCATCGGGGCGCGGATTGATAATACCCTCATAACCCTCAATCTGAAACAGGGTGCGCAGTAAAGTTGAGGTTGCGCGATCATCATCTACAATCAAAATCTTCGGCACGATGGGGGCCTCACTCATGATTTCTTTTTGGCCGTTTTCTTGGCGCGGGTCACTGGTTTGGCAGCAGCCTGCCCATTGCCTTTGTGGCTGTGCATCGGGCTTAACGCCGCCTTGAACACCTGCTCCACACTATCGACCAAAATAAACTTCATCGATTCGCGCACCTCGGGCGGCAGATCGTCCAAATCTTTTTCATTGCGGCTCGGCAGGATGATCGTCTTCAGCCCGGCGCGATGCGCGGCCAATACTTTTTCTTTGATGCCACCAACCGGCAGCACTTGCCCCCGCAAAGTGATCTCGCCCGTCATGGCCAAGTCGTCACGCACCGATTGTCCTGTTAGCAGCGACGCCAGTGCCGTAGCCATCGTCACCCCCGCCGATGGCCCGTCTTTAGGCACTGCGCCTGCCGGCACGTGCAAGTGAATGTCGTGTTTGGCAAAAGTATCGACGGGCAGCTGCAGCTGTTCGGCCCGCGAACGCACGTAAGATAACGCCGCCTGCGCGCTTTCGCGCATCACATCGCCGAGTTGACCCGTCAACTGAAAGCCACGGCCGCCCGGCATGCGCGTCGCTTCGATAAACATGATGTCGCCGCCGACCGGCGTCCACGCCAAACCGGTCGCCACGCCTGGCAATTGTGTGCGCTGCGCGACTTCGCAAAAAAGCGCGCCTTGCCCAGATACTCTTTGACTTCAGGCACATCGATCTGGATCGCGGTCGTGGTGCCCTCCGCGATCTTTGTGGCGAGTTTCCGGCACACTCGGCCGATCTCTCGCTCGAGATTACGGACGCCCGCCTCACGCGTGTAGTCGCGGATAATCTGCGCCAGCGCCGGATCGGTAAACGACACTTCACCCGATCGCAGCCCGTTTTCTTTGATCTGGCGCGGAATAAGGTAGCCTTGCGCGATGGCGATCTTCTCTTGCTCGGTGTAACCCGATAGACCGATCACTTCCATACGATCACGCAACGGGCCGGGAATGTTTTCCAGATAGTTGGCCGTGCAGATGAAAATCACCTGCGACAGATCGAACGGCACGTCGAGGTAGTGATCGCGGAATTCGCGGTTCTGTTCCGGATCGAGCACTTCCAAGAGCGCCGACGATGGATCGCCGCGGAAGTCTGACGTCAACTTATCGACTTCGTCGAGCATGAAGATCGGGTTGCGCGTTTCGATGCGGCGGAGCGCTTGCACGATACGCCCCGGCATCGACCCGATGTAGGTGCGGCGAAAACCGCGAATTTCGGCTTCATCACGCACGCCGCCCAATGACTGGCGAATGAACTTGCGCCCCATCGCCCGCGCAATCGATTGACCGAGCGAAGTCTTGCCAACGCCGGGTGGTCCGACGAAACACAAGATCACACCTTCGCGTTCGCGCCGAATGTAGTCATGATGGGCTTCTGCAGGCGGCGGGTCACTGTCCTCAGCGGCTTCGGCGGCAGCACGCTCAGTCTTGAGTTTGCGCACGGCCAAATATTCGAGAATGCGCTCCTTGATGTCTTTCAGTCCGTAGTGATCTTCGTCCAACACTGTGCGCGCATGCGCCACATCCAAATTGTCAGGGGTGGTCTTGCTCCACGGCAGGTTGACCATCCAATCTAGATATGTGCGGATCACGCCGTATTCAGCGGCGGCCGTCGGCAGCTTAGACAACCGATCGAGTTCGCGGCGCCCTTCTTTCAGCGCCTCTTCGGGCATGCCCGCTTCATCGAGTTTCTTGCGCAGTTCCTCGACCTCGATTTGCTGTTCGTCGCGCTCACCTAGTTCGCGCTGAATGGCCTTGAGTTGCTCGCGCAGGAAATATTCGCGCTGTACCTTCTCCATTTCGGAGTGGGCCTCGGTCTGAATCTTGCGCCCGAGCTCCAGCACTTCCAGTTCTTTGCCCAGCAACGCCACGACCTTGCGCAGTTTGGCCGTTACATCGTCAATCTCAAGGATCTCTTGCGCGTCGGTGAGATCGATGCGCATGTAAGTAGCGATGGCATACGCAAGTTGACGCGGGTCTTCGATGTTGATGGCGACCGCGGAGATTTCGTCGGGGATACCGGGCACCAACTCGACGAGGCGACTGAACATCGCGCTGATATTGCGACGCAGTGCCTCCACCTCGACCGAGCCTTCGGTCTTTTCAGGCGCAGGCTTGACACGCGCCTTCAGATACGGCGACGTCGCGGTGTACTCGCTGATTTGAAAACGCTCAAGGCCAAGCACTAACAATCGGATTGTGCCGTCGGGCAGGCGCAGCAAGCGCTGCACCGCGGCGGCAGTGCCGACGGTATAACACTGATCCGGCGTTGGCTCTTCAACCGATGGATCGCGGCTGGCGACGAGGCCGATCACTTTCTTGTTCAAAACAGCGTCGTCAATCAGCTGGATCGATCGGGGTTGGCCGACCGTCAGCGGCACGGCGGTAAGTGGATAGACCACCACGCCGCGCAGCGGCAAAATCGGCAGTTCTTCCGGCAGAGGCGAACTCGGCGAGGTGTCAGCTGTGCCGCCCTCCGGCTCACTGGCGGCAGAAATCACCGACTCCAAGTTTTCGGCGCGAAAAATTTGATTGCTTAAAGCGTTATAATCGAGATCAGCCATAGAATAAGTGCATTACTTCAGTTAATTGGATTGTTGGACAGTTATAAGCCGTTATTTACCTCGATAACGGTGACACGGCGCGCACGCGCTTTGGGCAGCTCGACGACTAAAAAACCATCCTGATACGTAGCGGCGATGCTGCCGGGCTCGACCGCCCAATGCAAGTAAACCTCAGTTCGAAATTCACCATAGCGGACTTCAAGTTGATGATAGACCACTTTCGGGCTCGGATCGGTGCGCGCGCCCGAGATTACGAGCAGTTGATCATGCAGGGTCACATTGAAATCAGCCTCACGCATACCAGCAATTTCAACGCGGACGATTACAGACTCGTCCGTTTCGTACACATCGGTCGGCGGTCGCCACGTGTGAGTGTGCTGCCACGACACCCAGCGCCCCGTGTCAAACGGATCACGCTTCAAACGATCAAGTTCAACTTGCAGCCGATCGGACGAACCGTGCGATTCTGAGAAATTGAATGCCATACTGATTCCCCCTGCCTTACAGCCTGCTTTACAGCCAATTGCGGCTTGATTTTACCATATCTCAATACCTCAGACCACGGCGCAGCACTTGGCCAGAGGCTTTGCTCGTCAGCACAAGCCGTCAACACGTGCGAATTTGATATAATGATAACATGTTTATCACACCAGACGATCTCTTCAAATTGGCCTTGGCGATTATCATCGGCGGCGCAATTGGCTTGGAGCGCGAAGTTCACAACAAGTCGGCTGGTCTGCGCACGATCATCTTGATCTGCGTCGGAGCAACATTAATTACGGTGGTATCGCTGCGCTTCGGGGACAGCCGCGTCGCCGCTAACATCGTCAGCGGTGTAGGCTTTTTGGGCGCCGGTGTCATCATGCGCGAAGAAGGCCGGGTGCGCGGACTGACGACGGCATCCACGATCTGGGTTGCGGCGGCGTTGGGGTTGACGATTGGCTACGGCGAGTACGTGCTGGCGGCGGTTTTTGGCGGTACGGTCATCGTCGTGCTGTGGTTGTTCACCCATCTCGACAAGTGGATCGATCGGGCGGCCACCGAACCCCGCACGTACGATATTGTGCATGCCGATCGCGAGGGGAAGTTCGAGGAGATCGAGAGTGTGATTAAGCACTACAAAATCAATGTGTTCCAACATCGTCGCTACAAGCGCGATGGCGCACTGCATGTCGAATGGGACACGCGCGGCACGCTCGACAATCACGATCAGCTGACCACTGCCTTGCTCGCCGATCCCGATGTGTTGGAACTGCGCTATTAACAAACTAGCGATGGCATAGTATGCCATCGCTACAGTGAAACACAGTAGTTCCGGCATTGGGATGCCGGAACTTATTTATTAGCCTCGTCGCGTCACTCGTGTATACAACGGCACCAGCACCGCGCCAGCCTTCAGGCCTAACGTGCGCGCGGCGACTTTGACGCGATTCTGTGCGCGCTTGACGGTCGTGGTCGGCAGCCAGCGCCACATCGATAGACCTTCTTCTTGGGCAACGCCCAACTGCACCACCGCCGACGCCCACGTTAGCCCAGCGCCAAAACCGACCATGACGATTTTGTCGCCGTCTTTGCAGCGACCTTCTTCGAAGGCCTCGCACAACGCGATTGGGATGGAGGCGGCCGACGTATTGCCGTACTTCGCGATGTTGACGAAGACTTTCTCCATCGGCAAGCCGAGTTGCTTCGCGGCAACTTCGATGATGCGCTCATTGGCTTGATGCGGGATCAACAGATCGATGTCGTCACTCGATAGTCCCGCGCGCCCGACCACTTCCGCGACTGAGCGGGCCAGCGTGCGCGTCGCGAACTTGAAGACCTCGCGGCCATTCATGCGAATATAGTGATCGCGATTGTCAATGACTTTCTGGCTGGGCGGATTCGCTACGCCGAGATTCATCTTCAAATGTTCGGCACCGGAACCATCGGAGCCGAGTTCAAACGCTAACACGCCGGCGGGTTCGTGACTGGCTTGCACCACCACCGCGCCCGCGCCATCGCCGAACAGCACACATGTGTTGCGATCGGTCCAATCCACGAACTTAGTGATGATCTCTGCACCAATCACAACGATGGTGCGATACGCGCCTGTGGCGATAAACTGCTGTGCGGTGACGAGGCCGTACACAAAACCGGTGCAACCCGCGACCAACGTAAAGGCTCCGCAGTGCGCACCGAGTTGATCTTGAATCATCGACGAGACGGGCGGCAACAAGTAATCGGGTGACGAGGTCGCTACGATGATCAGATCGATGTCGGCGGCGATAATGCCGGCCTTCTCCATCGCAATCTTGGCCGCTTTCACCGACAACGTTGCGGTTGTTTCATTGTCCTGTGCCACGCGCCGCTCGCGGATGCCGGTGCGCGTGACAATCCATTCATCAGAGGTATCGACCATCTTTTCCAGATCGAAGTTCGTCAAAACTTTTTCGGGTACAGCTTTGCCCCAGCCTGTAATGCGTCCGTAAATCATAGTCTCCCTCTCAATTCGTTACGCGCTACGTGCATGCTGCCGCTGCCGAAATACATACGCCGCGACCCCGACAATCGACGCGACTGAACCGGCGGCGGCCAGACCAAACCACACCGCACGACGATAGCGTACGCGCAGCGGCTGTTGTTGGCGGCTCGCTTGCTGGGCCAACGCCAAGCCCAAATCGCGCACGAAACCCGGCGCGGGTTCGATCGGAATCAGCGTATCGCGCATGTTGCTGACTAATGATCGCATCGCCGGTGTCGACCCAGCCGACCACTGCGGCGCGGTCGGTACTTCAAACACTTCCGCCAGCCACGCCTCCAGGGCCGCTTCATCGATCGGTTTACGGGTTGACTCGTCGAGAGTCATCGTGTACTCCGGTCGGCCTCTTCCAGGCCAATGTTCATCTCGGTCAATTCATCGCGCAGAGCCAACAGCGTGCGATGATACAGCGACTTGATCGCGCCTTCAGTCCGTCCCATAATCAAGCCGACTTCGGCATTCGATAACTGTTCTACAAATTTCAAGATCAACAACTCTTGCCGTTCTTCCGGCAAGCGATGGATGGCCGTCATCAACCAGCGTTTGCGCTCGTGGTCCTCAGTCACCCACTCCGGCATTTCGCGCACTTCACCCGTCAATTGCGCGTCATCCAGATCGACGTCCTGCCGCCGCGCATGATCGCGATGCCAATTAGCGACGAGGTTGTGCGCGATGCGGTACAACCACGCCGAAAACGGCACACCGCGATCGACGTATTCCTCGACGTGCATCAGCGCCCGATAGAACACTCGGCTCGTCAAGTCTTCGGCGTCGTGATGGTTGCCGGTGCGGTAATATACGTAGTTGTAAATTTTGGTGATGTAGCGTTCGTATAGTTTCCCAAACGCCGTTGGATCGGTTTTGACCCGCGTCACCAACTCGAGATCGCTCTCAGGTTCACTCACCGTGTGGCTCCAGCCTGCAGCCCTCTCCACCCGATCAGCGATCGTCACATCCATAAACCCCGATCGGTCAGAATGGTTGCGGTGCGTTGTGTGCGGTGCGGTCGGCTCTCAGGCTCGTCAGAAGATTCGCGGGAGTATATCAGCCTGCGGCGAGATGTCAACCAACTAATTGGTTTCATGCTAGAATATATTCGCTACGTAGGGGCAGACATCCAAGTCTGCCCCAATTCGGCGGACGAACACATCGATTCGCCCCACCCAGAGGCCCAGCGTGAACTGCCCTACCTGTCAGGCGAAACTCCCATCCAATGCTGAAGTATGCGATCACTGCGGCCAAGAATTTTGCCCAGAATGCCGCTTCCCTATCTCGCGCCGCTCAACGCTGTGCCTCAACTGCGGGGCGAGTTGGAAATTGACCTGCCCAGACTGCCAACAAGAAGTCCTGCCGACCGATACGCAGTGTCCCAACTGCGGCCTATCGTTCGAAGACGACGAAACCGAAGAGTGTCCGCACTGTGGCAAAGCGATGCCAGGCGAAGCCGATGTGTGCCCGCATTGTGGCGGCGAACGCTGTCCAACCTGCGGCGCAGCCCTACAACCCGATGATCTGATCTGCGCCCAATGCGGCACGGCCTTCATCATGAGTTGCCCGGCATGCGGCGCAGAAGTTCCCGATGGCGCGACCAAATGCCCGCAGTGCGGCACCGCACTCGGCGAAGCACCCAGCGACGAAGCGGGCGATCACTGCCCGTACTGTGGCGCGTCGGTGTTACGCGATGACGGCGTCTGTACCGCCTGCGGCCTAACCTTCTGTCCGCGCTGCTTGACCAAAACGCAAGAAGCCGACGAGCGCTGCCGACAATGCGGCCTGATCTTGTATTTCGAGTGTCCCGATTGTGGCGAGCGACTATTAGCTTCGGCGTCAATTTGCCCGAGTTGTGATCGGTTGTTCGCACGTGCGTGTCCCAATTGCCATCAACCGATCTACCTCGCGCCGATCGAGTGTCCCAATTGTCACAACGCGCTGCCCGCCGAAAAAGCCCGCACCGCTCGCCCGCGTCTCGACGATCTCGACATCCCGGTGTTCGTGCCGAAGATCAGTTGTCCCAACTGCGACACCCGTTTCGATCCAAACAGCGGCCCATGTCCCAACTGCGGCCAACTCATCTGCCCCAAATGCCACGCGCGCGGCTTCGAAGAAGAAGTCAACTGCCTGCGCTGCGGTACCGCCCTGCCCGTCACGCGCTTCGTTTGCCCCAAGTGCCAAACCGAAGTGCCCGCCAGCGCCGACATCTGTCCCAATTGCGGCCTCGATCTCAGCGGCCAGTGCCCGCGCTGTCACAAAGACTTGCCCGACGGCGCAGATCGCTGCCCGCACTGCGATCAACCCGTCTGCCCCGAATGCGGCTCAGCCACCACCGACGACGCGATCCAGTGCGCGGTCTGTGGCGCGCAGTTCACGTTCGAGTGTCCGGCCTGTGGCTACACCGTTCCAGCGGATGCGACCAATTGCCCCAATTGCCAGATCGTGTTTGAGGCGTGATAGGCTGGTCTCGCACTACCCTTGGATAAAGTCACTACCAACTATCACTTCCTTGATCTGAGCGATTACGCCCGCCCTATCGCGCGGCGCATTACACGCGCATTGATCAACACGCCCATCACGCCGATTCAGATCACGTGCGCGTATGCCGCCGTCGGATTTGTCGCGGCGGCGCTGTTTGCCACCGGCACCTATCTGAATGGCGTTATCGCTGGGATACTGTTATTGGTAAAAAGCACGCTCGATGCGGTAGATGGCTCGTTGGCGCGCGCGCGCCATCGACCTTCACGCGTTGGCCGATTCCTCGATTCGATCTTTGACTACATCATCAATGCAGCCGTATTTCTGGGTCTCGCGTCGAGCGGACAGCCGCTCACGCTCGATCGGATTTTGCTGGCGTTTCTGGCGCTGGAATTCGCCACATGGCAAGGCACCGCCTTCAATTACTACTACGTCTACTATCGCACGCTGACCGGCGGCGACACAACGAGCAAACTTCAAGAGACCGAAGAACAGACTTACCCGTGGGATGATGCGCGCGTGCTGCGCGTGCTCATTCGATTCTATCGTGTGATCTACGGCTGGCAGGATGCGCTGCTCGGCAAACTCGATCGGGCGATCACACCCGATCGGGCTGATTCGATCTATCGGGATAAGCGACTGCTCACTGCGACGACGGTGATGGGCCTGGGCTTTCAACTGCTGCTGATCGCGATCGCCGCGTGGCTCGATCGGGCGCAGTGGGCGCTGTGGTTGTTTATCGGTCCGATGAATGTGTATTGGGTTATAATGATCTTGCTGCGCTCTGCGCGATCACAACGCACCCGATGAAAGGTCAAGATCATGCACGATGAAGATTCATTACGGGCCGCGGCCCAGCAGCACGAGCGGCCCATTGAAGCGCACGCGGGCGATCAAATTCAAACCGCCGTACGCTTGATTCTGGAGGCTGTGGGTGAAGATCCGCAGCGCGATGGTCTGCGCAGCACACCGCGCCGCGTCGCCCGCATGTACGAAGAACTCCTACGCGGCTATCACACCGATCCGGTGACGTTGATCAACGGCGCGTTGTTTGACGTGGACTACGACGAGATGGTCGTCGTCAAATCGATCGAGTTTTACAGCCTGTGTGAGCATCACCTGCTGCCGTTTTACGGGCACGCGCACGTGGCGTACATTCCGCGCAACAAAGTGGTTGGCCTTAGCAAAATCCCCCGCATCGTCGATATGTTTGCGCGGCGGTTGCAAGTGCAAGAGCGCATGACACGCCAGATCGCCGAACTGCTGAACGAGGTGTTGCATCCGCAGGGCGTGGCCGTCGTCGTCGAAGGCGCGCACTTGTGCGCCATGATGCGCGGCGTAAAGAAAGCCAATGCCCGCATGGTCACGTCGTCGCTGATGGGGCGTTTCAAGTCGGATGCCCGCACTCGCGCCGAGTTCTTCGAACATCTGCGGCGCAGCGAGTGATAGCGCCTCCTTACATCTAGTCGGTCGACACTCGTCCCAAAATAGTCTAAACTGGACGCATCACATTTGGAGGATGCGACTGGTGAAGATTGCGCTGTTGCACTACTCTGCCCCACCGGTGGTGGGCGGCGTCGAAAGTGTCCTCGCCCACCACGCCCGCCTAATGCACCATGCACAACACGCCGTTCAAGTTTTCGCTGCGCGCGGCGAACAGTTTGATCCACACATCCCCTTTGTCCGACTTCCATTAATTGATTCGCGCCACGCACGCGTATTGGCGATCAAAGCCGAACTCGATCACGGCTACGTGCCATCGGGCTTTGAAGAGCTCGTTGACGCCATCTATAGTGAGTTGTCTGCCGCGCTTAAGGACATCGACGTCTTGATCGCCCACAACGTCTGTTCGCTGAATAAAAATCTGGCGTTGACGGCGGCGATTCAGCGCCTAAGACAGTCCGCGAAATCGCCGCGGCTCGTGCTGTGGCATCACGATTTAGCGTGGACGACGCCGCGGTATCGCGCCGAACTGTACGACGGCTACCCGTGGGATTTGCTTCGCACCGATTGGGGCGCGCGTCACGTCGTCGTGTCCGAGTTGCGACAACGCGAACTGGCTGAACTACTGGGTATTTCAGTGAATGCGATCTGCGTGGTGCCGAACGGCGTCGATCGCACCGCCTTCTTCAAACTTGACCCCGAAACGCTTGGCCTGCTCAATCAGATCGATCTGGTGAACGCGGAGCCAATTCTGCTGCTGCCCGTGCGCATCACACCGCGCAAGAATATCGAACTGGCCTTGCGTGTGCTAGCCGCCTTGCGCCGCACTCAGCCGCACGCCGTGTTGATCGTCACCGGGCCATTGGGCGCACACAGTGCGGCCAACGCGGCCTACTTCGAGCGGCTGCGCGACCTGCGGCTTGAGTTGACCCTCACGGGCGCGGCGCACTTCATAGCCGAATTGGTGGAACATCCATTGTCCGATGCCGCCATCGCCGATTGCTATCGGCTGGCGGACGCGTTGTTCTTACCGAGCCGCGAAGAAGGCTTCGGTATCCCTGTCATTGAAGCAGCGTTCAGTCGACTGCCCGTGTTCTGCGCGGACATTGCGCCGCTGCGCGATCTGGGTGGCGAATGGGCGACATACTTCTCGCCCGACGCCGATCCCGATGAAGTAGCGAGGCTGATCGAAACGCGGTTGGCCGCCGATCAAACCTATCAACTGGCCGTACGCGCGCGGCGATCCTTCACATGGGAACAGGTCTACGCCGATCATATCGCGCCAATTCTTGAGGAGACCGCATGATCAAGCCGCCGTTTGGTTACATCCGATCGGCTCTCGTGCCGATCGTGCACGGTTGCGACTGTGAGGCGGCGCTGGCCGCAGCGCGCGCATTGGCCGACGAAGTCATCTTGATCGGCGTGGTGCAGGTGCCACACGACAAGCCGCTGAGCGCTGGTGCTTTGGAAGCGCGTCAAGTGCGGCGCAAGTTGCGTGACATCAGCGGCGGTCCGCAAGTACGGTATAAATCGCAGGTGCACGTGTCACACTCACCGTGGCACGATCTGGTCGAAGTGATTGCCGCTGAAGAGCCCGATCTGCTGTTGCTGGAATGGCCTTGCCAGTTGGAGGCAATGCACGTCTCAGCTAGCGACGTGTTGACCAATCCGCCATGCGACATGGCGCTGGTGCGCGGCCCGTTTCCCGCGCAGTCGCCGCGTGTACTGGTGCCGATGCGCGGCGGCCCACACGCCGAACTGGCCCTGCGGGTTGGGTTGAGTCTGCATCCGCCGCAGATCATGGCGCTACACCTCACGCAACATGCCGCGTCCGACGCGCCCTTTCGCGGGCTGGCGCAAATCCTTAAGAGCTTGCCCGAAATTCAATCGCAATCAGAAGTTACCGACGATGCCGCACAGACGATTATTCGACAAGCCAAGCAGTGCGATCTCATCGTCATGGGGGCGACCGCGCAGCCGCTGCGCAGCAAAGTCTCGTTGGGCGAGGTGGCCGATCGGGTGTTAAAAGAATCATCGGCCGCGGTGTTGGCGGTGAAGACGCGCCGACCCATGCCCGCCGATGATACGGTCGGCACGCAGGCCATTTCAATCCTCGTCGATAAGTGGTTCGCCGAGAACACGTATCATGCCGATGAGTTCAAAAACCTTGAGCAGCTACTGGCGCACAAGCGGGCGCAGGGCGTGACTATCAGTCTGGCGCTGCCCGCGCTGAACGAAGAAGAAACGGTCGGAACGGTGATCAAAACGATCAAGCGCGCTTTGATGGATCGCGTGCCGCTGCTGGACGAAATCGTTTTGATCGACTCCAACTCGACCGATCGAACGCGCGACATCGCAACGGACTTAGGCATTCCAGTGTTTATCCACCAACAATTGCTGCCGGAGATGGGCGCGCGGCGCGGCAAAGGCGAAGCGTTATGGAAGAGTCTGTTGGTCACACGCGGCGACATCATCGTGTGGATCGATACCGACATCGTCAACATCCATCCGCGCTTTGTATATGGGGTGCTGGGGCCGCTGTTGATCGATCCGCAAATTCAGTTCGTCAAAGGGTTTTATCGGCGGCCGCTGCGCGTGGGTGAGAAGGTTCAGGCCGGCGGTGGCGGGCGCGTGACCGAACTCACCGCGCGGCCGATGTTAAACCTGTTTTACCCGGAACTTTCGGGCGTAGTCCAACCGTTGTCCGGTGAATACGGCGGACGCCGATCGGCTTTGGAGCAACTGCCGTTCTTTTCCGGCTACGGCGTCGAAACGGGTTTACTGATCGATATATTTGAGAAGTATGGCGTGCGCGGCATCGCGCAGGTCGATCTGCTAGAGCGCGTTCATCACAATCAGTCGCTGGAGGCGTTGAGCAAGATGTCATTCGCCATCTTGCAGGCAGTCATCCGCAAATTGGAACGGCGCTATCAACGGCCGTTTCTCGAAGATGTCAACAAATCGATGAAGCTGATCCATCATCAACGCGGCACATATTTTCTTGAGGTTGAGGACATCATCGAACGTGAACGCCCGCCGATGAATGACGTGCTGGAGTATCGCAAACAGCGGGGAGCGTTGTGATTACAGTCCGCGAGCACTTACTGGCCCTATACGGTGAGCAACTTGGCACAGCGACGTTTGAGCGGTTACGGACGCGGCTCGATCGGTTTGTGCCGCCCGCACGCTCCGATCGACGCGGCGTGGTGACTGAGCGTGATGCGCTGCTGATTACGTACGGCGATCAACTGCACGAACCGGGCGTACCACCCTTGCAGACGTTGGCTGACTTTTGTGAACGATACTTGCGCGACGTTGTGAGCGGCGTGCATATTCTGCCGTTCTATCCGTATTCGTCGGATGACGGCTTCTCGGTCATTGACTACGTGCAAGTCGATCCGGCGCTGGGTGATTGGGCCGACGTGGCCCGGCTGGGTCAGAACTTTCGTTTGATGTTCGACGGCGTGATCAATCATATTTCGGCTGAGAGCGCCTGGTTTCAGGCGTTCTTGCGCGATGATGCCAAATACCGCAATTACGCCATCGTCGTCGAGGGCAACCCGGATCTATCGCAAGTGGTGCGACCGCGCGCTCTGCCGTTGCTGACCGAATTCGAGACACCGTCCGGCCCCAAGCAAGTGTGGACGACGTTCAGCACCGATCAGATCGATCTCGACTACCACAACCCCGATGTGCTGCTCGACGTCCTCGACACGCTGCTGTTTTACGTGACGCGCGGTGCGGAGTTTATTCGGCTGGATGCTATTGCGTATTTATGGAAGGAGATCGGCACGCCGTGCATCCACCTGTCGCAGACCCATCGCGTGATTCAATTGCTGCGCGCGATCCTGGACGAAGTTGCGCCGCAGGTTCTGCTCATTACCGAAACGAATGTGCCGCATCGGGACAACGTAGCTTACTTTGGCGACGGCTACAACGAAGCGCAGTTGGTATACAACTTCGCGCTGCCACCCTTGTTGCTGCATACGCTCCTGACTGGCAATGCACGCGCCTTGTCCGAATGGGCGACGAGGCTCAGTCTGCCGTCAAAAGACGTGACGTTCTTCAACTTCCTCGCTTCGCACGATGGCATCGGCTTGAATCCGGTGCGTCGCATCTTAAGCGAGGCCGAGATCGTCGCGCTGATCGATCGGGTAGCGGCGCAGGGCGGGCGAGTGTCTTACAAGCACAACGCCGATGGCTCACGCAGCCCGTACGAACTCAATATCAATTACTTTGACGCCTTGTCCGATCCCAACAGTGACGAACCACTTGCTCTGCAGATCGATCGGTTCATTGCCGCGCACGCGATCATGTTCTCATTGATAGGCGTGCCGGGCATCTACTTTCATAGTCTGTTTGGCTCACGCGGCTGGCCGGAAGGTGTGAGGTTGACCGGCCACAATCGCACGGTCAATCGGCAGAAGGTCGATCGAGTCGATATAGAACGCGAATTGTTCGAGCCACACTCGCGGCGAAATCAGATCTTTCAACGCTTGAAACAACTGCTGATGGCTCGCGCTCGCGTGCGGTCATTCGATCCACACGGCGAACAGCGCGTGCTGGAATTCTCGGATCAAGTGTTTGCAGTGCAGCGGCGCGTCGCAGACGAAGCGGTGTTATGCCTGCACAACGTGTCGCGGCAACCGCAAGCCGTTCACCTAAGCGCTCCGTGGCTAACGGCCCATGATTTGATTACCGATCAACCCGTAATATGCGATGCGAATGGTCGCTTAGTATTAGCGCCTTATCAAGTGATGTGGGCAATGTGAGTGAGACGTCATGCTTGAAACGAATTCGCCGTATCTAACTTTGCTCAAGAATCGTATCAACCTGAAAGAGATTCCGTTCAGCGAGCGTGGCTCACGGCTGATGCTGTTTCGCAATAGTCACACCTTTCACGTCCGGCTGGCGGAGCGCTGGTTTAAAGTTGATCAACAACTGAGTGGTTACCGTCGGCGGCCCCCTATCATCGACGAGTGGGCGTTCCTCGACGAGCACGGTACACCGCTCGAACTGGAGATCGTTTCGTATCCACACCGCATCGATTGTCAGACGCGCCTCGGCACATTCACCATTGTATTTGCTGATACCGAGACGCTGCTCATCACTCTGCCGAGCGGAGTGTGCGGCCTGACCTTCAGTGCGCGGCTCGATCAAGCCCAACCCGATCGGCGCGGCGGCACCCTGCGGCTTACAGGCGATATCCGTCGCAACATCGCCTACACCACCAACGCCGACATGTTGAGCAATGAAGTCACACCCGACACCGGCGATTCACAACGCGTCAAACTGATCGTCCGATCGGATGGGCAGAGTGCGCTGCTGCTGAACGTCACGCCGCGCCTCGGCTTCAATCGCTATGTGCCGGACGCAGCGGCCACGATCGAGGCGGCCGCGCAACGTTGGCACGCGTGGTTTGCAGCCGCGCCTCAAGTCGATGAAGCGTATCGCGCGCAATACTATTATGCATGGTGGATCATGCGGGCAGGCTTGATCTCGACGCGCTTCTACACGACGCGCGAGGCAATGACGCCGTCGAAGATTCACTATGTGGGCGTGTGGCAATGGGATGCGTACTTTCACGCGCTGGCCTATCGCTACGTAGAGCCGCGCCTCGCGCAGGATCAACTCCGCATCGTGCTCGATCATCAACGCCCTGACGGGATGATCCCCGATGCCGTTCACGACGAAGGTACGGTGACGCACCTTACGTTTCCGATCGAAGCCGACGTGACGAAGCCGCCGTTGTTAGCGTGGGCAGCATGGAAGTTGTACGAACGCGATCACGACCGCGAGTTTCTCGACGAGATTTACGGGCCGGTCGTGCGGTGGAATAACTGGTGGTTCAAGCAGAACGATGTCGACGGCAATGGATTGTGCGAATATCAGCATCCATTTTCATCGGGACTCGACGACAGTCCGTTGTGGGATGACGGCGTGCCGGTAGAATCGCCCGATCTCAACACGTACTTGTGTTTGCAGCAAGAATCGCTGGCGAAGATCGCGCGCGTGATCGGCCTGGAAGACGAAGCGGCGCTATGGTCACAACGCGCCGACGCGATGGTGACGCGCATGCTGCGCTGGATGTGGGATGAACGCGCCGGCTTGTTTTGGGCGTCGCGTCCGAATCGCGGATCGCGTGTGCAAGTGCGCACACCGTTCAACCTGTTCCCATTGATCACAGGCCGTTTGCCCGACGGCGTGGTGCGTCGTCTCGTCGCGCACCTCACCGACGAGCGCGAGTTTTGGTCGCGTTATCCGGTGCCAACGGTGGCACTCGACGATCGCAAGTTTGATCCGCTGATTATGTGGCGTGGGCCAACGTGGGTGAATGTAAACTATCTGCTTATCGAGGGCTTGCAGCGCACGGGCTACGCTGATCTGGCGCAAGAATTGCGCCGCCGCACCTTGGAGATGATCGCGCTGCACGATGACATCTACGAATACTATCAGCCGCAAACTGGCGAAGTGCCGCCCAAAGCCGCGTCGATCTTCGGCTGGTCGTCAGCCATCTTCATCGACCTCGCGATACAGGCGTCGAATGACCAATAACAAGTAATGAGTGACGCCACTTCATTTCATACGCGTTAGATCTACGTTTGCGCTCCGCCACCGACCGTGATCACTTCACCCGTGACGAAGGTGTTCATGCCAGAACCTAAAAACAAGGCGACGCGTGAGATGTCATCAGGAGTGGCGACACGCTTGAGGGGAATCTGGCTGATCAGTTTCTCCAGCCGATCGGGCGTCATCTTTTCACGCTCACGCGGCGTCAAGATCGTCGTCGGCGCGATGGCGTTGACGAGAATACCATCGGGGCCAAGCTCCTTCGCCAGCGCCCGCGTCAGTCCAATCACCCCCGCTTTAGCCGCGCTGTAGTGCGCCAACTTCGCGCCGCCCACCAAGCCCGTGCGCGAGGTGATGTTGACGATGCGCCCCCACTTCTGCTGCTTCATATGCGGCACGATCAAGCTACTGAGGTGGAACGAACCGGTGAGCACCGTATCGATCATGCGCTGCCACTGCTCGATCGGCATCTGATCGATCGCGGCGCTGTCGAAGACGCCGGTGCTGTTGATCAGCACATCGACGCCGCCCCACTCGCCCTTGATGTCATTGAGCATACGTTGGATCGAAGATCGATCGGTCAGATCGGCCTGCGCGGTGATGGCTTCGCCACCCATATTCTCGATCGTTTCGGCCACGACCTCGGCGGCCTCCTCGCCCGATCGAAAATGCACGACGACACGCGCTTCCTCGCGGCCAAAATCGACGGCCATCTCGCGGCCCAGACCACCGCTCGCGCCCGTAATCAACACGACCTTGCCAGCCAGTTCGAGATCCATGTTGCCTCCCACAATCTCACCGCAGTATAATGAGGCCGCACGACGCGTCGCAACCGTAATCGGAAGTATTATACCGCAGGCGGCTGGCGACGAGGATGCCAGGCCGAAAATGGCATCCATTTGCCTGCGAGTTGTGTCGCACAACGCGACTGTCAAGAGGACGCAATGACAGAAAGTATTATGGCCGAGATTTCCGACCGATATCGACGCAACCAGGCGAACCTACTTGAGCTTGTTAGTGGCCTCACTGATGAGCAACTGGCGTGGACGCCGAACGAAACAACACCGTCGGCGGGTTTTCACGTTTGGCATCTGGCGCGTTGGGCGGATTATCTTCAGGAGTTGATCAATGGACGCGGCAGCCAGTTATGGGAGATCGACGCGTTGGCGGCGCGGTGGAATATGGACACAAAAAGTCTGGGGTATGCTCAAACCGGAATGGAGATGGACGAGAAAAATGCTATGACGCTTCGGCTGCCTGAGAAAAGCCTGCTTCTAGATTATGCGCGCCGCTCATTCGCCGCAGCACAACAAGCCGTCGCGACGATCGGGGACAACGAGTTCTTTAATGTATATGAGTGTTTGCATGGCGAGAACTGGCACGATGGCCATATCGGGCCAATCGTGATTACGTGGCTGACACATGACAATCGACACCTTGGGATGATTGAGTGTCTTGTTGGGCTCCAGGGCCAAAGTGGCAGTGCAGATGCCTAACACCTTTCTCCAAGCCCGCGTCTTTGCGGGCGTCATCTAATCCACAATCAGCAGCCCTCCAATTTACGCCTACTTACAACACCAACTGAATTACTTGACGCTATTTTATTGCTGCTTATTAGACAATATTAATTGCTTACTATTAAGCGTTCAATTTGACTAAATAAGCAATAAGATTAGAATTGTAAGCACTTAATATTTTACGATAAGCGATTCATTTTCATTATCAAGCAATTGTGATTTAATTTAAAGTAGTGCTATTTCCATTCTAAGCATTTGAAATTGATTATAAAGTACCCAAATTGAGCCTTTAAGTCACTCTATTTGAACAACCTTTAGTGTTCATCATCCAGAAAGGACACCTGTATGCCGACCCGCCCAACGCTCTCCACGGCCCAGCAGTTGCATGCCGCGCAATTAGCCATCTTAAACAGCCTGGGCGACCCAGAGATCAAGGCGCTGGTCGCCGAGTATGGCTACACTACCAGCAAATTGAACCACGGCAAAGCGTTGTATGAGGCCGCTGTGGCTGCCGCTAACGCTCAAAAAGCCAGTCTCGGCGATCAGAAAGCGGCCACAGCCGCGCTCAGACAGATGGAAGCCGAAGCCCGTGACGCCTATCAAGCCTTGTCGAGAGTAGCCCGCGCCACCTTACCCGAACCCGACCTGGTTGCACTGGGACTCGACGGCTCGATGCCGCTGAACGTGGCCGGTTTTTTACAGGCCGCGTACACCCTGTTTGACAACGCCGGATCGATCGGGTTGTTGGCCGAGTTCGGGTACGAAGCCGATCGGTTGGCAACTGAACGCGTTAAGATCGAAGCACTGGCCCAGGCCGAGCAAGCTCAAGCGCTCGCCAAAGGCAGCAAACAGCAAGCGACGCAAGATCAAGCGGCGGCGCTGGCGGCATTGAATGAGTGGATGGCGCAATACTTGAAGATCGCCCGCGTGGCGCTGCGCAATAAACAGCAACTGCTCGAAAAGATCGGCGGCGCGGCCCGCCCCCGTCGAACCACGACGCAGCGAACGGCGCTCAAGAAGACCGTGTAAGGGCGTGATGTCTCCGCTCAAGTTAGATCGATCAAGCAAGCGACCCTCAATTGCAGAAAGCCGACAACACGATGTTCATCGACACCACGACGTTAATCTGGTTGTTCCCGATTGCATTCATGTTCCACGACTTCGAAGAACTGATCCTCTTTGAGCCTTGGCTGAAGAAGAACGCGGACGACATCGAAGCGCGCCTCAAGCCACGCGTCCCGGCTTTTGTCGCCCGGCAGATCAGAACCATTCTGGATAAATCGACCACCGAGTTCGCGATTCCAGTGAGTCTGATTTTCGCCATGACTGGACTGGCCGCGTTCCTCGCAACAGAATATGGGCAATACGGTTTCTTCCTGCTCGCCAGCGGATCATTCTTCCTGCACGGCTTCATGCACTTGGGGCAAGCCGTCATTCTGCGCCGCTATGTTCCGGCAGTCATCACCTCCGTGCTCATCGTGATTCCGTACGGGCTGATTCTATTTCGGCGCTTGTTGGAAGAAGGCACAATCAATGGGTCAAGTCTACTCGTAAATTTTGTATTGGCGGTGGCGCTGACTATTCCCTTCATTTTGGTCATGCACGTTGTGGGGGATGTCGTGTACAAAAAAGCGATCAAGTTGTTGGTGCACTAACACAGAGGCGGGCAGCGAGCAGCGCCCACAGCGGAGAATAGAACTTTGAAGATCACGATCACCCAAGCCCACATGCAGCATCTGGAAGATTGTAAAGCCGCCCTGCTCAACTCCAAATTGGGCGAGGAATACTTTTCATCAGCCGACAAGGCCCGCTTGGCCTTGTCTGAAGGCATCACCAAAGAAGAAGTGTTTGTGGCTATAGATGAGAATGGTCGATGCCTGGGCTTTATCTGGTATATCTTAGCTGGCGCGTTTCATAGCTTTCCTTACGTGCATATCATCGCCGTTAAAAAAGAATTTCGCGGACTGGGGATTGGGCAGCAACTGCTTCGCTTCTTTGAAGAAGCCGTGTTCACGACGGCCTCAAAGGTATTTCTGGTGGTGGCGGATTTCAACCCCGACGCCAAGCGCTTGTACGAGCGTTTGGGATACCGCCAAGTTGGAGAGATACAGGGTTTGTATAAGGAAGGCGTGACTGAGTATTTGATGATGAAAGAGCGGCGTCTCTCCCCGGGCTGATTGATGAGCCATCCAACGCAAACGCGGCGCACTCGATCTGAGCACGCCGCGTTTTTTGTGCCCGCGAGAGGACTCGAACCTCCACGCCTTGCGGCACAGGCCCTCAACCTGCTGCGTATGCCAATTCCGCCACGCGGGCAACAGCGCGTATTATAACCAGAACGATTGACTTGTCAATGAAATGACGACAAACGACCGTCGCCGCCCGCCGCTAGTCAGCGATCCGCGTTTAGTTCACAGACACCACGTTCGTCACATTCGGAAAGAACTGTTTGACAGTCCCTTCGACCCAACCGTGCAGTGTCTCTGCTGACAGTGGGCAACCGTGGCACGCGCCCGACATCTCAATCTGCAGTGTGCCGGACTCGTAACCGATCATCTTCACTGAACCACCGTGGTAATACTCGATGTAGGAACTGATTGTATCGATGAGCGCACGCAGCCGCTCTTCATCGGTCGCCTCGACGGGCACGTTGGACAGATCGGGGTTCGCTGGTAATTCGGTCGCCATCGCGTCGCCTCCTAAAGGATGAAGTTGTCGGATGCTTCGGTGCACTCATTGTCGCATAAAACGTCGCAAAAGTCACCAGACTGCAGGTTGCAGTCGCCCCTGCCTGTTGGTTGCGGACTAACCCGAATGATGTACAATGCGGGCATGAGCCAGTTACCATTATTCCCGTTAAACACTGTCCTTTTCCCCGGCCAAATGCTGCCGCTGCACATCTTCGAGCCGCGCTATCGCCAAATGATCGGCGAATGCGTCGAGCGCGGCACGCCCTTCGGCGTCGTGCTGATCCGCGATGGCGAAGAAGTGGGCGATCCCAACACCGAACCTTACGATGTCGGCACCACCGCGCACATCGTCCAAGTCGAGCGTCTTGAAGACGGCCGCATGAACATCATCTGCGTCGGCAATTCACGCTTCCGCATTCAGCGCACATTGCACGATCAAAACTATTTGCGCGGCGAAATCGAGTTGTGGCCGTGGCGGCCCTATAGCGCCCAACCCGACGAACAGCAATTAGCGCAGATCCGCTCGCGGCTCGATCGGTATCTCAAACTGCTCGCCGAGATCACTCAAACTGACATTCAAGTGGATGCACTGACTGACCCGGCTAAATTAGCTAACATCGCGGCTTCAGTGCTGCAAATCGAAGCCGAAGAAAAACAGCAGCTGCTCACCACCGCCTCGATTGGCGATCTGCTCGAACGGGTCTCGCCCCTGCTCCAACGCGAGTTGCGCGCCCTGCAGATCATGCACGGGGCGCGTCAAAAACCGCCCGAAGAACTAACCCCGTTTTCAATGAACTGACGTGCCAAGCCCGAAGGATTTTCCGCTTGCCCTTCGGGCTTTTTCTTTGACAATCCCCTACCCGTCGGGTAAAATTCGGCGGCTTTGACAACGCGCGCCGTCGCGCGCAGGAGAGTGCGCATGAAAATTGTAGTCGATGCAATGGGTGGCGATCACGCCCCGAGTGTCGTGGTCGATGGCGCAGTGCAGGCCGCCCGCGATTTTGGCGTCGAGATTATCCTCGTTGGCCGCGAGGCCGACCTCCAACGCGAACTAGCCCGCCACTCGATCAGTGCTCTGTCGATCTCGATCGCGAATGCAACTGAAGTGATCGAGATGCATGAGCACACGATGGCGGTGAAGGAGAAAAAGGACAACTCGCTCAGCGTGGGCATGCGCCTCATCAAAGAAGGCAAGGCCGATGCGTTCATGTCGGCGGGCAACTCCGGCGCGGTGATGGCAGCGGCTTTGTTCGGCGTGGGCCGCATTCGCGGCATCGATCGACCGGCGTTGTGCACCCGCTATCCAGCCAGCCTCAAACCGACGATTCTGCTCGACCTTGGCGCGAACACTGATCCCAAGCCGCAGAATCTGGTGCAAAACGCGCTGATGGGCAGTCTGTACGCCGAGCGCGTCTTGGGCATTTCCAAGCCGCGAATCGCCATCGTGTCGAACGGCGAAGAGGCCGACAAAGGTTCGATGCTGGTGCGCGACACGTATAAACTGCTCAAAGATTCGACGCTCAACTTCATCGGCAATGTGGAAGGCAAGGACATTCCCAAAGGCGTGACCGATGTCGTCGTGACCGATGGTTTCACTGGCAACGTCATCGTCAAACTGACGGAAGGCATTGTGTCCTTCCTCACCAAGTTCTTGAAGCGCGAACTGACCGCCGGGCCGCTGAGTAAGATCGGGTTGGCGTTGCTGATCCCCGGTGCGCTGCTGATGCTGCCCGGTTTGTTACTGCTCACCCCTAATTTCCTGCATCTCCGCAAGCAAATCGACTATCGCGAATATGGCGCCGCGCCACTGTTGGGCGTCGACGGGGTTGTATTGATCGCGCACGGCCGCTCGGATGCGCGCGCGATCTGGGGCGCGATTCGATCAACCAAACAAGCCGTGGACGGCGACATCGTCAATGCCATTAAAGCTGGCCTGGCCGCCGCTCCCGCTAATTGAGACCGTGTAGTTTTTTTCGAGGCAAAACACTTCCATGCAACAGCGTCCTATCGAACAACGAGTCGTTATTACAGGCATGGCGGCCGTCTCGCCGCTGGGCCATACAGTTGAAGAACTCTGGTCGGGCTTGCTCGCGGGCCGGTCGGGCGTGGCACCGATCACGCAATTCGATCCCGCCGATCTGCCGACCAAGATCGCTGGTGAAGTTAAGAATTTCGATCCGACCAAATGGATCAACATCAAAGAAGCGCGCCGCATGAGCCGATCGTCACATCTAGCCATCGCGGCCGCGCACGAATTGATGGAAGACGCAGGTATGCCGTTGGTGCTGACTGAAGAGATGCAGGAATTAGTCGGCACGTACATCGGCTCGGCCATTGGCGGCTTCGATAAGGGCGATGAGGAGTTGCAGGTCTTTCGCAAGAAAGGCTGGCGCTTATCCAGCCCGTTTGGTATTACATCGTCGTTAGCCAATATGCCCGCGCATCATGTCAGCGAACTGGTGAAATCCAAGGGCCCATTGGGCACACCCGTCAACGCTTGCGCCACCGGCACACAAGCCATCGGCGAAGGCGCGGAGTACATCCGGCGGGGCCAGGCGCAGATGATGATCGTCGGCGGTGTCGAAGGCATGATCCGCGATTATGGCATCGGCGGCTTCAACGTAATGCGCGCGCTCTCCACACGCAACGACGATCCCGAACATGCCAGCCGACCGTTCGACAAGGACCGCGACGGCTTCATCCTCAGCGAAGGCTGCGGATTGATGATGTTGGAAAGCCTCGAACACGCCAAGGCGCGCGGCGCGAAAATCTACGCCGAAGTATTGGGCGGCGCGTCGTCGTCGGATGCTTATCACGTCGCCGCGCCCGATCCTACCGGCGCGGGCGCGATCCGTGCGATGAAGTGGGCGCTGCGTGACGCGCGGGTCGATCCATCGGAGGTGCAGTACATCAACGCGCACGGCACCTCGACGCCCGTCAACGACCCGATCGAGACCCTGGCGATCAAGACGCTGTTCAGCGAACTGGCTTACAATATCCCAATCAGTTCCACCAAATCGATGATCGGTCATTGCATGGGCGCGGCAGGCGCATTGGAAGCGATCGCAGTGGTCAAGACGCTCCAAACGGGCATCATCCATGCGACGGTGAATTACCAGACGCCCGATCCCGAATGCGATCTGGATTACGTACCAAACGTACCGCGTGAAACGAAGCCGCAAATTGCTTTATCGAACTCGTTCGGGCTGGGCGGCAGCAATGCCTGTCTGGTGCTGGGCAAATATCTCAATGGACACCGAGACTGATGCGTATCTATCGCAACGACAAGTTTATCAAGCGCCGAGCCGATATAGGCAAGTACGTCAGTTTGTTTGGCATCGGCATTTTGCTGCTGGGCCTGATCATTTCCTTTACGTCGGTAGAACTGATCGGATTGTCGTTCCTAAGCCTAATCGTCGGCTTCATTGCATCGCAGATCGGGATTTACTACTCGAATCGCTACGCGCGTGTCGATCGCCCCGACGAGGTGCTAGCGCGCGCGCTAAAAGGCTTTGACGATCGCTATCTGTTGTTTCAGTATGCTACGCCGGCCGGTAATGTCTTAATCACGCCCAACAATTGCTACGTGTTCGCCATCAAGATGCAAAGTGGACCGATCGTCTATCGCAAAGGCAAGTGGCAACATGATGTCGGTGTAAAACGGTTTTTCCGCGCGTTTGCCCAAGAAGGGTTAGGCAATCCCATCAGCGAGGCCCAAGTCGAAGCGAGTGCGCTTAAGAAGTATCTGGACAAGCGACTGCCTGATGTTGAAATACCCATTCAGCCCGTGATCGTTTTTGGTAGCGAGAAAGCCGAAGTGGAGGCGGGCGAATCGCCAGTACCGGCTATGCACGCTAAGAAGCTCAAGGATTGGCTGCGCGGGCCGGGCAAAGCCGGCAAACTTAGCGAAGCCGCACAGCAACAACTGATCGAACTGTTCAAGCCCACTGAGGCCTAACTCGGTGGGGAGTTGTATAAAGCCGCTGGTTGTTTGACCCGCGTCGATTACCGCTCGTATCTCCGGTCAAGTAACTTCCTATCTTGAAGAAGGTGGTAACCCATGGTGAAGCACGTTAAGAACCCAAGATTCTGGCTCGGCGCGATTGTGCTGGTGTGGTTGAGTTTGATCTTCACGACACCAACCAGTCAGCCGGCGATCGCGCAGCCTAAAGTCACCGAACTGAATCCGCCCTTCAAGTTTGTCGAAGCCGATCGGCAGCCGCTGGTCGCCGTGCGGCCGCCGGGCAGCACCGTGATCATGACGGAGACGTTCGGCGTTGGCTTCAATCCGGTAACGGCGGTGACCGGAACAGTGCCATTGTGGCGCAAAGTCGTGAATCCAACTGATACAGCCGGCTACTACTGGGGGCGAGTGGGCAGCGGCGCATTCGTGAATACGGCCTGGAGTGCCGTGGCTCAAGCGACGCCTGGGCTGCCCTTACTTACGCCAGGCAGTGATCCATATCCTGACGGACAGGACACCTGGCTGCTTTATGGCCCGATCGATCTCAGCAAGTACTTCTATGCCACACTGGACTTCGAATACTATCTCGACGCCACCAGCAACGACGAACTCATGTGGGGCGTGACAACCGACGGCAGCACTGTGGTTGGCTACAATAGCCTCGGTGGTAATGGCGGAGCCGGCTGGAAATCGGGAACGCTCCAGTTTGATCGGGCGTTGTGGGGCAACAGCACCGCGTATATCGTCTTTGGGTTTAAGAGTGGGGCTAATCCCAGCGGTCTGGGGCCGTTCATTCGCAACGTGAGTTTGCGGGGCGAGTCGATCTACTTCGTATACGCGCCCCTCGTCGTAAAGGATTATCCACCCACGCCGACGCCGACGCCAACCGCCACACCCATTCCGTCTCTGTATTCATACACGTTCGATCAGGCGAATACTTCTGATTTGGCAGCATGGGGCGGTGCGTACTATAGCGGCGGCAGCCCGAAGTACGGTCAGTGCATCCCGGGGCAATGTTCAATGCACTATACCTCGGCACACGGTAATCCGGCTAACAGCCTGCGCCTATATACGACTGGTGTCTACCACATGATGGCTTCGTCGCCCAACAATATCACGCCAGACAATTTCGATCTCTACATGGATATTTCACCCTGGGTGATCTATCCACGCAGCGCCGGCTGTCCGTTCGGTTGTCCGGATAACGACATCGGCGACTGGTATGGCATTATCTTTAATGCCAGCAACGATACGTTTGGAGCCAACCCGTCGCAGTTTGCTTACAATAAGACCTATTATCGGCTGTATTTCTATAACGTCGATTCAGTCAAGCCGATCAATATCCAACTCGATCGCTGCGATGGCGGTTCAAGTTCCGGCACGAATACATGCAACAAGTTAGGCGCCAGTTCCTTACCAGCCAACTTCATCGGCAATGCGAGTGGCTTTGACACCGTGCATATTCAGCGTCAGGCCAGCGGCCCGATTCAAGTATGGCTGAATGACACACTGCTCATATCTGTCAGCGATACGACCTACACAGGCTCAGGTCACGGGAAATTTGGCGCCTTCATCTTCTCGTGGACGCTCAACGCGCAGCAGGAGCCGCCGACTGGCTATGAGATGCAAATCGACTTTGACAACATCAAAGTTTATCAACGCTGAGGCGCATGAATCACGAAGAATACGCAACGATGTACCGCGTCGAGGATACCCACTGGTGGTATCTCGGCATGGAGCGCATTACCTGCGCGCTGCTCGATCAGGCGGTGGGGCGCGGTCACAGCCTGCGCATCCTCGATGCGGGCTGTGGCACAGGCGCGGTTATGAAGTATCTTGCGCCATACGGCCACGTAACGGGTTTCGATTTCTCCGCCGAAGCACTACGTTTCAGCCGCCAGCGCGGTCACACGCAGTTAGCGCAAGCTTCGGTTGTGAATCTACCGTTTGAAGACAACACCTTTGATCTGATCGTGTCATTCGACGTGATCTGTGAAATCGGGGTGGACGATGTGACGGCGTTGCGTGAGTTCGCACGCGTGTTGAAGCCGGGCGGACGCCTACTCCTGCGGTTGCCCGCTTACGATTGGCTCCGCGGCAAACACGACGCCGCTGTTTACATTCGGCACCGTTTTCATCGCCGTGAATTGGCGAGGAAATTGCGGCAAGTAACGCTGTGTCCAGAACACCTTAGTTACGCCAATATGTTGCTCTTTCCCTTGGTGGTCGTCAAACGATTCGGCGAGCGCTTATTCGCGCGCGGTCAAACCGGCTCAGATTTAACGCTCGATCCGGGGCCGTTAAATGGTGTGTTGCGCGGCGTTCTGAGCGCTGAAGCGCCGTTGATCCGATCGATAGGGTTGCCGTTCGGCTTGACAGTCGTCACTTTAGCCCGGAAAGATTCGTGCCGATGAAACTCTCCAGCGTGACCGTTTTCTTTCCTTGCTACAACGACGCGGGCACCATCCCGACAATGATTCTACGCGCCTTGCAGGTTTTGCCGCAAATCGCCGCCGACTACGAAGTGATTGTCATTAACGACGGCAGTCAGGACGATTCGGCCCAAGTGCTGGATGCGCTGGCTGCACGGTTCGAGCATTTGCGCGTAATCCATCGCCCGCAGCCCAGCGGTTATGGGGGCGTGCTGCGCGGTGGTTTTGCGGCCGCTACCAAAGACTGGGTGTTTTACACCGACGGCGACGCGCAGTACGACGCACGGGAGTTGACTTTACTAGCAGCTCAAGTGCGCGATGGCGTGGATATGGTCAATGGCTACAAAATCAAACGCCACGATCCATTTCACCGCATTTTGATTGGATTAGCCTATCAATACTTTGTTAAACTCGCGTTTAACCTCACGATCCGCGATGTGGATTGTGATTTTCGCTTGATGAAACGGGACATTTTCAATCACATCACGTTGGAATCAACTACGGGCACGATCACTTTTGAGATGGTCAAGAAGATCCAGGATGCCGGCTACACAATCGTCGAAGTGCCCGTACACCACTGGTATCGCCAATACGGTGAATCACAATTCTTCAATTTCCCGCGCGTCTTCCGCACATTGGTGGCACTGGTTGGCTGGTGGTGGCGGCTGGTGATCCGAAAGGAACATCTGCAGCCGCAGCCCGGGGCAGCAAATGCGGTGACTGAGGAAAGCACACTAGAGTCGAGGCAATGACCTCGACTTTATTGTGAATCCGAAGCAATTTGCACCGCTCCGATCACAAGGCTGTCGCGATCGTGAACGAGCTCGCTCGACAAGATGGGCAGACGTGCGCCAGACTGCGCCTCATACAATCCGATCGCGATCGGGTATGAGCCGGGTGCCAAATCGGACGGGATGTGCAATTGAAATTCCTGCAGCAAGACATCGCCTGGTCGCCAATCGGCTTCATTTAACGTATCGTCGCAGGGGGCGCGATCATCCTGAGCCACCACCTGATCAGCGCTGCCGCGCAGATGCACGAAGACCTTATGCAACCGATTGAGGGATGCCGTATCTTTCAGGGCCAATTGGATGTTCAAGACCTCGCCCGGTCGCGCAGTCGCAGGCAGATCGAAACCAATCAACTGAATGGTGCTGTCCCAATCGGCTGTAGCCCAATGCGAGAGTGACAATTGTGCACGTTGACCCGCCGACACTTGCAATGCGCGTGCATATGACCCAACTGGTGAATCCAGCCGCCACACGACTTGATTATTCGGGAACAGTTTTTTCATCAGTGGTAAGGTGCGTTGATCCTTTTCCGTAATAACCAGCCACATCGTCGGCTGATCCGTTTGCTCGGGGAATAGGGCGCAGGTCGCCCCGTTGTAGCTTTGAATGGGTGCGTGATGCGCTTCGTCCAGCGTCAGCGTGACGACCTGATAGAAGCGATCGTAAGGCGTGAGATACACCTTGGCAGGTGATTGCGCTGCCAGATAATTGGCGACCTGGGTAATGCCACCATCATAATCCCAGAAAAACTGTGGATTTGAGACGTAAAGTCCAAAATAATCGGCTGCCGACCAAATCGCGCTGAGCAGGAACAAAACTCCAAACGCCGACGTCAAGATAATCGATCGGCGTGAGAATTTCAATCGAGGCAGCAACCAATCCGCCAGCGCAACCGCGCCAATCGCGACGATCAACGCCTCAAACGGCATCGCGCCCGTCCAGCGCCGCGTCAATGGGGCTGGCGTGGTTAACACTGTGGGCAAGCTCATGACGATGAGCCCGGCGATAATGCCGAGATGTTCGCGGCGGCGCTGACGCCAGCAGACGCCCAGGCCAATCACAAACCAGATCGCTAGGAAAGGATCGAGCGCCGGCCGTCCTGAGATGTTGTGCAAGCTGTCGAGGTCGCCGCGCACAATAAATCCAAGCGCCACGTTGGCCGCATTTTGAAGCAGATTGCCGTCTTCAGATGTCTGCTGAGCACGCACAAACAACCATTCTGGATGTTGAATGAAGTACGCGCCGAGCGGCGCAAAGGCAATCAGGGCGGCGACACCAGCGGCGAGATAATTCACGACGATGGTCCGGCGGGCGCTGCGATTACGCACAAGATCTAGGATCAGTTGCCCTAACAGTAACACCGGCAGAAGTCGCGCCGAAGGATAAGTGTATTGCGTGATGCCGGCTAACACTCCGGCGACGATGAACCAGCGCCGGAGGTTCAAACGGCGGCCGCGCGCCAAGGCCGCCAAACAGGCCGTGGCAAACAACGCCATCGACATTGCGTGCCAGCCCGATCGGCTAACGACGACCGCGCCGAATAACGTTGCTATAACAAAGGCAGCACCTAACGCAATGGCATGGCGATGCCGATCATCGGCCAACAATTCAGCGGCCAACCAGTAGGTAACGGGAATGGTGAGCGTGCCAACCAACGCCGAGGCAAGCCGACTGCCAATGGCCACCGGTCCCGTGAATTGAAAAATCAGCGCAATAAGATATACGTGGAGTGCATCCATGCCGTTATTTTCAGGGAAATATACGGCTGGGGACTCAGTATCAGTTATAATGGACCGGGCTTTTTCCGCCGACCAAGCTTCGTCGTGAAAATAACCCAGTGGTGCGGACGAAAGTTGAGTGAAGCGCAGTATGCCGCCCAGCAGCGTGATGAGTAGCAACTGCAACCAGCGGTTGCGCAGCCAATCAAGGTGAGTCATCACGCCAGACGTTACCATGTCTGTGCAGCTTCGTCAACACACCACGGCCTGCGAGAGGAAGTGTCAAGTCTGTATGTTGTTGCATCGCCGTCACGCTAAAGTGTGGGTGATCATCGGCCTCACACTGATCGCATTGTTCATCCGTCTGTGGGGTGTGGGCTTTGGCCTGCCGTATGAATACCACATCGACGAACATTTCTATTATCCGTATGCGTGGGCGATGGGCCAAGGTCGATTTAATCTACCCGATCAATCTCACGGGCCGAGCCTGTATCTAGGATTATTGTTGATCGCACAGCAGACCGCGCACGTCATGGCCCGGCCCGATCTGACTTCAGCCCAATTCGGCGAGTTGATCACCAGCGATCCAAGTTTGGCCCTACTGGCTGGACGCCTGGTCAGTGCCCTCGCGGGAGCCCTCACCGTCCCGATCGTTTTTCTGTTGGCCCGACGTTATCGCGACGAGCGCACGGGCCTGCTCGCCGCGGCGATCATGACGGTGGTATTTTTCCACGTGCGTGATTCACACTTTGGCGTGCCTGACGCCGTGATGGTGCTATTCACCACTCTGACGATCTGGCTGGCCTTGCGCGCCTTCGATACCCATCGACCACTTGATTTTCTGCTGGCAGGCTTTTTTGCGGGTCAAACGGCCGCCGCTAAATACACCTCAGCGCTCATCTTTGTGCCAGTAATTCTGGCCATCTTTGCTACGCGTCGACGACTTCTGGCCTCTGGCCTCTGGCTTCTCATGGCTGGCCTGGGTTTCATCGTCGGTTTCGTCAGCGGCTATCCCAATATTTTGCTGAATTTTTCAGCGTTTGTTAAAGACATCAGTTTCTTGTGGATTCGCGTGGGCGGCGGCTTTGAAGGTTGGCGCATCGTACCCGATGACAGCGGCTGGTTCTACCTCTTCACTTTGACCTGGAGCATCGGTTGGCCAATGATGATCCTCTCGGCCGTCGGGGTGCTTGACGTGGCGGCTCGCCGTTACGCCAAGGGGTGGCTGCTCATCAGTTTCCCCATCATCTACTGTGCGGCAATGAGCGCATCACGCGGACACTTCGGTCGCTACATGCTGCCAGTGCTGCCGTTTCTGGCAGTGCTCACAGCCGATACCGGATGGCGTGTCCTCCCCCAAGTACTGGGCGCCCTTCAAAGACGGCTAACAGACAGCAAACGGCGGATGCCATCTGCTTCCGCCCCCCATCTTTCAACTCTCGTGTTCCGGCCTGCGTCACTTGGTATAATCGCCCTGCTCGGCGTCATCGTGCCGAATGCCATCGATTCACTGCGCGCCGATTGGATCATGTCGCAGCCAGACACGCGCACGCAAGCCAAACAGTGGATTGAAGCGAACGTTCCGGTAGGGACGCGTATCGCTATCGAGTGGCCGTATCACACACCGCCATTATCTAACGGCTACGAGGTGCCGCCTAATTCGCAACGTGAGTATTGGATCGATCGCGTTTGGGGCTTCGGATTGGCCGATCGTCTGATCGAACAGTATCGAACCGATGGCACACAGCTGCTCGTCGCCACCAGTTACATTCGTGATATACCCGTGGACGATCGGGCGCAGGAGGACAATCGGCGGCGATTTTATGCCCAGTTACCGCAGGTTTTCACTGAGATCGCGCGGTTCAGCCCGCGCTGTGATGACGGTGAGCCTAATTTCATTTTCGATCAGATATATGGTCCGGCAATCGATCTGTGGCAAACCTGTTACGCCGGGCCGCTCATTTCAATCTACCAAGTACACTGATGACTGATTCCAACTCCAATCTACCATCTTTTACATCCAACCTCGACGCGTGGTTCACGGGCAAGCGCGTGTTGATCACGGGCGGCCTTGGTTTCGTTGGCAGCAATCTGGCGCGCCGTCTGCTAGACGCCGGAGCGCATTTGGTGCTGGTCGATTCGCTGATCCCCGATTACGGCGGCAACTTGTTCAACATCGATGGCTGCGCTCACCGCCTGACGGTCAACATCGCCGATGTGCGCGACGAGTACAGCATGGACTACCTGGTACGCGGGCAAGATGTGCTGTTCAATCTCGCCGGGCAGACCAGTCACCTCGATTCGATGCGCGATCCGTACACTGATCTTGAAATCAACGTGCGCAGTCAGTTGTCGATTCTGGAGGCCTGCCGCAAGAACAATCCAGACATCAAGATCGTCTACGCCAGTACCCGGCAGTTCTACGGCAAACCCGATTATCTACCAGTGGACGAGCGGCACCTGCTGCATCCGACTGACGTGAACGGTATCAACAAGATGGCAGGGGAGTGGTATCACATCGTTTATAATAACGTCTACGGCTTGCGGGCCACCAGTTTACGACTAACTAATACGTACGGGCCGCGGATGCGCATCAAGGATGCGCGTCAAACGTTCTTAGGGGTGTGGCTGAAGCAGATTCTTAGCGGCGAATCGATTCTGGTTTATGGCGACGGTCGCCAGCTGCGCGATTTTAACTACATCGACGATGTGGTCGAAGCCCTGCTCATGTCGGCTGTCGACCCGGCGGCTGACGGACAGATCTATAACCTTGGAAGCCTTGAACCACCGATCGGGTTGTTGGATCTAGCGAAATTGTTGGTTGATATCAACGGCGGCGGAGAATATCGCCTGATTCCATTTCCGCCCGATCGCAAAGCGATCGACATCGGCGATTACTATGCCGACTTTGGCAAAATCCAACGCGAATTGGGCTGGCAGCCGTGCTTCACGCTGGCCGAAGGCTTGCGCCGTTCGCTCGACTACTATCGCACCCACCTCGCTCACTACGTCTAAAGGCCAGACTGGCCATTCATCACTGGCCGGCGCATTGCGCGTTCGGCCAATTCTCACCAGGAGGAATTTCCAATATGCGTACCCTACCATCAACCCAAGTGCCTGCAACCCGCAAAATCGGCGCGGCCATCCTAATCGGCCTGGCGCTACTGATCGTTAGTGTTTCGATCTTTCAACCCGCCTCAGCCCAGCGTGAACCCGCACGCCTTAAGCCGCCATTCAAACTAATTAAGCCTACCAATCTATCGGCGCCATTGAGCGGCGTGCCGCCACTGCCGCTGACTGCGCCCATTGTTATGAGTGAAACGTTTGATAGTGGGTTCGTTAAGGATGTCACCTATAATTTCGACGTAACTATTGCACCGCCATACTGGCATTTGGTTAACGCCAACGGTCATGCCGACACCACTCATACCTGGGGACGTGTCACGCAGTTCATGACCGACACCCTTTGGAATGCGGGCACCAACCCGTCGGGATCCGTTCAACTTACAGCTGGGCAGCCCTATACCAAGAACATGCAAGCGTACGCCATTTACGGCCCAATCGATATGTCCGACTTCACGAGCGCGTTCATCAGCATGACGTATAAGATGGACACTCTTGACGGCGATCTGTTCGGCGCGGCTTATTCGACCAATGGAACTGACTTCACATGGTTGGCGGCAACTTCTGGTCGTGATCCGTCGTTGTTGACGAATCACACCGACTACTATCCCATACCGTCCAGCATTATGCGAAACAGCCAAGTGTGGATAGCACTGGTCTTTACCAGCCTCGATCGCAACAACATTGACGCGCTGGGCGTCTTCATCGACGATGTCGTGTTGCGCGCCAACCCGGCCTACAAGATATATCTACCGGTCGTGCGCTTCGATCCGACGCCCACGCCCACACCCACGGCCACGCCTACCGCTACCCCTGCATCGACATCGCTATACAACTACACTTTTGGCACTGGCACGACCTCGAACTCCGAGTTTCTGACGTGGGGCGGCAAGATGAATTATAGCTGCGGGACCGACTGTACCATCATTCAGGATGTGAGCACGAACGGCAACCCATCGGGCGCGATTAACTTCTCGCTGGGCGGCAAAGACGTTATTGCCGGGACGGCGCCGAATAAGACGGCGCCTAATAACTTCGAACTCAGCGCCGACATCATGTTGGTGGAAGGCAAGGGCGACGCCCGCTTTGGTCTGATCTTTGGAGCAAGCACTACGACCTTCTATGCTGACGGCGATGATGTCAAGATGGATCCATCGCGCAACTACTACAAGTTCGATCTCAACATTGATCCCAACGACGAAACAGCGATTACCACGTACCGCCTGCAACGGTATGACAACGGCTCGTCGACGAACCTAATCAACGGTACGCCCTTCGCTGCCGGCGTCGTCAACAACATCGGCCAGTGGAACAACATCCGCATTGTCCGCAATCTCAACGTCGCTTCCAACATCCAGATCTACGTCAACGGCCACCTAATCATCAGTTTCAATGATGCAACGTTCACCGGCGCGCGTGAGTTTGGCGTACACCTGCACTCGCGGGCCTTGAACAACAATGCCAATCCGTTGAAGATCCGGTTCGACAACGTCATCGTCAAGCAATTGCCGTAACTATGGCCATGGTCATTCAGGCTGCGAATCCGCACGCGCAATATCTCAGCCATCAGGCCGAAATCGATCAAGCGATTGCCGCTGCCATCAGCGGCAATCGCTACATCCTTGGCCCGCAGACGCAGGCGTTTGAAAGCGAGTTCGCAACTTACCTGAATCTGGCGCACGGCGTGGGCGTAGGCTCGGGCACAGAAGCGCTGCACTTGGCGATCCGGGCGTTGGATATCGGCGCGGGCGATGAAGTGATCACCGTGTCACATACCGCGGTGGCTACGGTGTCCGCGATCGAGTTGGCAGGTGCGACGCCGGTGCTGGTTGATATCGATCCGCACACGTACACACTTGATCCGAAAGCGATCGAGCCCGCGCTGACGCCGCGCACAAAGGCCATCATTCCGGTGCATCTATACGGCGGCGCGGCTGATCTCGATCCGATCATCGATCTGGCCCGAC
>JAXLWI010000032.1:0-45598 GCA_046328575.1 Anaerolineae bacterium
ATCTTCTTCAACATTGGATAGGTGTGTGTAGCTAATGTTCTGGAAAGCCGAGACCACGCGCACGTTTTCGCCTAGGAATTGCTGCGCGGCCACCCCGGCGCTGCCTTCCGGTACACGCTGGGCCTTCTTTTTGTTGACGGCATCGAGCGGAGCAGTAACGTCGATTAGCACCTTACCCTGCGCGCCGTCTTTGATCATCTCAAGCGTGGCGTGATGGGCTTCGTACGGCACCGACAACACCACGATCTCAGCCGCGTGCGCGGCCTCCGCGTTGCCCAATCCGCGTACGGTGTCCTTGCCCAACAGCGCGTTGAGTTCGCTCGCGGCGGTTTCGGCGCGAGCCGCGTCGCGCGAGCCGATGATGACACTGTGACCCGCATGTGCCCAGCGCAGCGCCAGTCCTTTGCCTTCTTTGCCGGTGCCACCAATCACTGCGATAGTTGTCATGTTGTCTCCAGATATTTCACCGCGAAGCGCGAAGAAAACTTAAAGAGATCTAGCGTCTGCGCGGTTTGATTTTCAGCGTCCGTATTTCTTCAGCACGGCCTGCACTTTATCCAGCGGCAGCGCGTGAACAGTATAGCCTTGATAGCCAATCATCGTCTCAGCCGCGCACAATGCGTTGAGGATGGCTTCTTCCACCGCTTCGGCTGTCGCTTCAAACAGCGCGTCCATGTGATCGTGCGGCATCATCTTCAGATCGATCAACCCTTCGCTGCGTTCCGGCACATGATTGCCCGTACTGAAGGCCAGGAAAATATCGCCGCTGAAGTTGTGGCCCACGCCGCCGACACGCGCTAAGCCGACGGTCGCGCGCTGCGCCAGGCGTTTACATTGCGCTGAAATCAGCGGCGCATCGGTGGCGATGATGACGATGATCGAGCCATCACCGCTGGGCTGCGAAGGCAGAGGTACGACCTCGGGGCCAAGCTCGCGCCCGATCGGTACCCCATCGACGCGGAGCAAGTGCCGGCGGCCATAGTTCGCCTGCACCAGCGCGCCAATGGTCCAACGTCCACTCTTGTTTTCGGCGATGCGCGACGCCGTGCCGATGCCGCCTTTGAAGCCGTGACAGATCATGCCGGTACCGCCGCCGACGTTACCTTCTGCGACCGGACCGTCGCTGGCGTTGTCAATCGCCTGAAAAACGTGCTCGTCTTTGAGGTGATGTGCATCCGCGTCATTAAGGCGGCCATCGTACGTTTCGGCGACAACGGGCAGCGCGAACATATGCGTGTAGCCGTGCGCTTGTCCGTATTTGCCCAGGGCCTCGTGCGCCGTGCCGACCGAATGGGTGCACGTAATCGCAATCGGGCCGCTGAGTACGCCGGATTCTTCGATCCAGTGGACGCCCGTCATCTCGCCGCAACCGTTGAACGAATGATAACCGGCGGGTGCGTTATCGCGCCAGATTTCACCGCGCCGCGGTACGATGACGGTGACGCCCGTACGGGCGACGCGTGGCTCGTCGTAAATCAATGTCGTGTGACCGACGAGCATATCGGGTACGTCAGTGATGGCGTTGTGTTTGCCCGTGGGAAAGTTGCCGATGGTCAGGTTGAGATCGCGTAATCGGGGCATGAAGTTAGTCGATGAGTCACTTGGTAAATGGGCTGATTAGTGAATGGCGCAAGTATAACCGGAAATGGGTGTGATCACAAAGGCAAAAAAGTACGCGGCGCAAATCACATCTCGGCGATGAAGTACAAACCGATCGGGCCGCGTGGCTCAATCGGGCTGTTTGAATAAATTAGATAACTTTGATAATTATTGACAGCCATTTTTCGGCATGTTATAATCTCCACGATCAGTGCGCGATGGCATTGGGATGCCATCGCTACCGCAGAAAATCGCAGCCACGGCATCTCTATGCCGTGCTTAACATCATCACGGAGGCGTAACACATAATGGGCGACGTGTTAGAGATTCGCGGTTTGCGAGTCAAAGTAGAAGACAAGGAAATTCTCAAGGGCGTCGATCTCACTGTCGAGCAGGGTGAGGTGCACGCTTTGATGGGGCCTAACGGCTCGGGCAAGAGCACGCTGGCGTACAGTTTGATGGGCCATCCCGGCTACACCGTCACTGAGGGCCAGGTGATCTGGAAGGGCCAAAATATGCTGGAATTGTCGCCCGATGAACGTTCGCGCGCGGGCTTGTTCCTGGCGTTTCAATATCCGGTGTCGATTCCGGGTGTGACGGTGGCGAACTTCCTGCGGACGGCCATCAACGCCCGATTGAAAGCGCAAGAACCCGACGGTGCACATGGCCCATTGGTGGTGGCGCAGGCAACGGGCAAGACCAAAGGTATTTCGATTCCTGAGTTCCGCAAGTTGATGATGACGAAGATGAAGATGCTGGGCATGGATCCGGCGTTTGCGGGCCGTTACCTGAACGATGGTTTCAGCGGCGGCGAGAAGAAGCGCACCGAGATTTTGCAGATGGCGCTGCTGGAACCGCAGATCGCCATTTTGGATGAAACCGATTCCGGCCTTGACATCGACGCATTGAAGATCGTAGCCGAAGGTGTCAATCGTCTGCTCGGCCCGAACATGGGCGCGTTGGTCATCACGCACTATCAGCGCTTATTGGACTATATCAAGCCGAATCGCATCAGTATTTTGTTTGAAGGCCGCGTGGTGGTAACGGGCGGGCCGGAGTTGGCCAAGGAACTGGAACGTACCGGTTACGATCATATCCGCGAGACGTTCGGCGCAAAAGCAACGGCCTAAGGGAGGCGGCAATGGGTAGCGATCAGATGCAAAAAGAGTTAGAAGGGTTGGGGGATTATAAGTACGGCTTTAGCGATCCCGAAGTCGCGATTTACAAATCGAAGAAGGGTTTCACGCGCGAGATCGTCGAGGAGATTTCATATCAGAAGGGTGAGCCCGACTGGATGCGAAAGATCCGCTTGAAGGCCTACGAACACGCGATCAAGCGACCTACCCCGACGTGGGGCGGCGATCTGTCCGGCCTGAACTTGGAAGACATGTACTACTACGTGCGGCCTTCCGAGAAGACCGGCGCGAGTTGGGATGAAGTGCCTGACACGATCAAGAACACGTTCGACAAGTTGGGCATTCCCGAAGCCGAGCGCAAGTTCCTGGCGGGCGTCGGCGCGCAGTACGAATCCGAGATGGTCTATCACTCGATTCGCGAAAACCTTGAAAAACAAGGCGTGATCTTCCTCAGCAGCGACGACGGCCTGAAGCAGTATCCCGACATCTACAAACAATACTTCGGCACGGTTGTCCCGTACACCGATAACAAATTCGCGGCGATCAACACGGCCACGTGGTCGGGCGGCTCGTTCGTGTATGTGCCTAAAGGTGTGCACGTCGAGATGCCGCTGCAGGCTTACTTCCGCCTGAACAGCGAGAACATGGGCCAATTCGAGCGGACGTTGATCATCGTTGATGAAGGCGCGCAGGTGCACTACGTCGAGGGCTGCACTGCGCCGATCTACAAATCCGATTCGTTCCACTCCGGCGTGATCGAGATTATCGTTCGCAAGGGCGCACGCTGTCGTTATACGACCATCCAGAACTGGTCGACGAACGTGTATAACCTCGTGACCCAACGTTCGATGGTGGAAGAAGACGGCATCATGGAATGGACCGACGCCAATCTGGGCAGCAAGATTACGATGAAATATCCGTCCACGTACTTGATGGGCAAGGGCGCGCGCGGTGAAATCCTGTCGATGGCGTTTGCGGGTCGCGGCCAGCATCAAGACACGGGCGGCAAAGTCGTGCACGTTGCGCCGCACACGCGCAGCAAGATCACGTCCAAGTCCATCAGCAAGGACGGCGGGCGTGCTTCGTATCGCGGCTTGCTCAAGGTCTACAAGAACGCCGAAGGATCATCGTCACACGTACAATGCGATGCGTTGCTGCTCGACGAGCAGAGCCGCACCGACACCTATCCGTACATCGAAGTCGACGAGGATCGCGTCACGATCGGCCACGAGGCGACCGTGAGCAAGATCGGCGATGAGCAGCTGTTCTATCTGCAAAGCCGCGGCCTCAACGAAGTGGACGCGCGCGCGATGGTGGTCTCCGGCTTCATCGAACCGCTGGTCAAAGAACTGCCGATGGAATACGCGGTGGAGATGAACCGATTGATCCAGTTGCAGATGGAAGGCACGGTAGGCTAACAAGTGACGAGTAACGAGTAATGAGTAATTACTCGTTACTGGTTTGTGTTGAGGAGAAGTCATCTTGGATTCGGTAACGATCATCGATAAACCCGCGGCCAAAACCAAACGGGCCGCGTTGGCTGTAAATACAGGCTTTTCACAAGAGACCTTTGACGCTTTGCTTGCGGCCCGATCGTTTGAGCCCGACTGGCTGCGCGATCGACGACGCGATGCGTTTCATGTGCTGCTGGATACGCCGCTGCCCACTCGCACTGACGAAGCGTGGCGGCGCACCGATTTCGGCGGCTTGAAGTTGAATGAAGTCGAAGCGCTGACGTCGGCCTTCGACGGCAAATCGGCACTGCGCGGCGCGCCCAAATCGATCAAGGATGCAGTGTCAGGCAAGGGCGCGTCGGGTGCGCTGGTCTCGTCGGATGGACAGATCGTCGCGTCGATGCTGGACGAAGAACTCGCCAGTAAAGGCGTAATCTTCACCGACATGGACACGGCTGTTCAACAGTATTCCGATCGGCTAGAGCGGCTGTTCATGACTAACGTCGTGAAGGCCAACGACGGGTACTTCGCTGCCTTGCACGGCGCGTTCTGGCAGGGCGGCACGTTCGTGTATGTGCCGCGTGGTGTGCAAGTGGCGCTGCCGCTGCGCGCCGCGATGTGGAATAAAAATCGATCGGCGGCGTTCCCGCACACGCTGATCGTGTTGGAAGCGGACGCGCGCGCGGTCTTCATCGACGAATACGCGTCGGCCACGACCGATCGAGCGGGTTTCCACAACGGCGCGATCGAGATCGTCGTCGGCGACGGCTCACAACTCGATTACATTAACTGGCAGGATTTGGGCCGCAGCGTGTACAACTTCACGCACGAGCGCGCGCATATCCACCGTGATGCAACACTGCACTGGATTCTGGCCGGACTCGGCACTAAGCTGACGAAGAGCTTCATCGACGTAGAGTTAGTGGGGCAAGGCTCAACGGCGTTGATGTCGGGCGTGTACTTTGCCGATCAAACGCAGCACCTCGATTACGACACCGAGCAAAATCACCGCGTGCCGCATACGCGCAGCGACCTGTTGTATAAGGGGGCGTTGAAGGACGAGGCTCGATCGGTGTGGCAAGGGAACATCCACGTGTTCCCCGGCGCACAGCGCACCGATGCTTATCAAGCCAGTCGTAACTTGTCGCTCAGTCATACGGCTCGGGCAGACTCGATTCCCGGCCTTGAGATTGAGGCCGATGATGTACGCTGTACGCACGGCGCGGCCGTCAGCCAGATCGATCGCGAAGAAGTGTTCTACCTCATGGCGCGCGGCATTCCTGAACTCGTCGCCGAGCAGATGATCGTGACGGGCTTCTTCCAGCCAGTGCTCGATCGTATTCCGATGGACAGCGTGCGGGCGCGGCTTGAAGCGTCGTTCGCGGCAAAGATGGGCTTGTAAGTCATGAAGCATATGTGGCTGTGCTGCTCCTGTCGTTAGCGGAGCGAGATAACCATCTCGACTCCGCGTTCTGAACTTGTTTGATATACTATCCAATAGACAGGAGACGACAACATGAGCGATAACGGTTACGCTAATCCCAATGTGCTCGTGTCCACCGATTGGGTGGCACAGCATCTGACTGATCCGAAGGTTCGCATCGTCGAGTCGGACGAAGATGTGCTGTTGTACGATATCGGTCATGTGCCGGGCGCGATCAAGATCGATTGGCACACCGATCTCAACGATCCGATCGTGCGCGATTATTTGGATGCCGAGCATTTTTCGGCATTGTTGCAAGCCAAGGGCATCGCCGAAGATTCGACCGTCGTGTTCTATGGCGATAAGAATAACTGGTGGGCGTGTTACGCGCTGTGGGTCTTCAAGTTGTTCGGCTTCAGGGATGCACGCGTTATGAACGGCGGTCGCAAGAAATGGATCGACGAAGGACGCGAGTTAAGCAAAGCTGTGCCCAGTTATCCGAAGACGACCTATCGCGCCCCCTCGCGCGACGACCGCAAGATTCGTGCGTTTCGCAAAGACGTACAAGCGCACATCGAAAAGAAACTGCCGCTGGTTGATGTACGTTCGCCCGGCGAGTACAGCGGCCAACTGTTGCACATGGCCGACTATCCGCAGGAAGGCGCGTTGCGGGGCGGACACATTCCGGGCGCGAAGAATATTCCGTGGGCCAAGGCCGTCGCTGAAGATGGCACCTTCAAATCAGCCGCAGAATTGAAAGAACTGTATGGCTCGCAGGGCATCACTCCCGATCGGGACATCGTGGCTTACTGCCGCATTGGCGAGCGCTCGAGCCATACCTGGTTTGTGTTGACGTATCTGCTGGGCTATCCACACGTTCGCAACTACGATGGCTCGTGGACGGAGTGGGGCAATCTGGTGGGCGCGCCGATCGAAAAGTAACGCGTGAAGAATGAAGAGTAAAAAGTGAAGAGCGGGGAGTGGGTTCGCGCGTGCGCGTTCACTCTTCACTCTTCACTTTTCATTTAGGGATGGTAGAATTACGAACATGTTGACCCGACAAGAGCAGATGGAATTCATCATCGACCACTACGAGAACCCGCGCCATAAGCATCCGATGGCTGACGCCGAGGCGATGGTAGAAGGCGGCAATCCCGGCTGCGGCGACATCGTAAAGGTGTATCTCAAGATCGAAGACGGGCGCATCGCCGCCTCGTTTGAAGGCGAAGGCTGCACCATCAGCCAGGCGTCGGCGTCATTCCTGATGGACGAGATCAACGGCAAGACATTGGACGAAGCGCTGGCGATTGATCACAATGAGTTGATGGAAAATCTGGGCAAAGAGATTGTGCAGCAGCGCACGCGCTGCGCGACCTTGTCGCTGGACACGTTCCGCGCGGCAGTGCGCAAACGCGAGCGTGATCAGATGCTGGCCGCATCAAATGGACAAAACTAACCTGAGGTTGTTCAGGACTGATGGTATGACATCCAGTTTAGACGTAGCGAAAATTCGACAGGACTTTCCGATTTTGCAGCGACGCGTGCACGATAAGCCGCTGGTGTTTCTCGATAGCGCTGCCTCATCCCAAAAGCCGACGTGCGTGATCGACGCGATGAACGACTACTATCGCACCACGCATGCCAATGTGCATCGCGGGGTGCATACGTTGAGCGAAGAGGCGACGGCGTTGTATGAAGGCGCGCGCAAGAAGATTGCCAAGTTCATCAACGCTAAATCGAGCCGCGAGATCATCTACACCCGCAACACCACCGAATCGATCAACCTTGTCGCATTTACGTGGGGGCGCACCAACCTCAAAGTGGGCGACGAAATTCTGCTGACCGAATCCGAGCATCACAGCAACATCGTGCCGTGGCAGATGGTCGCGAAGGAAACCGGCGCGATTGTGCGTTATATCCCGGTCGATGCTAAAGGCTACCTCGATATTTCGGCGCTGGACTCGATGTTAACGTCCAAAACAAAGTTGGTCGGCATCGCGTCGATGTCGAACGTGCTGGGCACCATCATGCCGATCAAGACTGTGATCGATCGCGCCCACGCGGCCGGCGCGCTGGTGCTGGTCGATGGTGCGCAGGGCGTGCCGCATTTGCCGACGGATGTACAAGCCCTCGATTGTGACTTCCTGGCGTTTTCGGGCCACAAGATGTGCGGGCCCACCGGCATTGGCGTGTTGTGGGGCAAGCGCAATCTGCTTGAAGAAATGCCGCCCTTCATGGGCGGCGGCGATATGATCCGCAAGGTCACGTTCGATGGCGCCGAGTGGAACGAACTGCCGTGGAAGTTCGAAGCGGGGACGCCGGCCATCGCCGAAGCGATCGGGTTGGGTGCAGCCGTGGATTACTTGACTGGTCTGGGCATGGACGCTGTTCGTGCGCACGAATGCGAAACGATCGAGTATGCGTTGGAGCGCTTGAGCGAGGTTCCGGGTTTGACGCTCATCGGTCCAGACGATCCCAATCGGCGTGGCGGCGTGGCGACGTTTACGCTGGACAACATCCACCCGCACGATCTGGCTGATATCCTCGATCACGAAGGCGTCGCCATTCGCGCGGGTCATCATTGTGCACAGCCGCTGCATCAAAAATTGGGCATCGTGGCGTCATCGCGGGCATCGTTCTACGTGTACACACTGCGCGAAGAAATCGACGCGCTGGTCAATGGTCTGTATAAAGCCAAGACAATTTTCAAAAGGTAACTTACGTGGAAGATCTTTATCGCGACAACATCATCGATCATTACCAAAACCCGCGCAATTACGGCACACTCGATCAGCCGGATATTTCCTATGAAGACAGCAATCCCGTCTGCGGCGACGAGATTCGGATTGATCTCAAAATCGATCAGGGCCGCGTGATTGATGCGCGTTTTCAGGGCCATGGCTGTTCGATCAGCCAGGCGTCCGCGTCAATGTTGACTGAAGAGATCATCGGCAAGACGCTGGACGAAGTAAAGCAGATCGACAAACAATATCTGCTGGATCTACTGGGTATCCCATTGGGGCCGGTACGCTTGAAGTGCGCGCTGCTATCGTTGAAGGTACTGAAGGCGGGCGCGTATGGCGTGCGCGGCTGGCCGGGCGAAGATGAAGAGTGAACAATTAACAATGACAAATGAAGAATGACCAATGGCTAATGACTTTGTGACTGTAGCCCAGACCAGCGAGATCGAAGAAGGCAAAGTCAAAGTGGTGCGCGTTGGCGATGCGCCGGTGGGTTTGACATTGGTCGACGGCGAGTACTTTGCGTTTGCCGATGTCTGCACGCACGACGACGGCCCGGTGGCCGAAGGTGAACTGGATGACACCGTGATCGAGTGTCCGCGACACGGCGCCCGCTTTGATATTCGCACTGGGCGCGCGTTGTCGTTGCCTGCCGTCGTACCGATTCCGGTGTACGCGGTGGAAGTTGAGGGCGACGTGATCAAGGTCTCGAAGAAACCGGTGAGCAACATCTGATCGAAAGATGTCGAAGTGACGAATCTAACGGGGTCGGCATTTGCCGACCCTTTTTTATGCGAGGTGAATGTGATGAATCTGAAGGCGGCCTTTGAATTTGCCAAGCAGACCGCGCGCGAAGCCGGGGCTGTGTTGCGCGAGCTTAATCAGCGCGGCGTGACGGCCGAATACAAAGGCGAGATCGATCTGGTCACCGAGGCCGATCGGGCGTCCGAGCGGTTGATCCTCGATCGAATCCGCGCTGCATATCCCGATCACGCGATCTTGTCGGAAGAGAGCGGCGCAAATCAACAGGCCTCACGCTACCAGTGGATTGCCGATCCGCTGGACGGCACGACCAATTTTGCGCACGGCTATCCGGCGTTCAGCGTAACTTTGGCGCTGCTCGTCGACGACGTGATCGAACTCGGCGTGACGTACGATCCGTTGCGCGATGAATTGTTCACCGCGCAACGTGGGCGCGGGGCATGGTTGAACGATCGGGCTATTCACGTGTCGAAAACGGCGCGGCTCGATCGGGCGTTGCTGTGTACGGGCTTTCCCTATGATCGCCGCACGAATCCGCACAATAATACGCGGCAATTTGTGGACTTTCTGACGCATGCGCAGGCTGTGCTGCGCGTGGGCAGCGCCGCGCTGGATCTGGCCTACGTGGCGTGCGGGCGATTGGATGGCTACTGGGAGTTTCGGCTGAACGCGTGGGATATGGCAGTAGGCGTGCTGCTAGTCAATGAGGCGGGCGGACAAGCCACCGAGCCCGATGGTACGCCATTGCGACAGTGGTCGGGCCGCGTCGTGGCGAGCAACGGCTTATTTCACTCGGAAATGATCGCGGTGTTATCGCAAACTGAAGCCACCTGGCCGCTGCCCCGGTAATCTAAAGTGGTTTGAAGCGTTGAAATGATTGGCGGCAGGTGCGGCAGTAATGAATGGACTGGCACAACGTCGGGCCGAACGGGCTGTCGAGTACCGTGTCGTTCGAGCCGCAGTGCGGGCAAGTCACGATTGCTTGCAAGGCAAGCTCGATATCGCCAGTATGGTGCGGCGGCGGCGCAAGACCGAACTGCCGCAATTTCGAGCGCACTTCATCACTGAGCCATTCCGAAGTCCACGGTGGATTCAACGACGTGCGGATGTCGATCTGCGCACACCCGATCGACCGCAGCTGCCCGATGATTTCCTCGCGCATGTGGTGCATCGCCGGACAGGCGGCGAACGTGGGCGTGATGGTGACGATCACTTTATCACCATCAATCTGTACCTTGCGCACGACGCCCAACTCGACCAGCGTCACCACCGGAATCTCCGGATCGGCGATGGTGTTAAGCGTCTGCCAGATCAGATCAAGGTCGGGCGTGGTCATCGCTTGAATTATATCGGATCAAGGCTGATTTCAATTGGATTCAATTCCAGCGTTACCCGATCGCCATAATCTAAGTCAGGAATGAACGCCGCGATGACCTCGATAATGGTCGAGTCTTGAAAGTGCCGAATCTTGGTTTCGGGGTGCGGATAGTAAACCCAGCCGTCGTGGGTCGCATCGCGGTAAATCACGCGGCACGCAGAAAAAGAAAACGTCTCTGGCGGATGCAGCGTCGTCCACGCCACCAGTGGAAAGGTAAATTGCGGCTTGATAAGTTTGAAGGTGTGCGGCGCGATCGAGAGGTTGAGGGTGCCTTCAAAGTAAGGTGATAGATCGAGTCCGTGTGCGGTGAAGAATGGTTTTTGCAAGTGCAACGAACTGATCGGATACGGGCTATTCGGGCCGCGTCCTGAGGCAACACCATGCCCACGCGTTACCGTGCCTGCCACCGTTAGCCATTGATCTGACATCGCCCACCCTGCTCAGCGTGAGATTCAGCCTGCGCGTCGCCAGTATAGACTGATTGCTGATGTCGGTCAATTCGGACAAGGTGGCCTGACACACAACCCCATAACCCGCTCCACTCAATCGGCAGAGCGGGTTCGGATATGCCCAAGTTCAATTCAGACACTCACACGTGCACGAGCTTGTGAACGGGCGCGGCAACAAACTCGCGGGCATTGGCGCCCATCTGTCGCAGTAGTCTTTCGCGCAGCTTGTGGAAGCGCTCGAAGCTTTCGCGCGATTCCCAGATTTCCGTCACCTGAAGTTGCCCTGCCTGACTGTACCAGTTGTGATATAACCGCCCCGCTGGCTCACCGGCGCCAGTTTGCTCAAGCCGCTGCACAATTTCAGTGTATTGGGCAAGCGTCATGGATTTGGGTGCGAACGTGGCAATCGAAACCATTCTACTTACCTCCCTTGGTTTCTGGATAGCAAATGGCTGGTTTGCCATCCATCATCAGATAGATACGGCTAATCCGTTCAGCAGGATTTGAAAGCCCGTTGAAGAGTAGCACACTACTGAAGTGCTAGCGGGGACTTAGGGGAGGGGACTTGTGCGATTCTGAACAGCCCGATGACGTTCGTCTGGCTGTATCAGTGCCGCCACGATTGCAACTCGATGATATTGCCTTCCGGATCGGTGACGTAGCACCACGTCACCTGCGCACCCGTGGCAATCGTCATCGTCACCACTTCGCCGATCGGGCGGCCACCATACGCGAAGATCGTTTCACGCGCTGCCAGCACATCGTCCACGTTGAACGCGATGTGTCCATACCCCGGCCGATTGACCGCCGGTTCTGATCGGTCTTTCAGGATGTTGTAGTTGAAGACTTCCAGCGTTGGGCCGTTATCGCCGTAACCGGGCAAACGGAGATGCACGCCGCGCAGGTGCGCGCCCGATAGGCCCGTGCCGGCCTCCAAATCCGCGCCTTGAAAATCGCGCTCAGGCGGCACGACCACACAGCCAAAAACGTCTTGATAGAACTTCGCCAAGGCTTGCCAGTCGCGGGCGATGAGATTCGTGTGAACGTAACGTGCGTTGAGCGTCATTGCATGATCTCTTTAGATGTGATGGGTTCAGCAAACGCCAGTACATGACCATCGGGATCGAGGCTGTACGCGGCGCGATGCCCCCAATCCCGATCGAGCAACTCGCTCAACTCGATCGCGCCCGCCGCAAGCGCGCGTCGATGATAATCTGCTGGCTGAGCGACCAACACATATAACTCGGCCCGCGGCACGCCCTGAGCAGTCGCCGGATCGGGCAGCTTTTCGCCGAGCAACCGTTTGATACCCGCTTCCGGCATCAAACCCAGCACGCATTGATCACCAAACGCGAACTCCGTCATGCCGGGCACATTCAGCGAGGGCGGGACATTCAGCACCAGTGAATAGAAGGCCGTGCTCCGGGCTTGATCGCTGACATAGAGAATAAAGTGCGCTTTGGTCATGAGCGACGGTAGGTCTTTGATTTGGCGTGCGTGGCATTGGTCCGCAGTCGCCAATCACGTGCCGTGAACTTCGATTCGATCAACCAGTTGAAAACGGGAACCGTGGGTTTCAGAAGAAGCGAATCGCTGGCGGCAAATGGGTAGACCTGCGTCTGGCCGCTGAGTTTGGCGTAAAACACGCGCCCTGGATCGCTAGCGCCTACCAGATAGCGTGGCAGATAGATCGGACCGGCCCACATTTCGTCCGCGTTGGAGATCGGCGCTGCTATCGCCGACTGCTTGGCCGTGAACACAGGTTCGTGTTTGAGGCGCAGATCAACGGCTGCCGGGCCGCGCGCATCGACGTGGATTTCGCCTGGAAAATATGGCGTTTTGAAGAAGGTGCGCTCCATCCACGCAAACGGCGCCAGCGAGTTAAACGCGCGCACTAGATAAAAACCGGCGTGGCGACTCTCGTCGGTTTGATCGGCCACCGCGACCGATACGGTCAGTTCGCGGCTAGTCGCGCCCCGCCACTTCAGTTGGGTCGCGCTGATCAGTAGTTCGGCGTGGCCTTGATTGACGTAAGGGCGTAAATCTTCTGGTCTCAAGCGATCTTGCCAAAAAGCGAGATCGGCGCTGCCAGTTAACATGACTTCGGTGACATTACTGACTTCGACGATGTATTGGATGGGGGCGGTTGGCATGCGTCTGAGTATAAGATCAATGGCGATGTGCGTCAAATAAAAACCCGATCGGTATGTACGCCCAATCGGGTTTGGTTGAAACTGTCGTGCGATCTGGTAACTGTCTTATCCTGCCGCGTTTTCCTCAACCGGCAAACTGAACGCGAAGGTGCTGCCAGTACCGACTTCGCTCTCTACCCAGATCGCACCCTTCTGCAATTCGATGAGACTCTTGGTGATCGACAGGCCCAGGCCTGTACCGGGTTGATCGCGGACAGCCTGATCGCCGGAGCGGAAGAACTTCTGGAAGAGCTTGGCTTGATCTTCGGCCGAGATGCCTACGCCGGTATCTTTAACCGCGCACCAGACATAGCCAGCCGGATTCGGCACGAAATTGTGATCGATTTGCGAGGCCGGAATATCGCCTTTCATCGCGTGCGGTGGCTGCACGACCGTCTGCGGCGTCACCTCGATGGTGATGTGACCGCCCGTCGGCGTATACTTGTACGCGTTGCTGATCAAGTTGGTCAGCACTTGAATGACGCGCGCTTTATCGGCGGTGACCAATGGCAAAGTCTCTGGCACACTAAGTTCGAGCGTCTGTTGCCGGTCTTCGATCTGGGCCTTGGTGGTGCGCAGGGTCTCGTCGAGCACCAGCGCCATTTCAAGCGGTTTCACATCCAACTTCAAGCGACCGGTTTCAATGCGACTGACTTCGAGCAGGTCATTGACCAGCGTGCTCATGCGATCGACGTTGGCGCGAATCACGTTAAGGAACTGCGCCTGCATGTCGCTGACTGGTCCGGCCATGCCTTTCACCAGCAGATCGGTGTAGCCCTTCATGCTCGTCATCGGCGTCTTCAATTCGTGCGACACAATCGACACGAATTCGCTCTTGGCGTCGTTAGCGCGCTTCACTTCTTCATACAGCTGCGCGTTGATGATGGCCGTGGCGGCATGATCGGCCAGACGCGAGGCACTATCGAGTTGCAGAATGCCGAAGGCGTTAAGGCGGCTGCTTTCCAAATTCATCACAGCAATGACGGCGTTCTCGCGCTTGATGGGCACGCTCAATTGCGATTGGGTGCTCGGCGCAGCGGCGATGTACCGTCGATCCAGTGTCACGTCGTTAACGAGAATCGGCTGATTGGTGCGGGCAACTTGTCCGGCCAGGCCTTGATCCATCGGCAGTGAAACCGGCTGATAGGTGTAATTGCGAGCGACTACCAGATCGAGCGAGTTCGTGTCCCGATTGACCACGGCGATCGATCCGGCATTGGCGTCGACCATGCGCAGACCCCAATCCAGCGTCAAATCAAGCACACGGCGGATGTCTAACGAGGTGTTCAACTGCCGATCGATCTCTTGCAGCGTGCTGAGTTCTTCCAGGCGGGAGGCCAAGGCCTGATCGGTCAGAGTGAACAATCGGGCGTTTTCGACTGCCACCGCCGCATTCGTCGCAAAGGCCGTCAGTAACTTTTGATCGTCTTCCGTGTAACGATCGGCATCGCGTTTGTTGATCAACTCCAACACGCCGATCACACGGTTCTTGGTGATCATCGGTACGGCCAGCAGCGCGCGCGTGATGAAGGCCGTCGATTGATCGACGTCGCGCAGCCAGCGCACATCGGTCTGGGCTTCGTTGACAATTTGCGGCTGCCGCGTCTGGGCGACTGCGCCGACGATGCCCTTGCCCAACGGCAGACGTTGACCGCGCAGTTCACTCGCCGCCGGACCAAACGTTACTTCAAAGACCAGTTCGTTGGTGCTTTCGTCAACCAACAACAGCGACCCGGCTTCAGCGCGCAGCAGCTCGATGGCCTTTGCTACGATTGTTTCGAGCACGGTTCGCAGGTCAAGTGTCGAGGTGATGCTGCTGCCGACCTCGTTGAGCACGGCCAGTTGGCGGGCACGCTCTTCCGTTTCGTGATAGAGCTGCGTCTTGTACAACACGCTGGCAGCCTGATCGGCGATGGCGGCAAAGACTTGCAACTGTTCCTGGCTGTAGGTGATTTCGGGCCGGAAGTCCGACACGACCATCAAGCCCATCGGCTGATTGCTGGCGTTGAGCGGTACACCCATCCAGGCTTGACCGGGCCGGCCGCCGGGGTTAAGGCCGCGCTTTTCGCATTCGGTCACATAGTCATCCGCGATGATGGCTAGACCGCGCCGCATGACTTCGCCGCTTAAGCCCAAATCAAGCGGCCACTCGTCGTCGGGATACAGACGTTCGCCGTTCTCGATATAGAACGCAAAGCGCAGGGTGCCGCGTTGACGCTCGGCCATGGCGATGTAGAAGTTGCGCGTGTCCAGCACGCGACTGGTCTGCGTGTAAATCAGTTCCAGGATGTCGTCTACATCCAGTGTGAAGTTCACGGCCTGGCTGATGCGGCTGAGCGCGTTGAGTTCGTTGACGCGGCGCTGCAAATCGTCGAAAACGATAGCGCGCTCTAACGCCAGCGCCGTCTGATTAGCGATCGCCTGCAAAAAGTTGAGATCGTCGGTGGAATATGGCTGATCGTTTTGGCGCGGACCTAAGGCCAGCCAGCCATTGCCCCGATCGCGGCCGGTCAGCGGCACGTACACCACCGCCCCGATCGCGTTGATCCGCTCCCGATCGGGCTGGAGGATGTCCGGCAGTGCGCGCGTCGGCGACAGATATTTGGGGCCGGGTTCGGCGTTGAGCCACTTGACCAGCGCACTATCCGTTGGGCATTGGGCCACTTGCGGCGCGAAGCGCGCGCCGTTGGAACTGACCTCAGGCTGAGCGATATACAGATCGAGTTGGCTGTCCAGTAAGTAGATGTACTGCCGTTCCGGATGATACATCTCCGTAACTTGCGTCCGCATTGCGTTGACGATCATCGGCAGGTCCGCGACTTCGGTCAGGCTCCGGCTGTAGTTTTGCAGCACCGTTTCGGTGTCCAGACGGCCGCGGAACAACAACCGATCGATCAGGCGATTGAGGCGCAGGCGCAGGATGTCGAAGATCACAGCCACCAACACCACAAAGATGAGCAGCATGAGCGGGTTGGTGATCAGCGCCGTTTGTTCACGCAACAGCACCGTCAAGGCCGACACAATGCCCACGTACGCCAAGATCATCAGGGCGCCCATGATCACATACGTGATGCCGCCCGTGATCAGCCGATCGACGTTGAGCAGGTTGTAGCGCAGCATGGCATACCCAATAGCCAGGGGGAACAGCACCATCGAAGGCAGATACAGAATGGTGTTATAGGGCACATTGGGATTGACGATGCCCTGCATACCCCACAACACGGTGGGCAGGAAGGCCAACAGTGTTCCCCACAAGATGATGCGGCTTTGCTGGCGCACGACCGGCGAATCGGAACGCAGTCGGCGGTAAACCAGACTGCCGAGGTAAGAAGCGGCGCTGACGATAATCAACGCAAACAGCCAGCGCAGCGCATAGATGTAGTCCCATGGGGCGGCCGCATTGGCCAGGGCGAGAATACCAACCAGCGCCGCCGTCAAGCCGGGCAAGTACCCGACAAACCGTAACGTCGGGCGGCGCTCAACAATATGCGGTGATTGAGGAAAGACCACAGCCAGATTGAACAGTGAACCGCTCGTCAGACCCAGGGCCAACAGATACACCGGTCCGAGCAGGTTAGTGCTCATCTGATCGAAAAACAACGCCAGATCGATGGCCGTCAAGGCGCAGAAGAAGGCCAGTGCCTGGCCGCTGCGCTGGCGGCCGCGCTGCCGAAAGACCCACATGCCGATGAGTAAATACGTGAACCCGATGGCATACGGCATCCCAAAGAGGCGGCCCAGATCGCCGGGTTCGGCGCGCTGCACGCTGCGGGTCGTTTCACACCGACGGACGTTGCCGTCAACGGCTGTACCACACTCGCGCGAATTTAAGGCTGTCGACCGCTCGTACTTGATCTGTGCAGATCGATCTGGCCGCGCGTAGGCATCGACCATGGCTTGATCGAAAGTTGCTTGATCGGCGATCGCGGTGCCGTTAACTTCCACAATCCGATCGAGGATGTCCAGCTGAGCGTCTGGTCCCCAACCCGGGCCGCTGCCGTCGGTCACCAGCAAGTGTGGACTGACCAGTACGCCGGGGAAGGGCATATTGCTTACCCAATCCAGCGCCAAAATAGGCGTTAGAGCCAGCATCGCCACCGCCACGATCAGGCTCAGAATCGCGATCGGGCGGGTGGCCCGCAGGCTAAGGTCAGGCGTTGAGAATGAGGATGCAGAACCGGACATGCCTGGTAACATCTTTCAATGCGCCTAGCGAGAACGATCAGCCGCGCGCAGTATCCGACTAAAGCCGGTACTCATTCTAGCATAGGGTTTTGGCATTGTACAACGTTGCAAGCCAATTGTAACAGGGTTGTAATAGAATCGGGCTTAACATTGCGCCTGGGTGTTTGCGGTGCATCACGGCGTGTTGTATAATCGCCGCACACCGGTTAGCACCGGCACCCCACATTTTCTGGCAGTAAAAATCCTCTGCCTCAGCCGCGAAGCCGACCATTACCTTTGCGGCTTGGCGTGTTTGCAGCAGAGCGAGGAGCAGTATGGAGAAAAAGATTCGGATTTTGATCGCTAAACCCGGTCTGGATGGGCACGACCGCGGGGCCAAGATCATTGCGCGCGCGTTGCGTGACGCTGGCATGGAAGTAATCTACACCGGTTTGCGTCAGACGCCGGAAATGATTGCGGAGGCCGCGCTGCAAGAAGACGTGGACGCGGTGGGCCTGTCGATCCTGTCCGGCGCACACCTGACGCTGTTGCCGCGCGTCGTGGAGCAGCTGCGCGCCAAAGGGCTGGACGATGTGCTGGTCTTCGCGGGCGGCATCATTCCCGACGAGGACGTCGCGCCGCTGAAGGACGCCGGCGTTGCGGCAGTGTTTGGTCCGGGCACCAATACCGATCACGTCGTCGAGTTCATTCGTGGGCAATTCCAGACGGCTTGAGCCGATTGAAGTGCTGGTCGAGCGGGCGCTGGCAAGTGATCGACGATCGCTGTCACGATTGATCAGCCGCGTGGAAGACGGTGGCCCCGATAGTTGGTCGGCGCTTTCACGGTTGTACCCGCGTACCGGCCACGCCCGCATCATCGGCGTGACGGGTTCACCGGGCACCGGCAAAAGCACGCTCGTCGGCGAGATTGCGAAGTACACGCGCAAGCATACGCCCGATCGAACCGTGGGCATCGTCGCGGTCGATCCGACTTCGCCGTTTTCGGGCGGCGCGGTGCTGGGCGATCGCATTCGCATGCGCGATTTGGCCGGTGACGACGGCGTCTTCATCCGCTCGATGGCGACGCGCGGTAGTTTGGGTGGGTTGGCGCGCGCAACAACGGATGTCGTCAAGGTACTCGACGCCGTCGGATATGATCTGATCTTGATCGAGACGGTAGGTGCTGGGCAGAGCGAGATCGATATTGCCCGCACCGCCGATACCGTCATTGTGGTCGAAGCGCCGGGGCTGGGCGACGAGGTGCAGGCCATCAAGGCCGGTATCCTCGAAATCGCCGATGTGTTGGTGGTCAACAAAGCCGATCGCGACGGCGTGCAGAGTACCATCAATGCGCTGCACGCGATGCTGGATTTGGGCACTGCGCCGCACACTGCGCTGCATCATGGTGCATTGCTGAAAATGCCTGAAATTCAGGCAAAAGCTGCAGAACGTTGGCGGCCGCCGATCATCAAAACGATCGCGGCGGAAGGTAAAGGCCTCGACGAGTTGATGGTGGCGCTGGATCAACATCGCGAGTACTTGCAGACACAAGCGGCCGGCCTGCAGCGCGTTCGGGTGCGGGCCGCGATCGAGTTGGAGACGATTCTGCGCGAGTCGATGTTGAATCGCTTGTTGGCAGCAGTGGGCGCGGAGCGGTTGGAAGGCTTGATCGATCAAGTGGCCGGGCGTGAGATCGATCCCTATTCGGCGGCTGAAAAACTGCTGGCAAGTAAACTGGCATAGCAGCATTGTGAGTGTATGACGACTTTATTGTTAGTGCGGCATGGCCGATCGGAGTGGAATTCGGCCGGTCGGATTCAAGGCCAGCTCGATAGCCCCCTCGATGAAGTGGGCCTTCAGCAGGTGGAATATATCGCGGACCGCTTGAGTTCGCAGCCGATCGCGGCGATTTACAGCAGTCCGCTGGAGCGCGCGCGGGTCACCGCCGAAGCGATCGCCGCGCGGTTGAATTTGCCGGTCGCCTGCGATGATCGTTTAATGGAGTATCAGTTCGGCGTGATCAGCGGCCTGACCTGGGATGAAGTCGTGGTGCAGCATCCCGAATTTGCGCGGCGCTGGGCCGATGACGCCTGGGCTGTGCCGATCGAGGGCAGCGAGGGCCGCGAGACTTTTGCGCTGCGCGTCAAAGCGGCTATTGATGAGATCATCGCGCGCCATCCCGATCAACAGGTCGTCGTGGTCGCGCATGGCGGCACGTTTGGCGTGTATCTGGTCAAAATGCTTGGCCTGAATTTGAATCGGCGACATCCGTTTCACTTTGGCAACACGTCGCTGAGTACAGTTGAAGTTCGCAACGGTGTATTTAGCATTCATGTCTTGAATGATACTTGCCATTTGAACGGCAAAAAATCAACGCGGGGTGAAACAAAAGAATGACCCACGTCGTCCGCATCTACGGTGACATTCAAATCTTCGCCGGCTCGTCGCACCCTGAGTTGGCGGAAGAGATTGCCAAGTATCTGGGCGTGCCGCTGAGTCCGCGCGAGATCATCCGGTTTCCCAACGATAATATTTTCGTGCGGCTGCTGACCAGCGTGCGCGGCCAGGATATCTTTGTGATCCAGGCGCTCAGCGCGCCGGTCAGTCACAACATCATGGAATTCCTGATCTTGCTGGATACAATCAAACGTGCAAATGCCGGGCGCATTACGGCAGTGATGCCGTACTATGCGTACGGGCGCAGCGATAAGAAGGATCAGCCTCGCGTGCCGATCACGGCGCGTTTGTTGGCCGATATCGTTAAGACCGCCGGAGCCGATCGGTTTTTGACGCTCGATCTGCACGCCGGGCAAATTCAGGGTTTTTTCAACATCCCCGGCGACGAAGTCAGCACGTTCCACCTGCTCGCCGATTACATGATTGAGAAGGAATTGCATAAGCGGCCGGGTGGGGCGGTGGTCGTAACCGCCGATCTGGGGTATGCTAAGAAAGGACGTAATTTCGCGCAAGTCCTGAATCTGCCGATGGCCTTCATCGAGAAGCGACGTACCGGTAATGATGCGAAGGCGCAGGCACTGACGGTGATCGGCGACGTGGCCGGTAAGGCCGTGATCATTGTCGATGATGAGGTGGATACGGCGGGTTCGATGCGCGGCGCGGTGAACATTTTGAAAGAGGCGGGTGCGGCTGAGGTGTATCTGTGCTTTACACATCCCATCCTGTCGCCGCCCGCGATCGAGCGTCTGTCCGGTCTGCCTATCACGGAGATCATTACGACCAACAGTGTGCCCATTCCGCCAGAGAAGCGGCTGCCGAACATGACAGTCCTATCCGTCGCGCCGCTGCTGGGCGAAGTGATGCGCCGTATTCATGAGGGGCAATCGGTTGGGCAGATGTTCAACGAGTAGGTGATTGAACCACGAAGGGCACGAAGAGCACGAAGTAATTACGGCCTTTTAGTGTCGTTTTGTGGCTTTGGACGTTAAAGTGTAAAGGAAAAGAGTTGTAAGCATGTTGAAGAATTTGTTTAGCAAAATTGCCGGCGATAGCAACTCCCGCGTGGTTGGGAAGTTGCAGCCGATTGTGGATGAAATCAACGCGCTGGAGCCTGAGTTTCAGGAGATGTCCGACGAAGAACTGCGCGCCGTTACGACCGACTTTCGCGAGGAGTTGGCGGATGCCGTCAAGGATCGACAGGCCGAGTTAGCCGAAGTGCGGGCTGAAGCCCTCAATGAAGAGGACGGCGATCGCCGCCGCCAGTTGGATCTGCAAGTCAAGAAACTGGAAGATGATCTCTTCAAAGCCGAGAATGATCTGCTGACCGACTTCCTGCCGCGCGCCTTTGCGGCTGTGCGCGAAGCCTCACGCCGTTTCACGGGCTTGCGCCACTTCGACGTGCAACTCATCGGCGGTACGGTGCTGCATCAGGGCAAGATCGCTGAAATGAAGACGGGCGAAGGCAAGACGCTGGTCGCTACACTGCCGCTATACCTCAACGCGCTGTCGGGGCATGGCTCGCATCTGGTCACCCCCAACGACTACCTGTCGAAAGTCGGCGCGCAATGGATGGGGCCGATTTACGATGGATTAGGTTTAACCGTCGGAGTGATCCAGCACGAATCGGCGTTCTTGTTTGATCCCACGGTGAAATCCTCAGATGATCGTTACAATCATTTGAGGCCCGTCGCCCGCCACGACGCCTACATGGCGGACATCACGTACGGTACCAACAACGAATTTGGTTTTGACTACCTTCGTGATAATATGGTATCAGACCTCAGCCAGTGTGTGCAGCGCGAATTGCACTACGCCATCGTGGACGAGGTCGACAACATCCTGATCGACGAGGCGCGCACACCGCTGATCATCTCCGGTCCGGCGGAAGAGTCGAGCGATCTGTACGTGAAGTTTTCGGAGTTGGTGCGCCGCCTGCGCCCGACGACGAACGACGACGAAGACAATCCCAACGGCGATTACGTCGTCGATGCCAAGGCGCGAAGCGTCACGTTAACCGAGGCGGGGATCGAGAAGATCGAGAAGTGGCTGAACATCGATAACCTGTACGATCCACAGTATTTCGATTGGATCCCTTATCTCGATAATGCGCTGCGCGCTGAGGTGATCTTCAAACTCGATCGGGATTACATCGTTAAAGATGGGCAGGTCATCATCGTCGACGAGTTCACCGGCCGCTTGATGTACGGTCGACGTTACAGCGAAGGGCTGCATCAGGCCATTGAGGCGAAAGAGAAAGTTACCGTTCAGCGCGAGAGCCTGACGTACGCGACGATCACGTTCCAGAATTTCTTCCGCATGTATCGCAAGATCGCGGGCATGACGGGTACGGCGAAAACGGAAGAAGAAGAATTCCAGAAGATTTACAATCTCGACGTGACCAGCATTCCCACGCACCGGCCGATGGTCCGCGAGGATATGCCGGATGTGATTTTCAAGACGGAGAGCGCCAAGTTCCGCTCGGTGGTGGATGAGATCGCGGAGATGAACCAGGCCGGGCGTCCAGTCTTGATCGGCACGGTGGCGATCGAGACGAGTGAGATGCTGTCGGGCATGTTGAAGCGGCGCGGCATTCAGCACAACGTCTTGAACGCGAAAGAGCACGAAAAAGAGGCGATTTTCATCGCGCAAGCCGGCCGATCGGGCGCGGTAACGGTCGCGACGAACATGGCCGGGCGCGGTGTCGACATCCTGCTCGGCGGCAATCCCGAAGGCATGGCACGCGATATCATCCGCAAGAAGGGCATCGATCTGGCGGAAGTGGCACCTGCCGATTGGCAAGCAGCGCTCGACGAAGCGCAAAAGTTGGCGGCGGCTGATCGCGAAAAGGTGCTGGCGGTAGGTGGCTTGCACATCGTCGGCACGGAGCGGCACGAAGCGCGCCGCATCGACAATCAGTTGCGCGGTCGCGCAGGCCGTCAAGGCGATCCGGGTTCCAGTCGGTTCTACATCTCGCTCGAAGATGACTTGATGAAGCGCTTCGGCGGCGATCGCATCAAGGGCGTGATGGACTGGGCCAAGATGGAAGAAGATCAGCCGCTGGAGCATTCGCTGCTCAGCCGCTCGATCGAGCAGGCTCAGGTACGCGTCGAGGGCTACAACTTCGACATTCGCAAGCACGTGCTGGAATATGACGATGTCGTCAACACGCAACGCAATGTCATTTATGCGCAGCGCCGCAAGATTCTAAGCGAGAAACATCTGAAGCCCATCATCATGGACATGATCTATGATGAGATTCACGGGTTGGTGGCGCAGCACACGTCGGGCAAGCTGGACGAATATGACCTGAGCGGTTTGATGGTCGGTGCGCGCGGCTTGATTCCGCTGCCTGCGACATTAACGCCCGACGATTGGACCGATCACAAGCCCGAAGAGATTGAAGAGCAGCTGATCGAGTTTGCGGAGCAGGCGTATGAAGCCAAAGCCAAGCAGTTGGGCGACCTGATGCCACAAGCCGAACGCATCACGTTGCTGCGCGCGGTGGATAATCATTGGGTGCGGCACTTGACGGATCTGGACGGGCTGCGCGAGGGCATTGGCCTGCGCGCCTTTGGCCAGCAGAATCCGTTGATCGCTTACAAAAAAGAAGCGGCCGACATGTATGACGATATGTTGGCCTCTATTCGCAGTCAGGTCGCGCGGGATATCTATCGGGTGCAAGCCGCACCGACGGCCCCCGCGCCTACTCAGCGGCGGTTGAATGTTAGTGCGTCAGGTAGCAGCAAAGGTCGCACGCCAGTGCGGTCGGTTGCATCGGACGTGATTGGTCGAAACGATCCGTGCCCGTGCGGGAGCGGAAAGAAGTATAAGCAATGTCATGGAGCGCCAGGAGCGGGTCCTTTACCGGGCGGGCGCGCGACGGGTAGTCCGTCGGCTGCTCCAGCAAAGCAAAAGAAATGAACGAACCAGAGTCTGAGAACTACCAAGAATGGAACCCACCGGTCTCGCGGAAACGATCGGCCTTGCCTGGTGGCGGGGCCGATCTTGCCCGCCGTTTGATGGACGACATGGATCCCGAAGTCTTGGAGTTTCTCAAGACGACGGTGAATACGTTCATCAAGTGGGATTTGGTGTTGTTTTTTTACGAAAACCCCAATACCACCGATACTACTGAAAATATCGCGCGCTACATCGGCCGCGATGCCGAGGTGATCGAAGGGGAACTCAACGACTTGGCCCGGGTTGGCGTGTTGGATCGTCACGAATCCGGCAAACTAACGGTTTATTCATTGACCAACGACGCCCAGATCCGAGCGCGGATCAAGCACTTTGTGTCGGCCAGCGACGATCGGCAGTTCCGTGTCAAAGCGATCTACCACCTAATTCGAGGCATGCGCTAGCGGCCGCCCGGCGCCACTGACGCGGGAGTCTTGTTCTATGGAACGCATCAAAACAGGTATCGCCGGCCTTGACGAAATGTTGGGCGGCGGTTTTATACCTCAATCGGCTAATCTGGTGGAGGGCGCGCCCGGTACCGGTAAGAGCACGCTGGGCACGCAGTTCATCTATAACGGCATCATGCAATATGGTCAGCCTGGCCTGATTTTGACCTTCGAGGAATTTGCGCAGCAATACTACGACGATGCAGCCGGTTTTGGCTGGGATTTGCGAGCGCTGGAAAAGGCCAACAAGCTGCGCGTCATTATGACCAGCCCGGAAGTCAGCCACGCCGATTTGGGACGTGTGGATGGGCGTATTCAGGCGACTATCAATGAGATTGGCGCGTCGCGCATTTTGGTGGACAGTCTGTCGCATTTCGATCGCTTGAGTAGCGATCCGGTGACCCGCCGCGGCATCTTGTACAGCTTTATTAACTCCCTCAAGCGCGAAGGGCTGACCAGCTTGTTGACGCGTGAAAGCCCGGCCTTGATCGGCGAACTGGAAAGCCCGGAAGAGGACGTGGCATTCATCGCCGATTCGTACTTGTTGCTGCGTTACGTCGAAATCGAGAGCGCCATTCGTAAAGCCTTGCTGGTGATGAAGCTGCGCGGTAGCGATCACGCCAAAGACATCCGCCAGTTTGAGATCACCCGCAACGGCATTGAGGTCCAGTCGAAGTTTGAGGGCCGCGAAGGCATCATGAGCGGCAGTCCGCGCCGGATGGCCGATTCGTTTGTCGAAGCTTTTGTCAAACGCGAACGTTAAAGGCGGCATGGCCGATCGAGCATGGAGACTTTGCACCTGATTGCGACGTTGTATATCTGGTTTGCCGTCGCTGCCCTGATCGTGGTGCTGAACCGCATCAGCCGGTTCTTTCAAATCACTTCCGGCCGTCGGTCGTATTACGAATTGTTCTGGGTGCCGCTGATCTTTATCACCATCGGCGGCATCCGTTATGCGCTGGTAGGCGACATCGCTGGCGATCCAGTCGGAGATACCTTGATGTTGGTGGGCGGCCTGACTTTGATGGGGCTGTGTGCTTATTTGTTGAGACTGATGACCGGTAATCGGACCTAGCCATGCTCACAAGCCCTTCCTCGATCATCAGTTTGGTGGCCGAGCTATATATGCTCTACATCTTTGCTGTACTCAGCCGAAAGCTGGGTGCGGTCACCAAAATGAAGCCGTACTATCGCGGCTATTATGCGGCGATGGGCCTGATTCTCGTCGCTATTGTCGCTCATTCGCTGCGTCTGACCTCGCAGGTGTCGCCCAATTTGCTCCCCGAACTGTTGGCAAACCGGGCGTTTTATTTTTGGGCGTATGATTTGCCGCTGGCGCTGGCAGCTACTTTGGGTGTGATACTGGCGCTGCGTTATTGGGGGTGGTTATTCCGGGAGCGCCTCAAATGACCGATCAGCTGGCGCCCACACGTCGCCGACGTTCTCGGGCAGGCACGACCGGCCTGGATCTGGATGCCTTGCTGTATGCGCATGCCGGTCCGGTTTTAGTGGTCGATCTTGAGGGAACTATTCTGGCGGCCAATGCTCCGGCCGTCACTCTGCTGGGCGGCGAAGCGGCGACCAACCTCGCGGGTCGTTTGCTGGCCGATTGTTTAGAGTCTTATTCGTTGCCCCGTTGGTACGACCTCCTGAAGCAGCTGATCACCGATCGAGTTGATGTGCGCGGCACATTGGATGTGATCGATCCCGCTCACACCCCCGATCAACCTCTCGATGCCCTCCGGGTCGAAGTTGCTGCGCGACCGATTTTATCTGGCCGCAGTATCCTAGCCGTGCAAGTCGTGTTGCGCGCGGTGACAGCGTCCGCCGCCCACTTCCACCGGCGTGAGCCTGATGAATTTGAGCAAGAGCTGCGCGCCCGAGCGCAACGCTTTGAAGCGCTGAACACCGTGGCGACCATTGTCAGCCAGTCACTCGATCCTAATGAGGCCTTGCGTGCGGCGATGCAGACCACTGTCGACGTGATGCGCGCCGAGGCTGGCGCAATCATGTTGATGGAACCAGTCACCAACGACTTGGTCTTCAAAGTCCAATTGGGTTGGCGGCAGATTGAATCAGGAATACCCTCAGAGCGAGTTAAGGGCGGACAGGGTTTGGCCGGGCAGGTGGCTCGCCTAGATCAACCCTTGATTGTGACCAACGCGCTCACTGAACCGCGTGTTGCCCAATCGGAATTTCAGGCTGAACAAATTCAAGCGCTAGCGCTGGCCCCCATGCATGCACGTGGCAAGGTCATCGGCGTGGTCAGCGTGATGAGTTACGCTCCGCGGTTGTTTACGGCGGAGGATGTCAACATCTTGTGTGCCATCGCCGATCAAGTTGGTGTAGCTGTCGAGAATGCCCAGTTGTATCAGGCCGAACAACAGCAGCGGCGATTGGCCGAAGCACTGCGGCAAGTGGCGCTGGTGCTGAATTCGACACTCGATTTGGCCACTGTGCTGGAATTGATCGTCGGGCAGTTGAAGACCGTCGTGCCGTACGATAGCGTATCGCTGCTGCTGAAAGAAGATGGCGGCTTTGGGTTGGCCGTGGCGCATGGCTACGAAAACGAACCAGTCCGTCTGGCGTTCGCCGAATATCGGGCTTTGCCGACGACCAAATATCTACTCCAGCATCGTCAGCCATTGTACATTTCCGACACGCAGAATGACGAGCGCTGGTGGTCGCTGGTCGAGCCCGATCGCATCCGTTCGTGGCTGGGCGTGCCGTTGCTGAACAAGCGTAAGGACGAGGTGTTGGGTGTGCTGGGCATCGACAGCTGTTGCCCTAACGCCTACACCGATGAGGATGCGCGGGCGGCCTTTACGTTTGCCGATCAGGCCGCGGTGGCGATCGAGAATGCCCGACTTTACGCCGAATCGCAGCGCCGGGCCGAGCATATGGCGATCTTGAACAGCGTCGCCGCTACGGTCAGTCAATCGCTCGATCTGGAAGCAACGCTGCAAGCCGCGCTGGACAAAGCACTAGACGTGGTCGGTGTCGAAGCTGGCGCGATCAGCCTGATCGACGAAGATACTCATGAGTTGATCATTCGCGTCCATCGCGGCTGGCATCAACAAGACCTGGCCAACAACGTCCGCGTGCCCATCGGTCAGGGGTTGTCCGGTCAAGCGGCGTTGATGGATGAAGTGATCGTCACAGGCAGCCTGGACGACGAGCCGCGCCTGGCAGTACCGCAGGTCCGGCAAGAAGGCGTGCAGTCAATGGTGTTGGCGCCGATGCACGCGCGTGGCCGTGTCATGGGCGTATTAGGCGTCATGAGTTATCGGCCGCATCGTTTTGCACCACAGGCGGTGGCCGTGATCAAATCCATCGCCGATCAAATCGGCGTGGCCATCGACAATGCGCAGCTCTACGAACGCGAAACGTATCGAGCGGCGCAGTTGGAGTTGATTAACGACGTAGCCCGCGACATTATTGCGCCACTAGATTTGGCCGATCGGTTGGAACGGGCAACGCGCGCCATCTGTCAGCGCTTTGGTTATCGAATGGTTGGCCTATATTTGCTCACGCCCGATCGATCGGCCGTACAACTTGAAGCCGGGGCAGGCGGGCTGGTCGAGCAAATGGGCCTGCATTTCCAACAATCGCTCGGGGTCGGATTCATTGGCTTGGCTGCGCAATCCGGCGAACTGATCGTGTCAAACGACGTCCAGTCTGATCCGCGCTATTTCCGCGCGGTCGACCTCGAACACGACACCACACGCTCGGAACTGGTGGTGCCTCTACGTCGCGATGGCGAGATTATCGGCGTACTGGATGTTCAACAAACGACCACGCACGCTTTCGGCGCGGACGATGTGGCGGCCATGCAGACGCTCGCCGATCAGCTCGTGATCGCGATGACGAACTCGCGGCTGTACGAGTCCGCGCGCCGCCGGGTGGCCGAACTGACGGCGCTGCAAGATGTTAGCCTCAATGTGACCGCCTCGCTGGATACGCTGGCTGTACTGAAATCCATCGCGCAGAATACGTTGGCTTTGACTCTGGCCGACACGGTCATCATCTTCCTGTATGATGATCAGACCCAGCGATTGACGTTTGGAACGGCGTTGGGTCACGACGGCGCCATTGATGTAGCGGTGACGCAGCCGCGCGACTATGGCCTGACCTGGCAGGTAATTCGCAACAAGCAACCCCTCATCATCAACGACGCCGATCAACATCCGTTGTACAGCACGCCCGAGGCTCTCAAGTGGGGGGTGCGCGCTATCGCCGGATTCCCGCTCAAACGCGCCGATCGGGTCCTGGGCGTCTTCACGGTGGCCTTTCATCATTTGCACGTGTTTGACGACGACGAGACGCGCCTGCTGAAACTGCTCACCGATCAGGCGGCGGTCGCGATCGGGAATGCCAATCTGTACGAAGAAACCAAACGCCGTCTGGATGAAAGCAGCCTGTTCTATGAAATCTCGCGAGCAGGCACATCCTCGCTGGACTTCATGGAGGTCAGCCGGCGAACGGTGGCGGCGCTGCAGCGTTCATTGGGCTACGAACATATCGCCTTATTCCTCGTCAACGATGATCGCCGCTTGGCGGAACTTTATGCTACGTCCGATCTGGAAACCGAGGCGCAGCGCAATCCGCGCATCGAAGTGGGCAACGGCATTGTGGGTGCCGTAGTTGCCACGGGCGAGCTGGTCAATGTGCCCGATGTGACTCAAGACCCGCGTTACTTACCGGGCATCACCAATACCTTATCGGAATTGGCTGTGCCGTTACGCGTTGGTGACCGCGTGATCGGTGCCATCGATCTGCAAAGTCCGCGCATCGCCGCTTTCTCGGCCAACGATGAACGACTCCTGTCGACGGTCGCTGGGCAATGGGCCGTGCTGTTGGACAACGTGCGCCTGTACGCCGTGGAACGTCGCCGCCGCCAGCAGTTGGAAGGTTTGCAGTGGGCGGCCTCCGCCATGAGCGCCGAACTGGAGTTGGACGCGTTGTTGGCTTCGATTGTCCAGCAAGCAACTCGCACGTTCGACGCGCAGGCCGTCGCCGTGTTCATGCCCGATGCCTCTGGCGATCGGCTGACTATTTGTGCTAGTCACGGTTTGTCGACGCGATTTGTCGAGATGGTGAGCCTGACACGGGAACAGGCCGGCTTGACAGCCGTAACGCAGCCTGAGCCCATTGTGGATCTGCGCGCCAACCTGGCCGATCCGGTTCATGTCCAGTGGTACGCGGCGGAAGATCTCATCAGCGCCTTGCGGATCCCGCTCATTAGCCACAGTCAGCCGATCGGGTTGTTGGATATCTACAGCCAATCGGCTGTACGCCGTTTCCGTGACGATGAGGTCGAACTGGCGCGTATCTTCGCTAGTCAAGCGGCTGTGGCGCTGGAAAATGCGCGCCTGTACGCGCAAGTTCGACGCCGCTTGGATGAAAGCACGATCCTCTTTGAATTGAGCCGGGCCGCGGCGTCGTCACTCGATCTGACGCAGGTGCTCGATCGGTTGGTGAACGCCATTCAGCAGGCTTTACGGTTTGAGGCATTTGAATTTGTCCTGCTCAATCCCGACTCGCATTTGCTGCATACCAGCGCATCCTATGGGTTCCCAGTCGAAGCAGTTCAGGTCGATTTGAAGTTGGGCGAAGGCCTCGTCGGATGGGTAGCCGAGCGTCAGCAGTCGGCGCTGGTTGGCGACGTGTCGACTGACGAACGTTATCTGGCGGGTCACACCAAGACCCGATCGGAACTCGCGGTCCCGCTGACCATGGGCGATCAGCTGGTGGGCGTGATGAACGTCGAAAGCCCGCGACTGAACGCCTTCACGGCCGACGATGAGCGCTTGTTAACCGTGCTGGCGAATCAACTGGGCGTAGTGATCAAGAACGCACAGTTGTATAAAGAAACGCAGCAGCGTTTGGCTGAAGTATCGACGCTCTACTCTTTTGCCGAGAAACTCACCAGCAGTTTGGATCTGCCCGAACTGCTTGATCTGATCTGTGAGACACTGCGGCGCGTGCTCGATTGTCGCGGTGTGAGCATTTCGCTGCTCAACCCAGACACCCAGACGCTGGAAATTCGCGCGGCAGCTGGCCTGCAAGACAAGTGGCGGCAGTCTGCTAAATTGAAGGTCGGCGAAGGCATCAGCGGCAAGGTGGCGGCCACAGCCACGCCGATGTATGTGCCAGACGCGCGCAGTCTGCCCGACTTCATCTTCTTTGATCAGGCCGTACGTTCGTTATTGGTCGTTCCGTTGATGGTTAAGGATCGCGTCATCGGCACGCTGGCGATCGATCAATCCGTGCCCGACGTCTTCGGCCAGGACGACGAGCGGTTGCTAGTCATCGCCGCCGCGCAGGCGGCCGTAGCGATCGAGAATGCGCAGCTGTACTTGGCGTTGAAGGAACGCGCTGATAAGCTGGAGAAGGCCTACAAAGAATTGCAAGAACTGGACAAGCTCAAAGACGAGCTGGTTCAGAATGTGTCGCACGAACTGCGTACGCCGTTGACGTTCATCAAAGGCTACGTCGAGCTGATGCTTGAGCAGGACATGGGGCCGCTCAACGAAATGCAGCGCGAGAGCCTGTCGATTGTGGCGGAGAAATCCAATGCTCTGTCGCGGCTGGTCAGCGATATCATCTTCCTGCAGCAGGTGGAGCGTGAGTCGTTGGATTTGGCGCCGCACAACATGCGCGATGTGGCGCGCCTGGCACTGCAGTCGTGCGAGGTGGCGGCCATCAGCGCTGGAATCTCGCTCAAACTGGAAGCCCCGACCGATCTGCCGCTGATTCAGATCGACCGCGACCGGATCAATCAGGTCTTCGATAACTTGTTGGGCAATGCCATTAAGTTCAGCCCGCGCGGCGGTGTGATCACAATCTCGGTTGAAAATTTTGGTAACTTTATCCGCACGACAGTCGCCGATACGGGCGTTGGCATTCCAGCCGATAAGTTGAAGCGCATCTTCGATCGCTTCTATCAGGTTGACGGCTCGGCCACGCGGCGCTTCGGCGGAGCGGGGCTGGGTCTAGCCATCGCCAAACGCATCGTCGAAGCGCATGGCGGCGAAATCTGGGCCAACAGTATTATGGGGCAAGGCAGCAAGTTTAGCTTCACCTTGCCGAAGAATCGGCAAGTGGTTCATACCGTCGAGGGCGGCGAACGGGGAGAGCCAACGTCATGAGTGAGATCCCGACGCCCATGCCTCGCTCAGCCTCGTATCCCATCACCGAGATGCGGCGCGTGCTGCACGCCTTGCCCAAGGTCGATCTCCATCGACATTTGGAAGGCTCATTGCGGTTGGAGACGCTGGCTGAGATCGCCCGCGAGCACGGGATCGATCTGCCTAGTTACGACATCGAACATCTGCGCCCCTACGTGCAGATTACGGACGATCCACCGGATTTTCAACGCTTCTTGGAGAAGTTCCAACTGCTGCGCCGCTTCTATACCACGCGCGAGGCCGTGCAGCGGGTGGCGTATGAAGCCGTCATCGATGCGGCCTTCGATAACGTGCGTTATCTGGAACTCCGTTTCAACCCCGCGGCGCTGGCGCACGCGCAGGGCTTCTCGTTCTACGAAGTGACCGATTGGGTGGCCCAGTCGGTCGAACGGGCGCAGGCCGATGCGGGCATCACCGTTCGTTTGCTGTGCACGATCGTTCGGCACGAATCGCTGCAAAATGCCGCCGAGATTATCGAAGTGGCGCATGCTTTCTGTGATCGCGGAGTCGTGGGAATTGATCTGGCGGGCGACGAAACGTCTTATCCGGCCACGCCCTTTGGCCCACTGTTCAAACGCGCGGCGGAGGAAGGGTTGGGTGTCACCGTTCACGCCGGTGAAGCGGGCAGCGCGACGAACGTGCGTGAAGCGATCGAGCAGTTGAGTGCCCAACGCATCGGGCACGGCATTCACGCCATTGAGGATTCAAGTGTGGTGCAGTTGGTGCGGCTGAAGAACGTGGCACTGGAAGTATGCCCGACTAGCAACTTGCAAACGGGCGTGATGCCCAACTTCGGTCATCATCCGCTGCGTGATCTGTATCAACTGGGCGTGGCTGTGACTATCAACACCGATGATCCCAGCATCTCCGATACGACGCTGACTGACGAATATCTGGTGGCGGTGAAAGGCATGGGGCTGGGCTTGCGCGATCTGCGCACGCTGAATCGCAACTCCATTCGATCGGCCTTTTTGTCGTCCGAAGATCGGCAGCGCCTGGAACGGCAAATTCTGCAAGAGTTCGACTCGCGGTTGTGATACAAAAACCGATCGGGCCAGGTAAGCCGATCGGTTTTTTGATCCTACGCAGTGCGCTCGCTACGCAGTACGCTCCCACTCTTGAATCGAAGTTTTGATCAAACTCCGCACGCTGTCTTCAGGTATCTCATCCGCCGATTTGTATGTGTCCCAATCGACTTCGATCAACAGACTCCCGTCCGCCGCCGCGCCGACGTGAATGCGGCGATCGGCCAGCACCGGATCTTTTAATAAGTTGCGCTGCACCACTTTTTCGATCTGATCGAGAATGCTGTTGGGCGGCGCGGGATACCGTGGCTTGGACGGCGCGCCTGACTGTGTTAAGGCAGTTAAAATGGTCTGCTCAACACGCGGCACACTGGGCGGAATCACCGGGATGTTAGGCGCGGCAGGTGGCAGCGTGGTGGTTGAAGGCATGGGCGCGGCAGCCGCCGTGCTACGGCTGATGCCGGCAAAGATTTGCAGACCTTCCAGTGCTTCCAGTACCCTATGGGCCAGACGGTCGTCATGGATTTCGCGCAGGTTCGGATAGCGCACGCCGCCCAGTTCAACCTGCCACTCTTTGCTGACCGGATCGCGCAGGACCACCACCGCATCGGCTGGCGCGTTGGGGACGGCACTTTCGGCGCGGGTCAACGTCTTGCCAGCAGCGCCCGCGATGTTCTTGACCCATTCAGGCGCGGGCTTATCTTCAACAGGGGCCTGGGTGTTGGCTGTTTTGCGGCCGCGCACGGCCACGACGATGCCGACCGCCAGCAGCACTAAAGCGACGAGGATAATCCCGGCAAAAATGAAAAATCGATCGGCTGGAATGGTCATGACTTGCCTCGCTTGGGTTGACAGGTTGGGCAGAAATGCGTGCCGCGTTGGCCCACAACGGTCTTGTGAATCGGGCGGTGACAGCGATAACAGGGTCGGCCTTCACGGCCATAAATGCGCGGCTGATAATCGCCTTCGATGACGCCGTCGCCCGCGTCAGTGCCTTGATCGTCGATGGCTTGCTTGAGCACGCGCCGGATCGATCGATACAGCGCGGCGATCTCGGCATCCTTTAGCGAACTGGCGGTACGCAACGGATGTATCTTGGCATACCACAACGATTCGTCCGCATAAATGTTGCCCACGCCCGACAAAAATTGCTGATTCAATAACAGTGGCTTTATCGCGCCCGATCGATTTCGGATCATTTCGCGGAAACGTTTCAGGGTGAATTCGTCTGAAAGCGGTTCCGGCCCGTGCGCGCCCGTGACCACGTCGAAGTGCGGCACGAGGTGCATCCGCCCGAACTTGCGCACATCGTTGAAGCGTAATTGCTGCCCGTTGTCCAGATCGAAGATGACGCGATCGTGCTTCTCGATTGGCGTGCCTGCATCGACCACGCTTAGTTTGCCACTCATTTTAAGATGGATCAATAGGAAGTGTGTCGGCTCGGCTGGATGCGCCCGCCGCTTCGTCACCGGGCGCGGCGTGAGTTCAAACACCAGATACTTGGCACGACGGTTGATGGCCGTAATCATCAAGCCGCGCAGTTGGCGTGTAAATTCGTCGGGCGCGGGTTGGCCAATTGTGCGCTGCCACAACACCGTCGTATGGGTGATCGTCCGGCCGATGGCAGGCTCGCGCAAACGTCGGACAAGGGTTTCGACTTCGGGCAGTTCGGGCATATAGGATTCTATATTTTCGATTTTGAATTGAGGCAATTATACCAAGAGCGCGACAAAGCGGGTCGTACGTGATTTACAATTGATCTTACCGGAGAGGATGTGCTAAACTTAATTTGAATTGAACGATTGGTGTACAAGTTGCAAAGTTGGTCAGTGATTTGTGTCTTGACTCGCGGGGTGGGCGGACTATAATCGGGCGCGCGTTGTTCATCGCAGGTCCTCTTCTCATCGATCTAAGAAGGTAAAGTATGTCGTTTGTTCATTTGCACGTCCACAGCGAGTACTCGGTGCTTGATGGCCTGAGTAAGGTGGGCGCGATTGTTAATCGCGCCAAAGAACTGGGCCAACCGGCGGTGGCGCTGACCGATCACGGCGTGATGTTTGGCGTGATCGATTTCTTCAACGCGGCCAAGAAGGCAGGCATCAAACCCATCGTCGGGATGGAAGGCTACCTCGCTCGCCGCTCACGCTTCGACAAAGATCCCAACAAAGACAAAAGCCCCTATCACTTGCTGCTGCTGGCGCAGAATCAAGTTGGTTATCAGAACCTGCTGAAACTCGCGTCGTTGTCGCAACTGGAAGGTTTCTATTACAAACCCCGCGTCGATAAAGAAACGCTGGCGCAATACAGCGCAGGGTTGATCGTCACAACCGGCTGCGGCGCGGCTGAGATTCCGCGTTTCCTGGCCGACGGGCAGCTCGACGAAGCACGCAAGGCGATGGGTTGGTACGTGGACGTCTTCGGGCGCGATCGGTTCTATGTTGAACTTCAAATGCACGAAGGCTTCAAGGAACTCGTCAGCATCAATCGGCATTTGTTGACGCTGGCCAAAGAGTTCGGCGTGCGGCCTGTGGCCACCAACGACGCGCACTACATCAAACAGGAAGACGCGCCCGCGCAAGACTTGATGATCTGCATCGGCACCGGTTCGCTGGTTTCGCAAGCCGATCGGATGCGGATGACGGATAACTCGTATTACCTGAAGAGCTATGACGAGATGCACGCGCTCTTCAGTGAAGTGCCCGACGCGCTGAAATCGACGCTCGACATCGCCGAGATGTGCGAGGTCGATCTGAGCAGTAAGGGCTATCACTTGCCGGTGTTCGATCTGCCAGTCGGCGTCACGGCCGCCGATCGACTGCGGCAAGTGTGCGAAGAAGGCTTGATTCAGCGCTACGGCGAACGCGCTACTGATCCGGTGGTGCGCGAGCGCCTTGAGTACGAGTTGAGCGTCATCAACAAGATGGGCTTCGATACGTACTTCCTGATCGTCGCTGACCTGACGCGTTACGCGCGCGAACGCGATATTTGGTGGAACATTCGCGGTTCCGGCGCGAGTTCGATCGTGGCGTACACCAGCGGTATCACGAACCTCGATCCGCTGCCGCATAAGTTGATCTTCGAGCGCTTCCTGAATCCGGGGCGTATCTCCATGCCCGATATCGACATGGACTTCCCCGACGACCGGCGCGCGGAGATGATCAACTACGCCGTCAACAAGTACGGCAAAGACAAAGTCGCGCAGATCATCACGTTTGGTACGCTGGGCGCGCGCGCGGCGATTCGTGACACGGGCCGTGCGTTGAACATCCCGCTGTCAGACGTCGACACGATTGCCAAATTGATCCCCAACGTGCCCGGTAAAGCCGTCAAACTTGGCGAAGCGCTGGAGACGATTCCCGAACTTAAGCAGCAATACGAAGCGACCGAGTGGGTGCGGACGTTGATCGACAACGCAATCAAAGTCGAAGGCACGGTCCGCAACATCGGTACGCATGCCGCCGGGGTGGTGATCTCCGATCGGCCGTTGGTGGAGTACGCGCCGCTGGCACGCCCCACCAAATCCGATGGCGAGAGTCCACTCGAATCGATCACGCAGTTCGAGATGGGCATCGTCGAATCGATCGGCTTGTTGAAGGTCGACTTCCTCGGCTTGATCACGCTGTCGATCATGCGCAAGGCATGTGAGCTGATCAAACGCAATCATGGCGTCGATCTAAATCTTAATAACATTCCGACGAACGACCGTAAGGCGTTCGAGTTGATGTCGCGCGGTGAAGTGCTGGGTGTGTTCCAGGTGGAAGGCGGCGGCATGCAGCGCATGCTGATGCAGATGAAGCCGTCCAAGTTTGAGCATATCGTAGCCGGTATCTCGCTGTTCCGCCCCGGCCCGATGGAATACATTCCCACCTACATCGCGCGCTTGCACGGCGAAGAAAAGATCCAGTATCACCATCCCAAGCTGGAACCGATCCTGGAAGAGACGTACGGCATCATCGTCTATCAGGAACAGATCATCCAGATCGCCGTGCAGTTGGCGGGTTACAAGCCCGGCGAGGCCGACGAGATTCGCAAGGCCGTTGGCAAGAAGATCAAAGAGAAGATCGAGGCGCATAAGGCCAAGTTCATCAAGGGCGCGGTCGAGAACGGCGTGGACAAAGCCGTGGCCGAAGCCGTGTACGCCGACATCGAGTTCTTTGCGCGCTACGGTTTCAACAAAGCGCATGCTGCCGACTACGCGGTGCTGACGTGCCAAACTGCCTATTTGAAAGCACATTATCCCGCCGAATATATGACGGCGTTGATGTCGTGCGAAAAGAGCGTTGAGAAGATCGGCCTGTTGATGATCGAATGCCGGCGCATGGGCATCGACGTGATGCGGCCCGATGTGAATCGCAGCGATCTCGACTTCACGATCGAGATGCAAGCGGACAATAAGCCTGACATCCGATTTGGCATGGCGTCGATCAAGGGCGTGGGCGAAGGGCCAGTGCAAGCGATCGTAGACGCCCGATCGAACGGCGGCCCCTTTACGAGCATCGAAGACTTCTGTCGCCGCGTCGATCTGCGTATCGTCAATCGCCGCGCGCTCGAAGCGTTGATCAAGGTCGGCGCGTTCGAGGACTTTGGCAATCGCGCGCAGTTGACGCAGTTGATCGATCGGATGCTGGGCCTGAGCAACTCATCGCATCGCGCGGAAGAAGCTGGTCAGATGTCGCTGTTCGGTTCCTTCGACGGTGGTGCATCGTCCGTCATGGACACCATCGGCGCGCTGCCCAAGTTAGATGATGTGTCGCTGAAAGAGAAACTGACGTGGGAGAAAGAACTCATCGGCGCGCATGTGTCCGAACATCCCGTGGCCGAGGCGTTGGCGAAGTTGCAGGGCGAAGTAACGCACTTGAGCAGTGACCTCAACGAAGATACCGATCAGCAGCGCGCCGTGATGTTGGGCATGGTCGTTGGCACACGCACCATCACCACCAAGAAGGGCGACCCGATGGGCTTCGTCCAATTGGAAGATGTGCAAGGCGTGTTTGAATGCGTCGTGTTTCCGAAGACATGGAAGACCACGCAATCGCTGTGGCAAAACGACAAGATCATTTTGGTGCGCGGCACGATCGATGGCAAGGGTCGTACCCCCAAGATTCTACTGGATTCTGCGACCGACAAGCCGCAAGTCACATCGGCGATCCCAGATAAGAATGGCAAGCCGGTTAATCAAGGATCAGTGACTAGGGAGCAGGGTACGGCGAAAAAGCCAGAATTTAGAAGCCAGAATTCAGAAGCCAGAATTCAGAAGCCAGAAGCAAAAGGCCAGAGTTCAGAAACCAGAAGCCAGAAGCCTGCGATTAGCAATCAGCCATCAGCGGTCAGCAGTCAGCGGTCGGTTAGCACTAACCAGCAGCCAGCGACTAGCGGCCAACAACCATCGCTTAGCAATCCAAAATCTAAAACACCTGCACTGCACCAAGCGCAGCGCGGTGCAAGTGTCCAGAATCAAAAATCCGAAGTTGATTTTCTAGACGATCGACATACTACGGCGTTTGAAGAAATCGATCCCTTTGCGGGCGAAGCCTTTGACGATCTGGGCGATCCATTTGTGCCAGAAGAAATCGTACCGGAACCGCCGAAGCCGTCAGTGGTCGTGAAAGAAGTCTCGCCCGATTATGCAGCGTCTGTGTCTTCGATGCAGCGCGCAGAATTAGAGGACAAGATCGAAGCCGTCCTGCCGCCCGCACCCGTGAAGGCGCCATTTGCGTATGAGGCCACTTCCAACGGCATTGGCAATAGCCATGGCAACGGCAATGGGAATGGCGACGGTCATAGCAATGGCTATCGGAATGGCAACGGCAACGGCCGCTATCAACCAGTGAAGACGGCTAAAGTGATCATTTCACGCAGCGGCGATGGGCAAGTGGATGCACAGCGCGTAGGCGAGGTGCATCAATTGATGAGTGCTAATCCCGGCCCCGATAAGTTCTGCTTTCTCGTCATGGCCCGCGGCAACACTCTGCAACTGGATTTTCCGAACGATTCGACGACGCTCAGCGACGACCTGATCGAGCAACTGCGCGCCTTGCCGGGAGTTGAATCCGTCCAGGTGAGCATGATATGAATCCGATCGATCGAGTTCGCGCCGCCCTGATCGAAGTCGGTTTGGGCGACATTGTGCTGGAACTCAACGACAGTGCGCGCACGGCGCAACTCGCGGCCGATGCGATCGGCGCACACTTTGGCATTCACGTGCCGGTCGGCGCGATCGTGAAATCGCTGTTGTTTCTGATCAACGATCAGCCGACGATCGTGCTGACGGCTGGTGATCGCAATGTGAATCAGAAGCTCGTCGGCGCGTTGTACGGTGTCAGCGGCAAGAAGGTCAAGTTCGCCGACGCTGAAACCGTGCTGCGCATCACCGGTTACGAAGTTGGCGGCGTCGCGCCGGTCGGGCATATGCAAAAACTGCCGGTATTGATCGACGAATCGCTGCGCCGCTTCAGCACCGTGTGGGCGGCGGCGGGCGCGCATCACGCCGTGTTTCCGATCGAGTATGAACGCTTGCTCAGTGTGACGAACGGTCGGGTTGAAAAGATCACGATCGAGCCGAACAGTGTAACAAGTAATGAGTAACAAGTAAGGGATGTTTTACTCATTACTCGTTAATCGTTAATCATTTGGGAGCGAACAGGGGAACGAGATCATGAAACGCATCGGGGTGTTGACCGGCGGCGGTGATGTGCCGGGACTGAATCCATGCATCAAGACGCTGGCCTATCGTGCCATTGATGAAGGCTACGAAGTCGTCGGCATTCGCAAGGGTTGGGGCGGCCTGCTGAATTACAACTTGGACGATCCCAGCAGTCATGAGGATTATGTGTTGCCGCTCGATAAGCAGCGCGTCCGCACCATTGATCGCACGGGTGGCACGTTCTTGCATACGAGCCGCACCAATCCGGGCAAAGTGCGCGGCCACGAAATTCCCGCTTTCCTGCGCGATGCGACTGCGCCGAACGAAGACAAGGGCACGCACGATTTTACGCCGCACGTGCTGAAAGTGCTCGATAAGTTAGGTATCGACGCGTTGGTGCCGATCGGCGGCGACGACACGCTGAGCTATGCGGAACGGCTGCATCGCGAGGGCGTGCACATCGTGGCGATCCCCAAGACGATGGACAACGACGTCTTTGGCACCGATTATTGCATCGGCTTTTCGACGGCCGTGACACGCAGTGTGGAGTTTATCCATCAACTGCGGACCAGTGCGGGCAGTCACGAGCGGCTCGCCGTCGTCGAGCTATTCGGTCGGAACTGCGGCGAAACCTCGTTGATTGCGTCCTATCTGGGCGGCGTCGATCGATCCATCATCTCCGAAGTGCATTTCGATCCCGAAAGATTGGCCGCGTTTATGATGCAGGACAAGGCCAGTAATCCCAGCAATTACGCGATGGTAGCGATCTCGGAAGGCGCGCAGATGATCGGCGGCAAGATCATTGAGTACGGGCAGGCCGATGCGTACGGTCACAAGAAGTTGGGTGGCATCGGTGCGATTACGGGCGAGGCGTTGAAGAAGATCACGGGTGAGGACATCCTCTATCAACAGGTCGGTTACCTGATGCGCTCGGGCGCGCCGGACAGCGTCGATTTGATGGTGGCGACCAACTACGCCAACATGGCCATCAAACTCATCGCGCGCGGGGCGTCCAATCGGTTGGTGGCGCTGCGTAATGGCACGTACACCAGCATCCCAATTGCGACGATCATGCAAGGCGTGAAGCGCGTGGACGTTGATGAACTGTATGATGCGGAGAACTATGTGCCGAAGGTGCGGCACGTCGAAGGGAAGCCAATGTTTCTGTACTAACGGGTAAAAAACGATCGGGACTTTTTCAAGCCCGATCGTTTTTCATCCTCTTATCACTCGTTACTCGTCACTTTTCATCTGACAGCTTGGCATCGGCTGCGACATCAGTTTGTTGATCGCCCGCAGCTCCATCCACCATTGCGTCTTAGGTCGCTGATTGTCTTTGTCCACCATCTTGGGCATCTCTTCCAGCGAGTGCAGGTTGATGCCGCCCGCCTCTAGCCCGATGAACGCGCCCTGTGGTTCCGGTGACTGTGCCTGCTCGATGAGAAAATCCATGCAGCGCGCGGCGAAGCGCGTGGCCTGAATCCGATCGAACGGCGAGGGATCGCCACCTTGCTGGACATGGCCCAAAATTGTCTGCCGCACTTCAAACAGGCCGTTGCTTTCTGCTTCGAAGATCGCATTGAGGACATTGGTGGTGTACACCTCGTGTGCTTCCTCATTGCGGATCATCAGCCCCAGGCGCTTGCCATGCTGGAAACCCAACCGCAGCTGTTCCACATCGGCGACCAGATCGTGCAGTCGCACGCCTTCTTCATGCAGATACACGCGCTCCGCACCAGTGGCCAGTCCGGCCATCAATGCCAGATAACCACAGCGGCGACCCATCACTTCAACGACATAGCAGCGACGCAGCGCCACCGCGGCTTGCTTCACCTTGTCCACCGCTTCCACAATCGTGTTCAACGCTGTATCCGCGCCGACGCTGAGATCGGAGCCGGGCAGGTTGTTGTTGATCGACGCGGGCAGACAGATGATGGGGATGTTGAAAGCCGGATAATTCTCGCGCTCATGATACAGTTGATACGCGCCCTGATAGCCGGAGAAGCCGCCGATTACCAAGATGCCGTGAATGTCATATTTCTCGATCGTGCGGGCGATGGCATAGAACTCGCGGCCGTGCGGCACTTCGCGGCTGGTGCCCAGGCCCGATCCGCCTTTGGACGCCCAACCGCTGACGCTCATCCAGTCCATCTCGTGCACTTCGCCGTCGATCAGCCCCTTGAAGCCGTTGGAGACGCCGAGCATGACATGGCCGCGATCGAGGCCGATGCGGACGGCCGCACGCACCGCCGTATTCATGCCCGGGGCGGGCGCGCTGCAATTCATCACGGCCAGGCGCAGCTGCTTTTGCCCCGGCGTGGGCGGATGCGGCAGCGAGCGCAACAGGGTACGCAGCGTGCGATACGTCTCGGTGAAACTGCCGCCGCGCAATTCCATGGCCTTGTCATACTGGTGGTCGTCGATGGCTTTGGCAATGGCGCGCGTCTGCTCGACGCATTTCATCAGCGGCACCGTCGTAATGCGATTGCCGCGAATGGCGATCATCTGCGGTTCGTCTTCGGGTTTGGAAGCCAACACGGTCTCGACCGCTTGATAACCCATTAGCGTGCCCAGGTTGCGATCGAAGGCGCTGGGCGCGCCGCCGCGCTGTACGTGACCGAGTACGGTGGTGCGCACTTCTTCGCCCAATCTTTCTTCGAGGAATTTTTGAACGTACGAACTACCGATCGGGTTGCCGTTCTTATCGCGCGCGCCTTCGGCCATCACCACGATGCTATCGCGGCGACCCGCTTTGCGGCCGCGCTGCAAATCGGCCACCATCTTCTCTTCCCAGTTGTCCCACTGCGGCGGATTCTCAGGGATCAACACCCATTCAGCGCCAGTGGCGAGCGCGGCCATCAACGCCAGATAGCCGCAGTTGCGGCCCATGACTTTGACAACGAAGGTGCGTTGATGGCTGGCCGCGGTGCTCGTAATTGCGTCGATGGCTTCAGTGATGCGATGCAGCGCGGTGTCCGCGCCGATCGTCATGTTGGTGCCGTACATATCGTTATCGATTGAGCCGACCAAGCCGACAATGGCGAGGTTGCCATGTTGATCGACCGTTTCCTGCGTGACTTCTCCAGACTCGACCAGTTCTTTCAGCAACGACGGCCACTCTTGCCGGAAGAGATCGGCGCCGGTCAAACTGCCGTCGCCGCCGACAACCACCAATGAATCGATCTCGCGATCGATGAGATTTTTCGCAGCGCGGCGACGCCCCTCGCGGGTGCGGAAATCATCGGAACGGGCTGTGCCGATGATGGTGCCGCCCAGTCCCAGAATGCCGCCGACCGAATCCCAATTCATCTCGCGGATTTGCTCGCCGTCGTCGACCATGCCTTGATAACCTTCGTAGATCGCGTAGACGGTCACACCGCGATCGAGCGCAGTTCGAATCACCGCGCGCACGGCCGCATTCATGCCGGGCGCGTCACCGCCGCTCGTCAACACTGCTAAACGCTTAGGTGCCATAGTTGCCCCAATCTTGATACAAAACTACCCCTGCCCTTGGTTAGTCGTTTGGATTCTACCGCATTCCCCCGAATCGGCCAAAAATGTGCAAGAAGAATGAGTTGTGAAGCTACACGTGCAAATCTAGTTCGCGTGATTCTATGGATCAATTCTGCGGCAAGTTCGCAAACAGTTCGTGGATGTTGCCGTCGGGATCGGCGAACATGGCGGTGTGCTGGCCCCACGGCATATCGGCAGGCGCGTGGATGGGCGTCGCCCCTTTCGTGATGATGTCGGCGTAAACGCGATCGACCTCCGCGGGTGAGTCGCACGGAAACGCCAATTCGAAAGCGTGGCCGCGCCGTTGCTCGGTGTACGACGCATCGCCGCTGGCTTCGTGCAGAATCGATCGGGCACACACCGCGAAGCGAACGCCCGCGCTCTCAAACTCAACGTAGCCACCCAGGTCCTGTTTGATGGCGAAGCCCAGCGCATCGCGATAAAACGCGGCCAGACGCGACACATTATCGGTGAGGATGGTAATCAACGCGATCGAGTTTGTCATGACGTTCTCCTATACGCGAAATTTCTATCACTTGTCTGGCTCAAGTATGACCTTGACTGCGGCCTGGTCTGGCAGTACGGCACGAATTCGACTTCAAAAATCGCCCAGATCGGTAATGCCATGGCTGCTACCAGCCACAAAGTTGTTTGGGTCTGGTCGGAAGCATACAGCACGACAAGCACAAAGCTCAATAGCCCTAGTTGAAGGCTTTCAAGCGGCATCATCTGTTTGGCAAGGGTCCGCCCAACGGCACGCTTGAGATCAATATAGCGCAGCCAAATGAGGAGACCACACAGCAGGCTCGCAGCAATTAACCAATCAGGTTCATCTCGAACATCCAGTCGACAATCAACTTAGTGCGGCAAGTTCGCAAACAGTTCGTGGATGTTGCCATCCGGATCGGCGAACATGGCGGTGTGCTGGCCCCACGGCATATCGGCAGGCGCGTGGATGGGCGTCGCCCCTTTCGTGATGATGTCGGCGTAAGCGCGATCAACGTCCGCGGGTGAGTCACACGGAAAGGCCAATTCAAAAGCGTGGCCGCGCCGTTGCTCGGTGTACGACGCATCGCCGCTGGCTTCATGCAAAATCGATCGGGCACACACCGCGAAGCGAACGCCCGCGCTCTCGAACTCAACGTAGCCACCCATGTCCTGTTTGATGGCGAAGCCCAGCGCATCGCGATAAAACGCGGCCAGACGCGACACATCATCGGTGAGGATGGTAATCAACGCGATCGAGTTTGTCATGATGTTCTCCTGAGCGCGAAATTTAGGCGGACAAGCGTCTCAAAGCCAGCGCCACGATGGCCGTCCACGCCATCAATTTGAATTCGCCCGCGTCCAATATCTTTTCGACTTCGGCGCGAGTGAGGTACACCAACTCTTGTTCCTCTAGATCATCCGCGTTGCGCAGCGTCACATACTGGGCGTGACGGGCCAGATAAAAATAGCCCGTGCCTGCGCCGCGATTCGCGTCCACTCGAAAACGGCCCAGATCGATCCAGTCAGGCGCTTCGTAGCCGGTTTCTTCCAGCAACTCGCGTTTGGCGGCCACCAGCGGATCCTCGCCGGGTTCGATGTAACCACCAACGGGGGCCAGCGTCAAGCCCTGAATGGCGTATTTCCTTTGACGGAAGAACAAGAAGTGTTCGTCTGCGGTGAGCGCAAGGACGTTCACGTAATCAGGCGTGATGACCCACGGCCACTGTTCGATGATGCGACCATCGGGCAGTTCGACGGTGTGATCTTCGACGCGCAGCCACTTGCCGCGCTCAAAGACAGGGGTGCGCGATAAAGTCTTCCACGGTTGGGACATGCGTGCCTAACCCTGGCGCACGAAGTGCGGCATCTCGACGGGGATTTCCAGCGACAACTCGATCAAGCCGCGATACTCGCCGTTTTCATACCACGGCGATTGATAGATCAACTTATGCACGCCGTTCTTCTCGATGGTATAGACATTGCGGCGATGGGTGGCGAGCAGCTCAGCCACTTTGGTACGCGCGGGCTCGGGGTGACAATCGAGCAACGGCGTACCGATCAACTCCGCGCCGCCCTGTGATTCAAAGGTTTTGATGGCTTTGTCGTTCATTTCCAGAATAATTCCTTCGGCATCGCACACCGTAATCGAGCCGGGGAATTCTTTGATCCAAGCATGATCAATCATGACAATCTCCTGAACATGAAATGTGATCGTGATTCGCTAAGTACCTGCACACTCATTGCAAGCCGCGTTGTGGCGAAGCAATCGCCTGTCTAGATGTAGGCTTACTTCGTCAACCTCCGGTCTCCTCGCAATGACGCAGATTGGTCGTTACACAATCACCGGTTCTTGATAGACCCCGAAGACTTCGCGGAAAACATCGGTGATCTCTTGCAGTGTCGCATACGCCCGCACCGCGTCGAGGATGAAGGGCATGGTGTTGGCGGTGCCCTTGGCTGCTTCGCGTAAAGCGTTCAGCGTCACGCCGACGCGTTCGTTGTCGCGGGTGCGGCGCAACTCTGCCAGCCGCGCATTCTGTTTGCGCTCGCCGTCAGGGTCCATCTGCAAGATCGGAATCGTGATTGGCTCATTCATTTGGTATTCGTTCACGCCGACGATGATGCGCTTTTGTTGATCGATCTCGCGTTGATAGCGGAACGCCGACTCGGCGATCTCACGTTGGAAGTAGCCCGCCTCGATCGCTTTGATCACGCCCCCAAAGTTGTTGATCTGCTTGAAGATGTCGTAAGCGCGGCGTTCCATTTCGCTGGTCAGCCACTCGACGTAGAATGAGCCGCCTAAGGGATCGATCGTGTTAGCGACGCCAGTCTCGTGCGCGATGACTTGCTGTGTGCGCAACGCGACGTTGACAGCTTTCTCGCTGGGCAGGGCGAGCGCTTCGTCCATGCTGTTGGTGTGCAACGATTGTGTGCCGCCGAGCACGGCGGCCAACGCCTGAAGCGCCACGCGGGCGACGTTGACTTCGGGTTGCTGCGCGGTGAGGGTGACGCCCGCCGTCTGCGTGTGGAAGCGCAAAATCCACGACCGCGGATTCTTCGCTTTGAAAATGTCTTGCATCT